>NZ_JBVIBK010000004.1:0-331186 GCF_055573455.1 Streptomyces sp. NPDC030183
CCGCGGCCAGCTCCCCACCCATCACAACAGGCCAACGGAACAAGCGATCAAACGGACACGCCACCGGCGAGTGAACCTGACCAGGCACTACTAGGCCCTGTCGTCAAATTCCCACCTACCCCGCGGGCGACGGCGGGAATGTGACGACAGGGCCTGGACGCGGTGATCGCCGAGATCCACCGCTCCAACATGACCAAGCTGGGCCCCGACGGCCGCGTCGCCCGCCGCGCCGACGGCAAGGTCCTCAAGGGCGACCACTACCGGGCGCCCGACATCGCCGCGGTCCTGAGCGCGCAGGGCTGGACCGGCTGACGAGCGGGGTGGACCGGCTGACCGGCGGGGACGGACCCGCTGGGACGGGCGTGCACGGGGTGAGGGGCGGGGCGTACTCCGCGGAGCGCCTACCCTGGTGACATGACCAGCAGCGACCGGAGCCAGGCAGTGGGCGTCAAGACATACGAAGTACGCACCTACGGGTGCCAGATGAACGTCCACGACTCCGAGCGGCTGTCCGGTCTCCTGGAGGAGGCCGGGTACGTGCGCGCGCCCGAGGACGCCGGCGAGGGCAACGCCGACGTCGTCGTCTTCAACACCTGCGCCGTACGCGAGAACGCCGACAACCGCCTCTACGGCAACCTCGGCCGCCTCGCCCCCATGAAGGCGTCCCGGCCCGGCATGCAGATCGCCGTCGGTGGCTGTCTGGCCCAGAAGGACCGCGACACCATCGTCAAGAGGGCGCCCTGGGTGGACGTCGTCTTCGGTACGCACAACATCGGCAAGCTGCCGGTCCTGCTGGAACGCGCGCGCGTGCAGGAAGAGGCGCAGGTCGAGATCGCCGAGTCCCTGGAGGCGTTCCCCTCGACGCTGCCGACCCGCCGCGAGAGCGCGTACGCGGCCTGGGTGTCGATCTCCGTCGGCTGCAACAACACCTGCACGTTCTGCATCGTCCCCGCGCTGCGCGGCAAGGAGAAGGACCGCCGCACCGGCGACATCCTCGCCGAGATCGAGGCGCTGGTCGGCGAGGGCGTCTCCGAGATCACGCTCCTCGGGCAGAACGTCAACGCGTACGGCTCCGACATCGGCGACCGCGAGGCGTTCAGCAAGCTGCTGCGGGCCTGCGGGACGATCGAGGGCCTGGAGCGCGTCCGGTTCACCTCACCGCACCCCCGTGACTTCACCGACGACGTGATCGCCGCCATGGCCGAGACGCCGAACGTGATGCCGCAGCTGCACATGCCGCTCCAGTCCGGCTCCGACACGGTGCTGAAGGCGATGCGCCGCTCGTACCGCCAGGAGCGCTACCTGGGGATCATCGAGAAGGTCCGCGCCGCCATCCCGCACGCCGCGATCACCACCGACATCATCGTGGGCTTCCCCGGCGAGACCGAGGAGGACTTCGAGCAGACGCTGCACGTGGTGCGCGAGGCCCGCTTCGCTCAGGCGTTCACCTTCCAGTACTCCAAGCGCCCCGGCACGCCCGCGGCCACCATGGAGGACCAGATCCCCAAGGAGGTCGTGCAGAAGCGCTACGAGCGTCTCGTCGCCCTCCAGGAGGAGATCTCCTGGGAGGAGAACAAGAAGCAGGTCGGCCGCACCCTGGAGCTGATGGTCGCCGAGGGCGAGGGCCGCAAGGACGGCGCCACCCGCCGGCTCTCCGGCCGCGCCCCCGACAACCGCCTCGTCCACTTCACCAAGCCGGACCAGGAGGTGCGCCCCGGTGACGTCGTGACCGTCGAGATCACGTACGCCGCTCCGCACCACCTGCTCGCCGAGGGCGCCGTCCTCGATGTGCGCCGGACCCGCGCGGGGGACGCCTGGGAGAAGCGGAACGCCGCGCCCGAGGCCAAGCCGGCGGGGGTGCTGCTCGGGCTGCCGAAGATCGGCGTTCCGGATCCGCTGCCGGTGGCGACGACGGGCGGGTGCGGGGGGCACTGACGGCCCGCTGCCGCCAGGCCGGTCGGCTGCTCTGGACGAGCCGTCCACGGTGACCGCCGCAGGCCCGCGACCCCTCCCGGCTGCCGGCCGCGCCCCACGGCGTCGGCCCGCGCCCTGTGCCCCACGGCGTCGGCCCGCGCCCCACGTTGCCGATCACGCGCCCCGGCGGCGCCGATCCGCGCCCCTCGGCGGCGCCCCGCGCGTCCGGCGGTGGTGGCGGTTACCCTGCGGATCATGCTTGTCGCCGCCGCTGTCTGTCCCTGTCCTCCGCTGCTCGTGCCCGAGGTGGCCGCGGGGGCCGCGCCCGAGCTGGACCGTGCGCGGGAGGCGTGCGCGGACGCGCTCGGCGTGCTCGCGGCCGCCCGCCCCGACCGCCTGGTCGTCGTGGGGCCCGCCGAGCGGGACGGGTGGTACGCCCCGGGCGCACGCGGGTCGTTCCGCGGGTTCGGCGTGGATCTCGACGTCCGGCTGGGGCGGGTTGAGGGTGGACAGGAGGCACCGGAAGGGGTGCTCCCGGCCTCCCTCGCGGTGGCTGCCTGGCTGCTGGACCGCGCCGACCTGTCCGCCCCCGTCGAGGGTGTCGCCGTGGCGGACCCTCTCGAACCCGAGCGGTGTGTTCAGGTCGGTCGGGACATCGCCGGGCGTGCCGAGCGGGTGTCCCTGCTGGTGATGGGCGACGCCAGCGCCTGCCGGACCCTCAAGGCGCCGGGGTACCTGGACGACCGCGCGGCCGGTTTCGACGCGGTGGTCGCGCACGCCCTCGCCGCGGTGGACCTGACCGCCCTGAAGACGCTGGACACGGGGCTCGCGGCGGAGCTGAAGGTCTCCGGCCGCGCCCCCTGGCAGGTGCTCGCCGGCGCCGCCGAGGAGGCGTCCCTGAGCGGCGGCCTGCTGTACGACGACGCGCCCTACGGCGTGGGCTACCTCGTGGCGACCTGGTCGTGACACGGCGGACGGCCGGGAGCGAGGTGCTCCGCGGCCGTCCGTCGATGTGAAGGTGGTCAGGAAGTCGGAGGCGGTGGTGGTGCCGCCCCACCGGCCGGAGGCGGGGTGACCCCGCCGGCCGGAGGTGGAGGAGGGGTGCCGCCGTGGTCTTCCTTGTGCGCGAGCCGGTCCATGGCGTGCTTCGCCTTGCCGGTGCCTGAGTGGATCTTTTCGCTGTACTTGCCCTTGGTCTTCCTGTCGACCGCGTGGGCGGCCTTGTCGAGACCGTGATGGATCTTGCCCTCGTGCTTCTGTGCGAGGTGCGAGACCTTCTCCTTGGCCGGGGAGAGTCTGGTTTTCATACTGTGCAGAAGATGCATGGTTCACCTTCCCGCGCGGACCTCACTTGCGGGCGCCCTCACTGGCCTCGTTGTCGGCGGCCTTCTCGGCGGTCTGCTGCTGGGGGATCTCGACGTCGTCCGCCGCGTCGACCACCTCCGCCACGGCGTCCTTCGCCTCGTCCTCGGTGCCGGCTTCCGGCTGGGCGGCCTCAGCAGATCCCTTCGCCTCGTCCGACTCTTCCGTCCCGGCCTCGGCGGTCGCCGCGGGGGTCGTCTCGGCGGCCTCCTCCGAGCCCTTCGCCTTGCGACGGAACAACGAAAAAACGCCCATATCAACCTCAATGCTACTCATGCGGGCTAATTCCCGCGCCTTCCCGGAGCGTCCGATTGCGTCGACCGGGTCGCCGGCACTCGAAGCCGGCGCATCAGAACACGCAACACGCAACGACCCCGCCCGCGTCGCGTCACGTAGCTCGTTCGAGATGAGGCCCCGAGGTTTGCGAGACTGGGGCGGTGAGTAGCGCAGTTCCCGCCCCGCGGGTCATCGCCGTCGTCGGCCCGACCGCGGCGGGCAAGTCCGATCTGGGCGTATTTCTGGCCCAACGCCTCGGCGGCGAGGTCGTCAACGCCGATTCCATGCAGCTCTACCGGGGGATGGACATCGGCACCGCCAAGCTGACCCCCGAAGAGCGCGACGGAGTCCCGCACCACCTCCTGGACATCTGGGACGTCACGGTCACCGCCAGCGTCGCCGAGTACCAGCGGCTCGCCAGGGCCCGGATCGACGCGCTCCTCGCCGAGGGGCGCTGGCCCGTCCTGGTGGGCGGCTCCGGTCTGTACGTCCGGGGGGCCGTGGACAACCTGGAGTTCCCCGGTACGGATCCCGAGGTCCGGGCCCGTCTGGAGGAGGAACTCACCCTGCGCGGCTCCGGCGCCCTGCACGCCCGGCTCGCCGCCGCCGACCCCGAGGCGGCCCACGCCATCCTGCCCAGCAACGGCCGCCGCATCGTCCGGGCCCTCGAGGTGATCGAGATCACCGGCAAGCCCTTCACCGCCAACCTGCCGGGCCACGACTCGGTCTACGACACCGTGCAGATCGGTGTCGACGTGGCCCGCCCCGAGCTGGACGAGCGCATCGCCGCCCGCGTCGACCGGATGTGGGACGCCGGACTCGTCGAGGAAGTGCGCGCACTGGAGGCGCAGGGGTTGCGCGAGGGGCGTACGGCCTCGCGGGCGCTCGGCTATCAGCAGGTCCTCACGGCACTCGCCGGGCAGTGCACCATGGACGAGGCGCGCGCCGAGACCGTCCGTGCCACCAAGCGCTTCGCGCGCCGTCAGGATTCATGGTTCAGACGCGACCCCCGGGTGCATTGGCTCAAGGGGGGTGCCGCGGACCTCACGGAACTCCCGCAGCTCGCACTGGCGTTGATCGAACGACCGGTTACAGCCTGATCACGTCATGGCATCGGGTCGCCCCGGCGGTCATCCCGGCCTCCGGGGGCGTGCCATCATCGAGCTTCGATCGACCAAGTGGAGTCCGAGTTGGGAGGGCGCGTGGCGATGGAGGCCGGCCCTCGCGACACCGCGCAAGGCGCGGAGCACGGCACCGCGGAAGACGCGGACCAGCTGGTTACCGAGGGGTACGCACTGGACCTCGATGGCGGTCCGCTGAGCCCCGACGGGCCGGACGACCAGACTCCGGACGGCGTGACCGACGACGGACCGGAACCGGACGAGATGTCCGCTCCGGAGGTCGAGGTCGAACTCCGCCCCCAGCGCCGGCTGCGTCTGTGGCAGCTCGCGCCCATCGTGGGCCTCGGCGCGGTCGGCTCCCTGATGTTCGCCTTCCCGCTCGCCTTCGAGTTCGGCGACGGCGGTGCCGTGGTCGCCATGCTCGGTCTGCTGATCTGCTCCATGGCGGGCGGCTGGGGCATGATGGCCGCACGCCGTGTGGGTTACACGTGGCCCGGTCTGCCCGCGCGGGGCTCCGGACGCCGCCCGGACTGGCGGGTCGTCCTCGGGTACGCCCTGGTGCTCGCCGCCGTGGTCGTCCTGGCCGTGTGGCGCGTGGCCCGGTTGCGCTAGGCGCGTCCGCGCACGGGCACCCCCCTGAACCCGTGCCCGGGGGGGACGGCCCCTCCACCCCGTACGATCGAGGAATGAGCACGCGGATCGCCTTCCTCAAGGGTCACGGGACCGAGAACGACTTCGTGATCGTCCCTGACCCCGAGAACCTCATCGACCTCACCCCCGCCGCCGTCGCCGCCCTGTGCGACCGGCGCGCGGGCATCGGGGGCGACGGCGTGCTGCACGTCGTACGGTCGGCCGCGCACCCCGAGGCCCGGGGGATGGCGGCCGAGGCCGAGTGGTTCATGGACTACCGCAACGGCGACGGCTCGGTCGCCGAGATGTGCGGGAACGGCGTCCGGGTCTTCGCGCGCTACCTCCAGCACGCCGGTCATGTCACCGAGGGCGACCTCGCCGTCGCCACGCGCGGGGGCGTGAAGAACGTCCACATCGCCAAGGACGGTGACGTCACCGTCGGCATGGGCAGGGCGCGCCTGCCCGAAGGGGACGTCACGGTGAGCGTCGGCGAGCACAGCTGGCCCGCGCGCAACGTCAACATGGGCAACCCGCACGCGGTGGCCTTCGTCGACGACCTCGCCCAGGCCGGCGACCTGTACACCCCGCCGCCGTTCAGCCCGGCCGCCGCCTACCCGGACGGGGTCAACGTGGAGTTCGTCGTCGACCGGGGCCCGCGCCACGTGGCGATGCGCGTCCACGAGCGCGGCTCCGGGGAGACCCGGTCGTGCGGCACGGGCGCGTGCGCCGTCGCCGTGGCCACCGCACGCCGGGACGGCACCGACCCCGCGGTGACGGGCACCCCGGTCACGTACACCGTCGACGTGCCCGGCGGAACCCTCGTCATCACCGAACGGCCCGACGGCGAGGTCGAGATGACCGGCCCCGCGGTGATCGTCGCCGAAGGAGAACTCGACGCCAACTGGCTCGAATCCGCCGTGCGTTGAGCCGTGTGAGGCTCGACACAGTGGTGCACGGCTCCCGCATGCCACAGGTGTACGAGTTGAAGGGCTGCTCAGAGGTGCGAATCCCAGGCAGGGCCGGGGTCGAGTGGCTCGAAACCGTAAACCCCTGAACCGTCGCTCGAATGGGTGATCCGTTTCACGCTCGGCGAGAGGCGGTCAGGTGGGCGTGGTGGGCTCGGTAGCATCAAGCACCGGCACGGACGGGGGAACGACACGATCCCTGAGCCGCCGCACGCCATGGGGCACCCGTCCGCCGGTCCACGCAGCCGGAGGTGCCCATGAGCGCGGAGGCCACGAACCCCGCCGTATCGCCCGCCCCTGCGCCGCCCACAGCGCACCGCAGGAAGGGCCGGCCCCGCATCGACCTGCGCCGTCTGGGCCGTGCCGCACTGCTGGGGCCGGCCACCCGTGACCGGATGCCCGACGCGATCAGCCACGTCGCCGAGGCCCACCGCGCCCACCACCCCGACGCCGACCTGGAACCGCTGCGCCGGGCGTACGTCCTCGCCGAGTCCTCGCACCGCGGCCAGATGCGCAAGAGCGGCGAGCCGTACATCACCCACCCGCTCGCCGTGACGCTGATCCTCGCCGAACTCGGCGCGGAGACGACGACCCTGACGGCCTCTCTGCTCCACGACACCGTGGAGGACACGGACGTGACGCTCGATCAGGTGCGCGAGCAGTTCGGCGAGGAGGTGCGCTACCTCGTCGACGGCGTCACCAAGTTGGAGAAGGTCGACTACGGCGCCGCCGCCGAACCCGAGACCTTCCGCAAGATGCTGGTCGCCACCGGCAACGACGTCCGCGTGATGTCGATCAAACTCGCCGACCGGCTGCACAACATGCGCACCCTCGGCGTGATGCGCCCCGAGAAGCAGGAACGCATCGCCAAGGTCACCCGGGACGTCCTGATCCCGCTCGCCGAACGCCTCGGCGTCCAGGCACTCAAGACCGAGCTGGAGGACCTCGTCTTCGCGATCCTCCACCCCGAGGAGTACGCCCAGACCCGAGAGCTGATCGCGGACAACGCCGCCCGGGAGAGCGACCCACTCGCCGAGATCGCCGAAGAGGTGCGCGCGGTCCTGCGCGAGGCCGGCATCCAGGCCGAAGTCCTCATCCGGCCGCGCCACTTCGTCTCCCTGCATCGGGTCTCGCGCAAACGGGGCCAGCTGCGCGGCACCGACTTCGGACGGCTCCTCGTCCTCGTCAACGAGGACGCCGACTGCTACGCCGTCCTCGGCGAACTGCACACCTGTCTCACCCCGGTGGTCTCGGAGTTCAAGGACTTCATCGCCGTACCGAAGTTCAACCTGTACCAGTCGCTGCACACGGCCGTCGCCCGCGGCGACGGACAGGTCGCCGAAGTCCTCATCCGCACGCACCAGATGCACAAGGTCGCCGAGGCGGGCGTCGTCGCGCTCGGCAACCCCTACGCCGCCCCCGTCGAGGACCAGACCGACGGCGAGCGCGCC
Source organism: Streptomyces sp. NPDC030183 (assembly GCF_055573455.1). Classification (NCBI taxonomy): domain Bacteria; kingdom Bacillati; phylum Actinomycetota; class Actinomycetes; order Kitasatosporales; family Streptomycetaceae; genus Streptomyces; species Streptomyces sp. NPDC030183. The sequence continues at coordinate 7,720 of NZ_JBVIBK010000004.1, forward strand.
ACCGGCGAGGGTGAGCGCTCCGAGGGCGAGGGTGAGCGCGTCGACCCCACCCGCCCCGGCTGGCTCTCCCGCCTCCTCGACTGGCAGCGGGCCGCGCCCGACGCCGACATGTTCTGGTCCACCCTGCGCGAGGACCTCGCCCAGGACCGCGAGATCACCGTGTTCCGGCCCGACGGGGGCACCCTGGGCCTCCCCGAGGGCGCCAGTTGCGTGGACGCCGCGTACGCGCAGTACGGCGAGGACGCGCACGCCTGTATCGGCGCCCGCGTCAACGGCCGTCTGGCGACGCTGAGCACGGTCCTGAAGGACGGCGACACCGTCCAGCTCCTCATGGGCCAGGACCCCGCCTCCGAACCCTCCAGGGAGTGGCTGGAGCACGCCCACACCCCCGCCGCCCGCATCGCCATCCAGCGCTGGCTCGCCACCCACCCGTCGACCGCCGACGACGGACCGGACGCGCTCGACGAACGCCAGGACGAGGCGCCCGCCCCCCGCCCCGCCCATGACGAGCCCGCCGTGCCCTCGGACACCGCGAACGCCGTGGTCGTCGCCGACCAGCCCGACGCGAACGTCCGCCTCGCCGGCTGCTGCACCCCCGTACCGCCCGACGAGGTCACCGGCTTCGCCGTGCGCGGGGGAGTGGTGACCGTGCACCGCGTCGAGTGCGCCGCCGTGACCCGTATGAAGGGCCTGGGCCGCGGGGAGATCGCCGTGCACTGGGGGGACACCACCGAGTTCCGGGTCACCCTCGTCGCCGAGTCGTTCCAGCGGCCGCACCTCCTCGCCGACCTCACCGAGGCCATCGCGCTGGAGGGCGTCGCCATCGTCTCCGCCACCGTCGAACCCCCGACCCAGCAGCGCGTCCGGCACACGTACACGGTGCAGCTCCCGGACGCGGCCCTGCTCCCGAACCTGATGCGGGCCATGCGGAACGTGGCGGGCGTGTACGACGTGGCCCGGCCCCAGCACCAGGCGGCCGCCCAGTAGCCACCCGCGGGCCGGGCGGCTCAGCCGACCGCGGGGCCGCTCGTTCGGGTGGGACGGCTGCGAGTCGGCGGCGTGGAGCCCGGGCGCGCTGGTAGCGGTGGTCCATGCCGCTCACCCCACGCCCCAGGGCCCGCCGCACCAAGGCGGCGCTGCTCACCTCCGCCGTCTCCGTCTGCCTGATCGCCGCGAGCGCGCCCTCGCCCGCCCGTCCCCTCGGCGTCGGCGACCGCCTCTTCCCGCACCTCGGCAACCCCGGTTACGACGTGCGGTCGTACGACCTCGCCTTCACCTACCCCGGCGACAACCGCAGGCCCCTGACGGCCGTCACCACGATCGACGCCCTGACGACCTCGCCGCTGGACTCGGTGAACCTCGACTTCACCCACGGGAAGGTGAGCTCCGTCGAGGTCGACGGGACACCCGCCGCCTTCACCACCGCCGGCGAGGACCTGGTGATCACCCCCGGGGAGCCGCTCCCCGCGGGCAGCCGGACCCGCATCACCGTGCGGCACACCAGTGACCCCGTCTACACCGGGGACGAGGAGGGCGGCTGGGTGCGGACCGCCGACGGCCTCGCCATGGCCAACCAGGCCGACGCGGCCCACGTGGTGTTCCCCTGCAACGACCACCCGTCCGACAAGGCCATGTTCACCGTCCGCGTCACCGTGCCCGACGGCTACACGGCCGTCTCCAACGGTCTGGACGCCGGAACGCGGCGCGGCCCCGGCACCACCACCTGGACCTACCGCACCGCCCACCCCATGGCCACCGAACTGGCCCAGGTGTCCATCGGCCGCTCCGCCGTCGTGCGCCGCTCCGGGCCGGACGGTCTGCCCGTCCGCGACGTGGTCCCCGCCAAGGACCGCGAGCGGCTCGAACCGTGGCTGGCGAAGACCCCGGCGCAGATCGCGTGGATGGAGCGCAAGGTCGGCCGGTACCCCTTCGAGACGTACGGGGTGCTCATCGCCGAGGCGCAGACCGGGTTCGAGCTGGAGACACAGACCCTCTCCCTCTTCGAGAGGGAGCTGTTCACACGCGCCGAGTACCCGAAGTGGTACGTCGAGTCGATCATGGTGCACGAGCTGGCCCACCAGTGGTTCGGCAACAGCGTCAGCCCCCGCACCTGGTCCGACCTGTGGCTGAACGAGGGGCACGCCACCTGGTACGAGGCCCTCTACGCCGAGGAGACGGCGGGCAGGCCCATGGAGGCCCGGATGAAGGCCGCCTACAGCGCCTCCGACCGCTGGCGGGCCGCCGGAGGGCCGCCTGCGGCACCCAGGGTGCCCAAGGCCGGCCACAAGATCGGTATCTTCCGGCCGAACGTGTACGACGGGGCCGCGCTCGTCCTGTACGCCCTGCGCGAGGAGATCGGGCGCCCCGCCTTCGCACGGCTCCAGCGGGCCTGGGTCGCCGTCCACCGCGACGGCGTCGCGTCCACCGCCGACTTCCAGCGGCTCGCGTCCCGGATCGCCGGGCGCGACCTCGACGCCTTCTTCCAGGGCTGGCTCCACGAGGAGCGGACGCCGCCGATGCCGGGGCACCCGGAGTGGAGGACGGCCCCGGCGGAGGCTTCGGCGCAGCGGAACACGGGAAAATAACCCGCGTGACGAGACGAGGCGTGCCGTGCGACCATCTTCGAGTCGGCGGCACGGCCCACTGCGGTCGGCCGGGACCGGCCCCTAGGGGCTGTCTCAGGGTCGGTCCGGGGCCGCGACCGGGAATCTCCCGGCAGCCCCGGGCGTTGTCACCCATGACGGATCGTGGTCCGTCACCCATCGGTACCCCCATCGACGTAAGGATCCAATGACCTCCTCTTCATCCCCTTCCCAGGCCGCACAGCGCGCCTTCGCGCAGAACAACCCCGAAGGTCTTCGGGCCGATGCCCTGATGGAAGAGGACGTCGCCTGGAGCTTCGAGATCGACGGCGAGCGGGACGGCGACCAGTTCGACCGCTCCGAGCGCGCGGCCCTGCGCCGTGTCGCGGGCCTCTCCACCGAGCTCGAGGACGTCACCGAGGTCGAGTACCGCCAGCTCCGACTGGAGCGCGTCGTACTCGTCGGTGTCTGGACCACGGGGACCGCGCAGGACGCGGAGAACTCCCTGGCCGAGCTGGCCGCCCTCGCGGAGACGGCGGGCGCGCTCGTGCTCGACGGCGTGATCCAGCGCCGCGACAAGCCGGACGCGGCCACCTACATCGGCTCCGGCAAGGCAGACGAGCTGCGGGACATCGTCCTCGAATCGGGCGCCGACACCGTCATCTGCGACGGTGAGCTCAGCCCGGGTCAGCTCATCCACCTCGAAGACGTCGTCAAGGTCAAGGTCATCGACCGCACGGCCCTGATCCTCGACATCTTCGCCCAGCACGCCAAGTCCCGAGAGGGCAAGGCCCAGGTCGCGCTCGCGCAGATGCAGTACATGCTGCCGCGACTGCGCGGCTGGGGTCAGTCGCTGTCCCGGCAGATGGGCGGCGGCAAGGGCGGCGGCCTCGCCACCCGTGGTCCGGGTGAGACCAAGATCGAGACGGACCGGCGACGGATCCGCGAGAAGATGGCGAAGATGCGCCGGGAGATCGCGGAGATGAAGACCGGCCGCGAGATCAAGCGCCAGGAGCGCCGACGCAACAAGGTCCCCTCGGTCGCCATCGCCGGCTACACCAACGCCGGCAAGTCGTCCCTGCTCAACCGCCTCACCGGCGCGGGCGTCCTGGTCGAGAACGCCCTCTTCGCCACCCTCGACCCGACCGTGCGCCGGGCCGAGACCCCGAGCGGGCGGCTGTACACGCTGGCGGACACCGTCGGCTTCGTACGGCACCTGCCGCACCACCTCGTCGAGGCGTTCCGCTCCACGATGGAGGAGGTCGGCGACTCCGACCTGATCCTCCACGTGGTCGACGGCTCGCACCCGGCGCCGGAGGAGCAGCTGGCCGCCGTGCGCGAGGTCATCCGTGACGTGGGCGCGACGAACGTCCCCGAGATCGTGGTGATCAACAAGGCGGACGCGGCCGACCCGCTGACGCTCCAGCGGCTGCTGCGGATCGAGAAGCGCTCCATCGCGGTCTCGGCCCGCACCGGTGAGGGCATCGCGGAGCTGCTGGCGCTCATCGACAGCGAACTGCCGCGCCCGTCGGTCGAGATCGAGGCGCTCGTGCCGTACACCCACGGCAAGCTCGTCGCCCGTGCCCACACCGAGGGCGAGGTGATCTCCGAGGAGCACACCCCGGAGGGCACCCTGCTCAAGGCCCGGGTACACGAGGAGCTGGCGGCGGACCTGGCACCGTACGTACCGGCGCCGACGGTCTGACGCCTCACGCGAGGAAGGCCCGCCCCTCTCCCGAGGGGCGGGCCTTCGCCCATGGCCGGTCTTCGACGACGGGTCCGCCCGGGCCCCCGGACACCACTCACCGATCGCCGTACGACAGACTCAGGTCGTCGTACAGCGCCTTGGCGCCCTTGCCCAGCTGGGGCCCGGCGAGCCAGGTGTTGTCGGTCGGGCCGATCGACGTGTTGGAGACGAGCCGAGGCGCCCCGTCGACCATCCGGAACCATCCGCCGCCCGACGAACCGCCCGTCATCGTGCAGCCGATGCGGTACATCGTCGGCAGCGACGGATCGAGGGAGAGCCGCCCGGGCCTGTCGATGCAACGGAACATCGTCAGACCGTTGTACGGCGGTGCCGCCGGGTAGCCCCAGGCGCCGAGCGTGTCGATCCCGGACACAGGGGGCGCCGAGAAATCCACGTCCAGGGCCGAACCGACGGTCTCCTCCAGCGACGCGGAGCCCGACTCGGGCTTCACATGCAGCACCGCGTAGTCGTACGCCGCGCCGGCGCCGCCCTCCTGGGAGCCGCCCGCGATCCACTCGTCCGAGGTGGCGGCCCAGTCCGCCCACCACTGGCCGAACGGCGCGACCTCCTCCGCCGGGGCGCCCGCGGCCAGCTCATCCTCGGACCTGCCGAGGTCGTTGTAGGCCGGCACGAAGACGATGTTCCGGTACCAGCCGCCGCCGCTGCCCGCGTGCACACAGTGGCCGGCGGTCCACACCAGGTTGGACCTCCCCGGACGGTTCTCGTCCGAGACGACCGTGCCCGAGCAGACCATCGAGCCTTCGGGCGAGTCGAAGAAGATCTTGCCGACGGGACCGGCGTTCACGTGGTACGGCGTCTTCTCGGCCGTGGCCTCGACCGGTGCCGGGGGCGGGTCGCTGATGCCCTGGTCGAGGGAGGCGTCCTGCGGGGAGACCGTCTTCGCGGGGTCGTCGGCCTCGCGCATCCGCTCCGCGTCCCACAGGCCGTCGATCACCGGGTTGAAGAACTCCTCGGCCTCACCGAGCCACTGCTCCTCGTCCCAGTCCTCCCAGCCGCCGTCCTTCCAGTCGTCGACGTCGACGCCGTGCTCCCGGAGTCTGTCGGCGATGACGTCGGGGATACCGTCACCGTCTCTGTCGGCGGTGCGGGAGGCGGCGGCGCTGGGCCTGTCGCTCGTGCCCCCGCCGGCCGAGCCGCAGGCGGTCGCCGTCAGAGTGAGGACCACGACCAGTCCGGTGGCGGCGAGGAGGGGATGCCGCCGAAATGAGAAGCGCATGGTTCTCGACCCCCGTCGGAACTGCTCCTTGTGTCACGCCCACTATGCGGGGGCGCTGGGGGACACACGCAGAGCGCGCGGCGAACATTTCCGCGCGCCTCCTCCGGCCCCATACGTCGGCTCCTCCCGCACAACCCGTCGGCTCCTCCCGGACAACCCGTCGGCTCCTCCCGGACAACACTTCGGCGGCCGCCTTCCGACAGCCGCCGAACCGTCGTCGCGCGGTCGTCACCGCGTGCCGGACATCACCGCTGGGCGAACTTCTCGCTCACCGCCTCGTAGACGCCCTGCGCCTCCTCGCCCAGCCGCGGCCCGGCCAGCCAGCCCGCGCTCACCGGGCCGATGGAGGTGTTGGACACCAGCGCCGGTTTGCCGTCCGAGCCGGTCGCCACCCAGCCGCCGCCCGACGAACCGCCGGTCATGGTGCAGCCGATGCGGTACATCGTCGGGTCGGACTTCACCAGCGAGAGCCGCCCCGGCGCGTCCGTGCACTGGTACATCGTCTCGCCGTCGTACGGGGCGCCGGCCGGGTAACCCGTCGCGGTGATGCTGTCGACGTCCGGCACGGCGGGCGCGTCGAAGTCCACCGGCAGCGCCGACCCGACCATCTCCTCCAGGGACTTGCCGCCGCTGCCCGCCTCCGGCGTCACATGGATGACCGCGAAGTCGTACGGCGCTCCGTCGCCGCCCTTCTGGCCGCCCTGCTCGATCCACTGGTCCGAGGTCTGTGCCCAGTCACCCCACCAGACCCCGTACGGGGCGACCTCCTCCTTGGTGGCCGTGGACAGTTGCGAAGCCGGCAGACCGCTGTCGTTGTAGGAGGGGACGAAGGCGATGTTGCGGTACCAGCCGCCCGACCTGCCGGCGTGCACACAGTGACCGGCCGTCCAGACGAGGTTGGACTTGCCCGGATTGGCCGGGTCCTGCACTACCGTCGCCGAGCAGACCATCGTGCCCTCGGGTGCGTCGAAGAAGACCTTGCCCGCCTCGGGCACGTTCGCGTGGTACTTCGTCGACACCGCCTCCGCCTGCACGGCCTGCGGGGTCGGGTCGGTGACGCCCTGGTCGCCGGTGAGGTCGTTCTCGTCGACCTCCTTCTCCGGTTCCTCGGCGTCCCGCATCCGGTCCGGGTTCCACAGGTCCTTGATGATCGGGTTGACGTAGTCCTCGGCCTCGCGCAGCCAGTCGTCCTTGTCCCAGTTCTTCCAGGCCCCGCCCCGCCACTTGTCGAGGTCGATCCCGTGTTCCTTGAGCTTTTCCTTGATGTTGTCCGGGATCCGGATCTTGCCGTCGCCGCCGCTGTCCTGGGCGGACGCCGATGCCTCCGCGTTCGCCGTGGTCTCCCCCGAGCCGCAGGCGGTCGCGGTCAACGACAGGGCCGTGACGAGACCGACCGCTGCCAGGACGGGGGAGGTTCTGCGGCGCGCGCTCCTTCCACGACGAGCGGCGAAGAGCGGGCGTATGGGTCGCATGGTCTGAACTCCCCTGGGGCGTCGAAGAACTCTGTGCTGCCGAAGCGGTGCGCGCACGGCTTTGCCGCACGCCCGCCGCCTCCTCGTACGGCTCCGACACGACTCGTGCTCGGCTCCGCACGTCTGTTTCTTCGGACGTGGTCGCCGTACGCGCGGCTTGGTGCGGATCCGCCGAGCCGGGCGTCCCTCCGGAACGGCACCACACACTATGCGGTGCCTGTGAGGGACATCCGATGGAACGGCAACGGTTCCGTCACGGCAAGGATCTTCGCCTCACCCGCTTCCGAGTGCGTGCCGCGTCGTTGGTACGGGCGGGGACCCGCCGGTGCTCGGTGACCCCTGCCAACTCGCCTCTGAGCAGCGGGAGGAAGTGTAGTCGTGGCGGTGACCGAGTCTGCGGTGGCACCTGTCGAGAGCGAGCCGGGGCGGGCGCGTGCGGGACACGAGGACGAACGGGCGCCCGCACGGCGGGAGTACGAGGGGGCGCGCTCGGCGCACGAGGGGATCCTGCGGCGGCAGGCGGCGCGCGAGTCGGCGGCGCGCACCTACGCGCGTGCTCTGCCGATCGTGCCGGTGCGGGCACGGGGGCTGACCATCGAGGGCGCGGACGGCCGCCGTTATCTCGACTGCCTGTCCGGCGCCGGCACCCTCGCCCTCGGGCACAATCACCCGGTCGTCCTCGAGGCGATCCGCAAGGTGCTCGACTCGGGAGCCCCGCTGCACATCCTCGATCTGGCCACGCCCGTCAAGGACGCCTTCACCACCGAGCTGTTCCGCACCCTGCCTCCCGGTCTCGCCGACCGCGCCCGGGTGCAGTTCTGCGGGCCCGCGGGCACGGATGCCGTGGAGGCCGCCCTCAAGCTGGTGCGGGCGGCGACCGGCCGCACCGGGATGCTCGCCTTCACCGGCGCCTACCACGGCATGACCGCCGGGGCGCTCGAAGCGTCCGGGGGCGCCGGCGACGTACGGGTCGCCCGCCTGCCCTATCCCCAGGACTACCGCTGCCCGTTCGGTGTCGGCGGCGAACGCGGTGCCGAACTCGCCGCCCGCTGGATCGAGTCCGTCCTCGACGACACCAAGTCCGGTGTCCCGCTGCCCGCCGGGATGATCCTCGAACCCGTCCAGGGCGAGGGCGGTGTCATCCCCGCGCCGGACGGCTGGCTCCGCCGGATGCGCACGATCACACAGGCACGTTCCATCCCGCTGATCGCCGACGAGGTCCAGACGGGCGTGGGGCGCACGGGCCGCTTCTGGGCGGTCGAACACAGCGGGGTCGTCCCGGATGTCATGGTCCTCTCCAAGGCCATCGGCGGCAGCCTCCCCTTGGCCGTCGTGGTCTACCGCGACGACCTCGACGTGTGGCAGCCCGGCGCCCACGCCGGCACCTTCCGCGGCAACCAGCTCGCCATGGCCGCCGGTACCGCCACGCTCGCCTACGTCCGGGAGAACCTCCTCGCCGAGCGCGCCGAGACCCTGGGCGCCCGGATGCTCGCCCACCTCCACCGGCTCACCGGGGAGTTCCCCTGTGTCGGTGACGTACGAGGGCGAGGGCTGATGATCGGCATCGAGATGGTCAACCCCGCCGCGGCCCCGCCCTCCGGCGCCACCGGCCCGCATCCTCCCGCCCCGTCCCTCGCCACCGCCGTCCAGCGCGAGTGCCTCCGCCGCGGCCTGATCGTCGAACTGGGCGGCCGCCACGCCGGCGTCGTACGCCTCCTCCCTCCGCTGACGATCACCGACGAGCAGGCCGACGCCGTACTCGACCGCCTCACGGACGCGATCACCTCCGTGGCCGCCGCCGCAGCGCGGGGACCGGGAGCCACGCCGCCCGAAGAGGGCGGGCGCCTGGGGCACGTCCCCGGCGGTTGACTGGCCAGGCGGCCCGAGGCTCCGTCCGGGCGGCCCGAGGACCCAGCCGGACGCCCCCGGGATCCGTCCGGGCGCCCCGGGCCTCCGTCCGAACGCCTCCAGGATCCAGCCGCAGCGGTCACCCCCGCGCCACCGCACCAACGCCTCCCCCAGCAGCGCCCCCCTCAGCAGTCGGCCCGCTCGGACAACGACGACGTCCCGCACCGACCTCGTCCCCGCCACGCGCTTCCTCCCCATCAGCCCGTACCTCCCTCCCACCACACGACCACCCCGCCCGGACCACCACATCCAGGAATCCCCTTGACCGCGACCCCCGCCTCCGAAGGCCGCACCGACGCGTCCCAGGACGACACCCACTCCCCCCGAGCGTCCATCGCCCCAGCGGCGCCCGATGCCATGCCGGAGGACGCACATCCCGGCCCCCCGAACTCCGGGCGCCCTCCCCTCCCGGCCGCCGACCTGCTGGACCATCCCGACCCGCACATCGCGGCGCAGGTCGCGGCCGTGGAGAACCTGCTGCGTTGCTGGGTACGCGAGCACGACCTCACCCGCCCCGACGACGCCACTCTCCGCATCCCCCTCACCGCCACCGGTACGGCCCTCCTCGTCCCGATCCACCACTGGTCCCCGACCGGATGGCACCGCTTCGGCCTCCCCCGCCTCGCCGGCGCTCCCGAGACGGCGCCGCCCGCCGACGCGGCGACGGTGGCGGCCCTGCTGTCCAGAGAAGCCACGGCGGGCGAGGGCACGGCCCCGAACCCGCTCGTCCAAGACCCCCCACCCGCATCACTCGACCCGCTCGACCTCGTCGGCAGGGTCGCTGACTCCGCTCGACGGGTCGCCGGTTTCATCGCCGAGCGGCGGGCGCGGCCGGACGACGTGGCGGATCCGTTCCTCGCCGCCGAGCAGGCCCTCGTGCTCGGTCATCCGCTGCACCCCACCCCCAAGAGCCGGGAAGGGCTGTCCGAGGCGGAAGCACAGCGGTACTCGCCCGAGTGTCGTGGCTCCTTTCCCTTGCACTGGCTGGCCGTCGCACCGTCCGTCCTGTCGGCCGACTCGGCGTGGACGGAGCGCGGCCGGGTCGTTCCCGCCGCGCAGCTGACCGCACGGCTGGCCGGCGCCGGTCTGCCCCTGCCCGACGGCTACGCCGCCCTGCCCCTCCATCCCTGGCAACTGCGCGAGGTCCGACACCACCCGGCCGTCGCCGCCCTGCTGGACGCCGGGCTGCTGCTGGACCTCGGCCCCCACGGCTCCCCTTGGCACCCCACCTCCTCCGTCCGTACCGTCTACCGCACCGCTGCCCCCGCGATGCTGAAGCTGTCTCTGGGCCTGCGGATCACCAACTCCCGCCGCGAGAACCTCCGCAAGGAGCTCCACCGAGGCGTCGAGGTACACCGCCTGCTGCGCACCGGCCTGGCCAAGCACTGGCAGGCCGCCCACCCCGGGTTCGACATCGTCCGCGACCCCGCCTGGCTGGCGGTGACCGCGCCGGACGGCGACCCCGTGCCCGGCCTCGACGTCGTGATCCGGCACAACCCCTTCGGCCCGGCGGACGACGCCTGCTGTGTGGCGGGGCTCGTGTCACCGAGGCCATATGCGGACGGGTGGCCGTACACGACGGGGCGGTCAATGGACGGGGTGTCGGAGGACGGCCCGCACGAAGACGGCGAGCACCGGGCGAGCCACATTCCCGGGCAGCGGGCGTCCGTGCCCAGCCGAGCGCCGCACCCTCTCCCCGCCCCGCAGCCACCCACCCAAGGCGACCGTCTCCAGGAGGCTCCCGCCATGCGGTCCCGGCTCGCCGAGGTCGTCGCCCGGCTCGCCGGCCGCACCGGTCGCCCCACAGGCGCCGTCGCCGCCGAGTGGTTCCTGCGCTATCTGGAGCAGGTCGTGCGGCCCATCCTGTGGCTGGACAGCGAGGCCGGGATCGCCCTCGAAGCCCACCAGCAGAACACGGTCCTCCTGCTCGACCCCGACGGCTGGCCCAAGGGCGGGCGGTACCGCGACAACCAGGGCTACTACTTCCGCGAGTCCCGTCGTGCGGACCTCGACGCCCGGCTGCCCGGTATCGGCGAGCACAGCGACACGTTCGTCCCCGACGAGGTCACCGACGAACGGTTCGCGTACTACCTCGGCATCAACAACGTGCTCGGCCTCATCGGCGCGTTCGGCTCGCAGGGCCTCGCCGACGAACGGCTGCTGCTCGCCGCCTTCCGCCGCTTCCTCACCGGTGTCGCCACCGGCCCCGCCCGCTTGGCCACCCCCCTCCCGGCCCTGCTGCTCGACTCACCCGTCCTGCGCTGCAAGGCCAATCTGCTGACCCGGCTGAACGGCCTCGACGAACTCGTGGGCCCCGTCGACACCCAGTCCGTCTACGTCACCATCGCCAACCCCCTCCACACCTGACCCGATCGCCCCGATCACCGACTACTCACTTCACGTCCCGAGGAACATGACCCACCCCATCCCCTGAGAGGAGCGTCGCGTGCCTCCCACCGATGCGAGCACCACTTCCGGCACCGACACGGGCACCACCCAGGCCGGCACCACCCAGGCCGACAGCACCGAGGACACGCTCGAACTGCGCCTGCCCGACGACCTGGCCGCGTTCCTCGCCGAGGACGCCGACACCGGCGGCGAGGGTGCCGATCCGAGCCGGGAGGCACTCACGAAAGAGGGGGAACTGCTGGATCACCTCCCTGGCTGGGGGCCCGCGGTCACTCCCGTCGGCACGCTGCGCCTCCTACCCGTCCGCCTCGAACGAGACCTCCCGCTGATCACCCGCTGGATGAACGACTCCGCCGTGGCCTCCTCCTGGAACCTCGCCGGATCCGAGGAGGTGACCGCGAACCACCTCCGGGCCCAGCTCGACGGCGACGGCCGCAGCGTGCCCTGCCTGGGCATGCTGGACGGCACCCCGACGAGCTACTGGGAGATCTACCGGGCGGACCTCGACCCCATCGCCCGCCACTACCCGGCCCGCCCCCATGACACCGGCATCCACCTCCTCATCGGTCCGGTGGCCGACCGGGGGAGAGGTCTCGGCTCCGCCCTGCTGCGCGCCGTCGCCGATCTCGTCCTGGACAAACGTCCTTCCTGTGCCCGCGTCGTCGCGGAACCCGACCTTCGTAACTTCCCCTCCGTCTCCGCTTTCCTCAGCGCTGGTTTCCGGTTCTCGGCGGAGGTCGACCTGCCCGACAAGCGGGCCGCCCTCATGATCCGGGACCGGCTGCTGCGCGATCTGATGTAGATCACGTACTGATGTGGCTCAGGTACTGATGTGCCTCATGTAGATCCGATGTGCACCTGCTGTGACGCCGTCATTCCTGGTACACCGCCCGGCCCGGTCCGGTTCCCGATCCGGCCGGACGAGATTTTCAGGTGCGCCGACCCAAGCCCGCGTCTCCTTCCTCCATCGAAGAGAACCGCTCTTGATCCCGCTCCCCACTCCCTGTCCCACCCCCTGTCCCACCCCCGTCTTCTCCGCCGCCCCCGCCCCCGCTCCCACCCCCGGGTCCTTCGCCGTGATCACGCCCGTCCTCTCCGCCTTGATCACCCGTTTGTCAGTGCCGCCCCGTAGGGTGGTCGCGCTATGACGAAGCCCTCACTGCACGAACTCCTGCACGCCGCCGTCACCGCCGTCGGCGGGATGGAGCGCCCCGGCCAGGTGACCATGGCCGAAGCCGTCGCGGAGGCGATCGACGACGGCTCTCATCTGCTGGTCCAGGCGGGCACCGGCACCGGTAAGTCGCTCGGCTACCTGGTGCCCGCCCTCGCGCAGGGAGAGCGCGTCGTCGTGGCCACGGCGACCCTGGCCCTGCAGCGGCAGCTCGTGGAACGGGACCTGCCGAGAACGGTCGACGCGCTGCACCCGCTGCTGCGCCGCCGTCCGGAGTTCGCGATGCTCAAGGGCCGGTCGAACTACCTGTGTCTGCACCGTCTCAACGAGGGCGTGCCGCAGGACGAGGAGGACGGCCTCTTCGACCAGTTCGAGGCGGCCGCGCCGTCCAGCAAGCTGGGCCAGGACCTGCTGCGGCTGCGGGACTGGTCCCAGGAGACCGAGACAGGCGACCGGGACGACCTCACTCCCGGTGTGTCCGACCGCGCCTGGTCCCAGGTCTCCGTGTCGTCGCGGGAGTGTCTGGGCGCCTCGAAGTGCGCGTACGGCGCCGAGTGCTTCGCCGAGATGGCCCGGGAGCGGGCCAAGCTCGCCGAGGTGGTCGTCACCAATCACGCCCTCCTCGCGATCGACGCCATCGAGGGCGCCCCGGTCCTCCCGCCGCACGAGGTCCTGATCGTCGACGAGGCCCATGAACTGGTCTCGCGGGTGACCGGCGTGGCGACGGGCGAGCTCACCCCGGGCCAGGTCAACCGCGCGGTGAAGCGAGCGGCGAAACTCGTCAACGAGAAGGCCGCCGACCAGCTCCAGACCGCCGCCGAGGGCTTCGAACGGCTGATGGAGCTGGCCCTGCCCGGGCGCCTGGAGGAGATTCCGGAGGACCTGGCGTACGCCCTGATGGCGCTTCGTGACGCCGCCCGTACGGTGATCACCGCGCTCGGCAACACCCGCGACAAGTCCGTTCAGGACGAGGACGCCGTCCGCAAGCAGGCCCTGGCCGCCGTGGAGAACGTGCACGACGTGGCGGAGCGAATTAGCCACGGTTCCGAGTGGGACGTCGTCTGGTACGAGCGGCACGACCGCTTCGGCGCCTCCCTGCGGGTGGCCCCCATGTCCGTGTCGGGCCTCCTCAGGGAGAAGCTCTTCGCGGACCGTTCCGTCACCCTGACCTCGGCCACTCTGAAGCTGGGCGGCGACTTCAACGGTGTGGGGGCGTCCCTGGGACTGGCGCCCGAGGGCACCGAGGGGGACGACTTCCCGCAGTGGAAGGGTGTCGACGTCGGCTCGCCGTTCGACTATCCGAAGCAGGGCATCCTCTACGTCGCCAAGCACTTGTCGCGTCCCGCGCGGGACGGTGACCGGGCGGACATGCTGGACGAGCTCACGGAGTTGATCCAGGCGGCCGGCGGCCGGACCCTCGGTCTGTTCTCGTCGATGCGGGCGGCCCAGCTGGCGGCGGAGGAACTGCGCGTCCGTATCCCGGAGTTCCCGATCCTCCTCCAGGGCGAGGAGACGCTGGGCGAGCTGATCAAGGGCTTCGCTGCCGATCCGAAGACCTGTCTGTTCGGCACGCTCTCGCTGTGGCAGGGCGTCGACGTGCCCGGCCCCAGCTGTCAGCTGGTCGTCATGGACAAGATCCCGTTCCCGCGCCCCGACGATCCGCTGATGAGCGCCCGCCAGAAGGCCGTCGAGGAAGCGGGCGGCAACGGCTTCATGGCCGTGGCGGCCACCCACGCGGCCCTGCTGATGGCCCAGGGCGCCGGCCGCCTCGTGCGGGCGCAGGGCGACCGGGGCGTCGTCGCCGTCCTGGACCAGAGGCTGGCCACAGCGCGCTACGGCAGCTATCTCAAGGCGTCACTGCCCGACTTCTGGTACACGACGGACCGTAACCAGGTACGGAAGTCGCTCGCCGCGATCGACCAGGCGGCGAAGGCGCTCGAAGAAGCGTAGGAACGCCGGTGGCCCGCCACCCACAGGGGACGGGCCGCCGGGCACGGAAAGCCCAGGACCCCGGAACCGGCGCAGTGGATTCCGGGGCCCGGATCAGGGGCGCGGACGGGCACGGGAGCCGTCCGCCGCGAGGGGTCAGACGCGGCGCAGGACCGCCACCACCTTGCCGAGGATGGTCGCGTCGTCACCCGGGATGGGCTCGTAGGCGGCGTTGTGCGGCAGCAGCCACACATGGCCGTCCTCGCGCTTGAAGCGCTTGACCGTGGCCTCGCCGTCCAGCATGGCGGCCACGATGTCGCCGTTCTCAGCGACCGGCTGGCGGCGGACCGTCACCCAGTCACCGTCGCAGATCGCGGCCTCGATCATCGAGTCACCCACGACCTTCAGGACGAACAGCTCACCGTCACCGACCAGCTGGCGCGGAAGCGGGAACACGTCCTCCACCGACTCCTCCGCCAGGATCGGGCCACCGGCCGCGATCCGGCCGACGAGCGGCACGTAAGAGGCGGCCGGCTTGCCCGCGGTGTCGGTCGGCTGCGCCGCCGCCTGGTCGGAGCCCCGCACCTCGTAAGCACGTGGGCGGTGCGGGTCGCGGCGCAGGAAGCCCTTGCGCTCCAGGGCCATCAGCTGGTGCGCCACGGAGGACGTGCTCGACAGGCCGACCGCCTGACCGATCTCCCGCATCGACGGCGGGTACCCGCGCCGCTGCACTGAGTCCCTGATGACCTCGATCACCCGGCGCTGCCGGTCGGTCAGTCCGGAGCTGTCCGCCCTGATGCCTGGAGGTCGGCCGGGCAGGGCCCGCTTGGGCCCTTCATGGTTCGGAACTTCGTTCATCGCGTGCACCGGCTCGAGTCGGCCCTGGGAGCGGTCCTGGGCAGTGATGGTGGCGCTGTCTGCGGTCGTGGTCACGTCGGCCCCTCTCGATGGTCTCCCGTGCAGCACAACGGTAGTTGCTTTCGAAAGGTTGCGCCAAACACACGTTCGAGTGAAAAACCGTGGATTACCTGACGTGACCATGTGTGCAGGTGTATGGCTCGGCTGTTCCCGACGGACAAAACCGCTTATTGCTGTACTCTTCACCGCCGGGGCGGAGGCTTCGTGGGCCGCTGTCGCCGCGCGGCACAGTCTGCCACTCCCCGCTTCTTCCGCCTGGTACCGGGACCCGATTTTCTGTGGCGCCGCTCGCGTTCCGGGCGCCTTCCGGTCCGCTCCGCGACCGGGTGGACGCGCTCCGCGACGGCCGGTCCGTCCGGCACTTGCCAGTACGTGTGCGACACGCGCGTCGTGTGGGGATTTACGTGCCAAGCCCTACATCTAGTGCTTGGATTGCGGCAACAGCCCAGAAGTTGTGGTCCCCCCGGACTGAGGGCTCATGGTCATCCCCTATGCTTGGGGCTGCTTCCGCGGGGTCCAAGAGGCTCGTGGGGCTATTGAGTCGTGCTGTGAGGAGGGTTGGAGTTATGCACTGTCCCTTCTGCAGGCACCCCGACAGTCGTGTCGTCGACAGTCGTACGACGGACGACGGCACGTCGATCCGCAGGCGCCGCCAGTGTCCGGACTGCTCCCGTCGGTTCACGACGGTGGAGACGTGCTCGCTGATGGTGGTCAAGAGGTCCGGTGTGACCGAACCCTTCAGTCGTACCAAGGTCATCAACGGCGTCCGCAAGGCATGCCAGGGGCGGCCTGTCACCGAGGACGCGCTCGCCCAGCTCGGCCAGCGGGTCGAGGAGGCGGTGCGTGCCACCGGGAGTGCCGAGCTGACCACCCACGACGTGGGTCTGGCCATACTCGGCCCGCTGCAGGAACTCGACCTCGTCGCCTACTTGCGGTTCGCCTCGGTCTACCGGGCGTTCGATTCGCTGGAGGACTTCGAGGCCGCCATCGCGGAACTCAGGGAAGAGCAGGGGAAGCGCCCCGACGCGGACGATGACGTCGACAGCGTGGTCGAGGGGTGCCGGGAGAACGACCGCGGGTCCGGAGGGGCTGCCCAGGTCCCCGTGCCCGCCAACGCCGCCGACTGAGGGCGGGCCGCACCACCGGACCGTCAGGGCCGGGTGGTCGGCGGCGATCGAGACCTGTCGCGGACGGCTGTGCGAGCCGGATCGCGACACAAGACAGAACACCGTGTCACAGGAACAAAGTGGCACTTCAGGGCGTTTCAGCCCGATACAGGGAGGCGGCATGACAGAGACGGCGAGCGGTCCGGCACGGAGTTCCCGCGCCAAGGGCACCAAGGCGAGCAAGGGCCTGCGTATCGAGCGCATCCACACCACCCCCGGCGTGCACCCGTACGACGAGGTGGCCTGGGAGCGCCGTGACGTCGTCATGACCAACTGGCGCGACGGCTCGGTCAACTTCGAGCAGCGTGGCGTCGAGTTCCCCGAGTTCTGGTCGGTGAACGCGGTCAACATCGTCACCAGCAAGTACTTCCGGGGCGCCGTCGGCACCCCGCAGCGCGAGGTGAGCCTGAAGCAGCTCATCGACCGCATCGTGAAGACGTACCGGAAGGCCGGTGAGGACTACAAGTACTTCGCCTCGCCCGCCGACGCCGAGATCTTCGAGCACGAACTGGCGTACGCCCTCCTGCACCAGATCTTCAGCTTCAACAGCCCCGTCTGGTTCAACGTGGGCACCCCGCAGCCCCAGCAGGTCTCCGCCTGCTTCATCCTGGCCGTCGACGACTCCATGGAGTCGATCCTCGACTGGTACAAGGAAGAGGGCATGATCTTCAAGGGCGGCTCCGGCGCCGGCCTGAACCTCTCCCGTATCCGTTCCTCCAAGGAACTGCTCTCCTCCGGTGGCAACGCCTCCGGTCCCGTCTCCTTCATGCGCGGCGCCGACGCGTCCGCAGGAACGATCAAGTCGGGCGGTGCCACCCGCCGCGCCGCCAAGATGGTCGTCCTCGACGTGGACCACCCGGACATCGAGGACTTCATCGAGACCAAGGTGAAGGAGGAGGAGAAGATCCGCGTCCTGCGCGACGCGGGCTTCGACATGGACCTCGGTGGTGACGACATCACCTCCGTCCAGTACCAGAACGCCAACAACTCGGTCCGCGTGAACGACGAGTTCATGAAGGCCGTCGAGGCGGGCGGCGACTTCGGTCTGCGCGCCCGGATGACCGGTGAGGTCATCGAGCAGGTCGACGCCAAGGCGCTCTTCCGCAAGATCGCCGAGGCCGCCTGGGCCTGCGCCGACCCCGGCATCCAGTACGACGACACCATCAACAACTGGCACACCTGCCCCGAGTCCGGCCGGATCACCGCGTCGAACCCGTGCAGCGAGTACATGCACCTGGACAACACGTCCTGCAACCTGGCCTCGCTGAACCTGATGAAGTTCCTGAACGACGACGGCAAGGGCAGCCAGTCCTTCGACGTCGAGCGTTTCCAGAAGGTCGTCGAGCTGGTCATCACCGCGATGGACATCTCCATCTGCTTCGCGGACTTCCCCACCCAGAAGATCGGCGAGAACACCCGCGCCTTCCGCCAGCTCGGCATCGGCTACGCCAACCTCGGCGCCCTGCTCATGGCGACCGGCCACGCGTACGACTCCGACGGCGGCCGCGCCCTCGCCGGCGCCATCACCTCCCTGATGACCGGTACGGCCTACCGCCGCTCCGCCGAACTGGCCGCGGTCGTCGGCCCCTACGACGGCTACGCCCGCAACGCCGACGCCCACAACCGCGTCATGAAGCAGCACTCCGACGCCAACGGCACCGCCGTGCGCATGGACGACCTGGACACCCCGGTCTGGGCCGCCGCCACGGAGGCCTGGCAGGACGTGGTCCGCCTCGGCGAGAAGAACGGCTTCCGCAACTCGCAGGCGTCCGTGCTCGCCCCCACCGGCACCATCGGCCTGGCGATGTCCTGCGACACCACCGGTGTCGAGCCGGACCTGGCGCTGGTCAAGTTCAAGAAGCTGGTCGGCGGCGGCTCGATGCAGATCGTCAACGGCACCGTCCCGCAGGCCCTGCGCCGCCTGGGCTACCAGGAGGAGCAGATCGAGGCGATCGTCGCCCACATCGCCGACCACGGCAACGTGATCGACGCGCCCGGTCTCGCTCACGAGCACTACGAGGTGTTCGACTGCGCCATGGGCGAGCGCGCCATCTCCCCGATGGGGCACGTCCGCATGATGGCCGCGATCCAGCCGTGGATCTCGGGCGCCATCTCCAAGACGGTCAACATGCCGGAGACGGCGACCGTCGAGGAGGTCGAGGAGATCTACTTCGAGGCCTGGAAGCTCGGCGTCAAGGCGCTGGCGATCTACCGCGACAACTGCAAGGTCGGCCAGCCGCTCTCCGCCAAGACCAAGGAGTCGGAGAAGGCGGAGATCACCGAGAAGGCCGAGGAGACGATCCGGACCGCGGTCGAGAAGGTCGTCGAGTACCGCCCGGTCCGCAAGCGCCTCCCGAAGGGACGTCCCGGCATCACCACGTCCTTCACCGTCGGCGGCGCCGAGGGCTACATGACCGCCAACTCCTACCCGGACGACGGTCTCGGCGAGGTCTTCCTGAAGATGTCCAAGCAGGGTTCCACCCTCGCCGGCATGATGGACGCCTTCTCCATCGCGGTCTCCGTCGGTCTCCAGTACGGCGTGCCGCTGGAGACGTACGTCTCGAAGTTCACCAACATGCGCTTCGAGCCGGCCGGTATGACGGACGACCCGGACGTGCGGATGGCCCAGTCGATCGTCGACTACATCTTCCGCCGTCTGGCGCTGGACTTCCTGCCCTTCGAGACGCGCTCCGCGCTCGGCATCCACTCCGCCGAGGAGCGCCAGCGTCACCTGGAGACGGGTTCGTACGAGCCCGCGGAAGAGGACGTGGACGTCGAGGGCCTGGCCCAGTCGGCCCCGCGGCAGACGGACCTGAAGGCCGTGGCCACGCCGAGGGCCGAGGTCGAGGCGGCCAAGCCCGCCCCGAAGCAGGCGCACACCAGCGCCGAGCTGGTGGAGATGCAGCTGGGCATCCACGCCGACGCCCCGCTCTGCTTCTCCTGCGGTACGAAGATGCAGCGGGCCGGCTCCTGCTACATCTGCGAGGGCTGCGGCTCGACCAGCGGGTGCAGCTGACACCGGCTGAGTCGGCTGTGACCAGCTGAGATCAGCTGACGGTTGGAACACTGAAGGGCGGCGCGGCCGGTGGCTGTGCCGCCCTTCGAGGTGCGTGGCGCGATCCGTCAGGACGGGCGCGATCCGTCAGGACGGGCGCGATCCGCCAGGACGAGCGCGATCTGTCAGGACGGGCGCGGTGCGTCAGGATTGGCGCGGGGCGCCCATGACGCGGGCGAAGGTCGCCGGGTCCTCGTCGTAGCCGTGCAGGCCGGGCAGGAAGTTCCAGGCTCCGGAGTCGTCCCGAACGAACTCGGCGATGACCGCGGCCGTGGCGCCCCGGACCCCCGCGAAGTCGTCCTCCGCCAGGACGGTGTAGTCCTCGCGGATGCGCAGGGCCGGCTTGCTGACGTCGCCGAAGGTCTTCGGGCTCGCCCCCTGCTGTATGGCGACACCGATCACCACGCGTCCGTACCGGCTGTCGAGGCGGTTCAGCTCCACCGTCATGACCTCGTCCCAGCCGAAGCCCTGGCCGGTCTTGCTGTCGCGGTTGAGGGTGATGGTGCCGTCGGGCGAACGGCTGTCGAAGTGCACGACGTAGGCGGGATCGCCGCTCGGGTCGGCCGCCGGGTAGGTCGCCGCGACGATGTCGAGGTCCGTGGGCGGCTGCCCGGCAGGGCTCGGGTCCCACTTCAGTGACACCTCGACCTTGCGGATGCCCTTGTTGAGGCCGTTCAACAGAACTCTCCTCCCCGTTCTCCGGTACTGGCTGGCCGAACTGCTCCCCAGTCCAGGCCAGTTGCCCATCCTCGCATGCGTACGCCGACGCTCGTCGGGCCACAACCCGTCGGAGAGTGACCAGCGCCACGCTCCGTGGCCTTACCATGGCGCGGTGCTGGTCAAGTGGATTCGCTGCACCGTGGTCGACCGCCGCGGTTTCGAGCGGGGGCAGCGAAAGTGGGCGGGGCTTCTGGGGGAGCCGGGATTCCGTGGACAGGGTGGGGGCTGGAGCCGGGCACGACCGGGGGTGGCGCACATCTTCTCGTTCTGGGAGAGCCGCGCCTTCTACGACTCCTTCATGGCCCGCTCCCACGACCGCCTCGCCGCCTCGCAGTCCGGTACCTACAAGGACTCGCAGGTCAAGCTGTTCGACCACCGCTTCGATGTGAAGACCGGCTTCGAGCCCCGCTTCGCGGACGCCGACCTGGTGCGGGTGGCGCACTGCCGTGTGCACGAGGAGCGGGCCGAGCACTTCGCGCTGATGCAGGAGAAGGTATGGAACCCGGCGATGGCGGGTTCCCCGGGGATGCTGCGGGGGCTGTTCGGTGAGGCGCCGGGCCATGAGTTCCTGATCCTCTCCATGTGGCACTCGGCCGCCGAGCACGGCAAGTACCGCGTCGAACGCATCGAGCGCCTCGCCCTGCGAGCCCAGATCGAAGCGGATGTCGCCGCCCTCGCGGGCGACATCGTGGAGTTGGAACCGAGCTGGACGGTCTGACGAAGAACGCTGCGTCAATGCGATCCGACCTGCTAGGTTGGAAATCCGAACTCGGGTGGGTCCGGAAAACGGACTCCCCTGATCCGTGTGATCTACGCCGTACGGGACCCGACGGGTGCTCGATACGGCGTCGCCCCCTTTAGGGTTTTGGCATGGCACGACCACGGCGCATCGTCCTTGTCCGGCACGGCGAGTCAACCGGCAATGTTGATGACACCGTGTACGAGCGCGAGCCCGACCACGCTCTGGCGCTCACCGAGCTGGGCTGGCAGCAGGCCGAGGAGACCGGCAAACGGCTCCGGGAGCTGTTCGGCCGGGAGCGTGTCAGCGTCTACGTCTCCCCCTACCGCCGGACGCACGAGACCTTCCAGGCGTTCCATCTGGACCCGGAACAGGTGCGCGTCCGGGAGGAACCCCGGCTGCGGGAGCAGGACTGGGGCAACTGGCAGGACCCCGCGGACGTGCGACTCCAGAAGGCGTACCGGGACGCGTACGGCCATTTCTTCTACCGCTTCGCGCAGGGGGAGTCCGGGGCGGACGTCTACGACCGGGTCGGCAATTTCCTGGAGAGCCTCTTCCGCAGTTTCGAGGACCCCCACCACCCGCCGAACGTCCTGATAGTGACCCACGGGCTCGCCATGCGCCTGTTCTGCATGCGCTGGTTCCACTGGACGGTCGCCGAGTTCGAGTCCCTGTCGAACCCGGGGAACGCGGAGATGCGGATGCTCGTTCTCGGGGAGGACGGCAAGTACACCCTCGACCGGCCGTTCGACCGCTGGCGGGACCCGGAATCGTACGGTGCCACCAGTTAGAGTGGCAGGGCGATGACCGCTGACTCCTCTCCCGACGGCCGCCTGGAGCGTGCCCTCGCCAGCCTGCGCGGCCTCGCGGTGGGGGACGCGCTGGGCTCGCAGTACTTCGTGCCGGTGAACTATCCGCTGCTCAAGCGGCGCGAGACCCCGGCCGGTCCCTGGCAGTGGACCGACGACACCGAGATGGCCTGTTCCGTCGTGGCCGTCCTCGCCGCCCACCACCGGATCGACCAGGACGAACTGGCCCGCTCCTTCGCCGTCCACCACGACTTCGACCGGGGCTACGGGCCTGCGGTCAACCGCCTGCTGCGGCTGGTCCGCGAGGGCGGCGACTGGCGTGAACTGTCCGCCGCGCTCTTCAACGGTCAGGGATCCTGGGGCAACGGCGCGGCCATGCGGATCGCTCCGCTGGGCGCCTGGTACGCGGGCGACCCCGAGCAGGCGACGCACCAGGCGGAGATCTCCGCCTATCCCACGCACCAGCACCGCGAGGCCGTCGTCGGCGCCATGGCCGTCGCCGCTGCCGCCGCGCTGGCGGCCGACCCGGCGGGGCCCCCGACCGCCCAGGCGCTGCTCGACGGCGTCATCGCGCTCGTCCCCAAGAGTGCCGTCGCCGCGGGGCTGCGGCGTGCCCGGGACATGCTGGACTACGGCGACGCGGACACCGTCGCGGCCGTACTGGGGTGTGGCCGGCGTACGACGGCGCACGACACCGTGCCGTTCGCGCTCTGGTCGGCCGCTCGCGCCCTCGGGGACTACGAGACGGCCTTCTGGACCACCGCCCAGGCGGGCGGCGACGTCGACACGACCTGCGCGATCGTCGGCGGAGTGGTCGCAGCCGGCGGCAAGGGCGGGGCGCCTCCGGAGAGCTGGGTGGAACAGACGGAGGCACTGCCGGACTGGGCGCCCGTCCGGTAGTCCGGCGGTCGGCGGCCGGAGGGGCCCGCAGCAGCGGGCGGTCGGTGTCCGGGCGCTCGCGGAGTCCGCGCGTTCCTGGGTCTCAGGTGCCGCGGGCGCGTTTCCCTTGTCCCAGAGGGCGCAACCTCCCCGACTGTCACAGGCGTGCCACAGAGTGCTCCTCGGCCTCGGTGAGGGCTCGTCCCGCCGCATAGCCTGTCCGGCACGCCGCTGTCGATCTTGACGACAGCGGTGCCGACACACCGGTCACGAGCCTTCCGCCGCGCGGCACGCTGCCCGCGGCGGCGGACGGTGAGGGCCGGTCGGGGGAGGGGGTCCCGTGTCCGAACCACCGTCCACGCCACCGTCCACGCCGGCCCCGGACGGATCCGACGGGCGGACGCCCAGGGCGCGAGCTTCGGCCGGACAGTCCGGCTCGGAGGCGCAAGCGCCGCCGGCGGATGTCGGGGGAGAGCGCCGGGCCCATGGGCCTGAGCCGACGAAATCGGTCGCCGGGGCCGATACGGCGTCCGCCGAGACGGCGTCTGATGGCACCGCGTCAGCCGGGACGGCGTTCACCCAGGCCGCGTCTGCCAGCGTGGCTGCTGCCAAGGCGGCGACCGTCGGGACGGCGTCCGGAGGGGTGCCGTCCTCGACGCTGGGGTCGGTCGGGCTCGGCGTCCGGGAGCCCGCGCCGATCCGTACGGCGACGCTCTGGGCCGCGCTGGCCACCGGGCTGCTCAGCATGGTGCTGCTTGGCGACGGGATGGCGGTCAACCTGCTGATCGTCGCTGTACCCGCGACGCTGGCCGTTTACTTCGCCGGGCGACGGGCCGGTCGGCGGCCGCGCCACTGGGCGCTGGTCTGGGGCGGGGGAGGGCTCGCCCTGCTGGTCGTGCCCGCGGTGCGGGCCGCCGAGTGGCCCTCGTTCCTCGCGGTCGTCACCGCGCTCGCGGCGGGCTCGCTCGCCCTGCACGGCGGCCGCACCTGGCCGGCCGTCCTGCTCGGCCCCGTCGGTGTGCTGACGGCCGTGGTCACCGGCCCGGCCTGGGCCTGGCAGGGGGTACGGGAACGCGCGGGCGGCGACCGGAGCAAGGCGGGGCCAGTGCTGCGGGCGCTGGCGGTGGCGGCGGGGCTGCTGCTGGTCTTCGGGATGCTGTTCGCCTCGGCGGACGCCGCCTTCGCCGACCTCCTGGGCGCCCTGGTGCCCGACCTCTCCACGGAGGACGGGCCATGGCGGGTCCTGCTCCTCATGCTGGGCCTCTTCGGGACGCTCGCCGCGGCCCGCACCGCTGCGGCGCCGACCCGCTGGGACCGGGTCCAGGTCCCCGCCGGGCAGGCCCGCGGCCGTGTCGAGTGGGCGCTTCCCCTGGTGGGGCTCATCGCCCTCTTCGCCGCTTTCAACGCCGTCCAGCTCGCCGTGCTCTTCGGGGGGTACGACGCCGTGCTGGCGGAAACCGGGCTGACGTACGCCCAGTACGCACGTCAGGGCTTCTGGCAGTTGCTGATGGCCACCCTGCTCACCCTGGTGGTCATCGTCGTGGCGCTGCGCTGGGCTCCGCGCACCCGATCGAGTGACCGCACGCTCGTGCGCGCGGTGCTGGGAACCCTGTGCGCTCTGGCCCTCGTTGTCGTGGCATCCGCTGTGCGTCGTATGGACATGTATGTGGAGGCGTATGGGCTGACGCGACTGAGGATCTCGGTGGTGGCCATGGAGCTGTGGCTCGGCCTGGTCATCGTGCTCATCATGGCGGCCGGGGTGTGGGGCGCCCGCTGGCTTCCGCGCGCCGTCGCCGCCAGTGCGGTCGCCGCGGTGCTCACGTTCGGGTTCGGGTCGCCGGACGCGCTGATCGCCGAGCGCAATCTCGAACGGTACGCGGCGACGGGCCGGTTCGACCTGGAGTACGCCAGAGGGCTGTCCGCCGACGCCGTACCCGTCCTTGACCGGCTGGAGGAGCCCCTGCGCTCGTGCGCTTTGCGGGACATCGCCGCCGAACTGGACGAGGAGCGAGACACTCCCTGGTACGCCACGAGCTGGGGAGAGGCAAAGGCCCGGCGCGCCCTCGCGGAGCGGCCGCTGCTGCCGGAGGCGAGCGGGGCGGCGAGCGGGCCTGCGTGCGGCGAGTCGGAGCGAGAGCCGGAGCCGTTGGTCCGCTGAGATCCCCGTCCTGGCGCGTCCCTCGAGGTTCTCCTGCGGCGCCGGTGTCCACTGAGGCTCGCCCCGGGAGTGTGTCCCAGCCGGGGACGGCGCTGAGGCAGGGCTCCCTGGCCGGACCGCGCCCCCTGTCTCGGGCTTCGGGGCGTGGTCCGGCGTCGTTCGAGGGTGGTGGTCAGCCTCCGGCGGGGCCTGCCGTTCCCGCGAGAGCGTCCAGGTCGCTCTTGCGGACCCTGATGACCACCGCGGCGGTGACCAGGGCGAGAACGGCCATCGCGATGGCGGGGACGAACGCCGTCGCGATGCCGTGGGAGAGCACCTCGTGGCTCCAGGGAGCCGGAAGCTGCTGCGTCCTGGCGAACTCGGCCTTCTGCTCGGCCGACGCCTGCGCCATGAACAGCTGCACCTGCTTCTCCCCCTCCTCACGGCTGGCCGTACCGAAGACCGTGGTGAGGATGGACAGACCCAGCGAACCGCCCACCTGCTGTGTGGCGTTGAGCAGACCGGACGCCGCTCCCGCCTCGTGCGGGGCGACCCCGGAGACGGCCGTCAGGGTGAGCGTCACGAAGTTCAGCCCCATACCGAAGCCGAACAGCAGCATCGGGCCGAGCACACCGCTGAGGTAGGAGCTGTCGGGGGTGATCAGGGTCTGCCAGGCGAGGCCGAGCGCGACCAGCGTCGAGCCGCCCAGCATGAACGGCTTCGGCCCCAGCACCGGCAGGAACCTCTGCGACAGACCCGCTCCCGTGACGATCGCGACGGTGACCGGAAGGAAGGCCAGACCGGCCTCGATCGGCGTGTACCGCAGCACGTTCTGCACGAACAGCACGATGAAGAAGAACATGCCGAACATCGCCGCGGCCAGGCTCAGCATGATCACGTACGTGCCCGAGCGGTTGCGGTCGGCGAACATCCTCAGAGGAGTGATCGGCTCCTTGGCCCGGCTCTCGATGTACCCGAACGCCAGCAGCAGGACCACCGCCGCCGCGAACGAACCGATGGTCAGACCGTCCCGCCAGCCCTCCTCCGCCGCGCGGATGAAGCCGTACACGAGGGAGGCCATACCCGCCGTCGAGGTGAGCGCGCCCGCGATGTCGAACCGCCCGGGGTGCCGCTCCGACTCATTGATGTACATCGGCGCGAGCACGGCGATCAGCACACCGATCGGGACGTTGACGAAGAGCACCCAGCGCCAGTCCAGCCATTCGGTGAGCATGCCGCCCGCCAGCAGACCGATGGCGCCACCGCCCGCCGAGACCGCGGCGAACACCCCGAACGCCCGGTTCCGCTCGGGCCCCTCCGGGAACGTCGTGGTGATCAGCGCCAGCGAGGTCGGCGACGCGATCGCGCCACCCACCCCCTGGAGAGCGCGCGCGGCCAGCAACTGCCAGGGCTCCTGGGCGAGACCGCCGAGGAGTGAGGCGAGCGTGAAGACGAGAATGCCGGTCATGAAGACACGGCGGCGACCGAGGATGTCCCCGGCCCGGCCACCCAGGAGCAGCAGACCGCCGAACGTCAGCGTGTACGCGCTGACCACCCATGTCAGGTCGGTGGTGCTGAACTTGAGCGACTCTTGAATGTGCGGGAGCGCGATGTTCACAATCGTCGCGTCCAGTACCACCATGAGTTGGCAGGCCGCGATGACTGTGAGCGCGATGCCGGGACGCCCCTCCCGGCGGGCAGCTCCCGGCTTCTGATCCTGAATCAACGGAGAGGTCGTCACTATGGGTCCCCCACAAATGCCTTAGTGAACGCTCGCGTTCACTGTCGCGTCAACGGTAGTGAGTCCCCCTTAGTGAACGCAAGCGTTCACCGAAGTCGCCGCCGTCGTACGCCCCTACCGCCCGCTCGCACTCGCCGAGATCCCCACCCCAGGCTCAACGGAGAAACACAGATGGTCACTTCGCGCTGGACGGCCGCTCCCGCTCAGACGGCCTCCCCGCGCCGGCGCGGCGCCGTACTCGAACGCGCGATCCTCGATGCCGCGCTGGACCAGCTCAGCACGGTCGGCTGGAACGGCCTCACCATGGAGGGGGTCGCGGCGGGCGCCCAGACGGGCAAGGCGGCGGTTTACCGGCGCTGGCCGTCGAAGGAGGACCTCGTCGCGGACGCGCTCCAGGCCGGGTTGCCGCGCTTCGACGAGGTGCCCGACCGGGGAAACGTGCGCGACGACCTGCTGGAACTGTGTCGGCAGGCTCGTGAGGCGATGTTCTCGCGCCCCGGGTTCGCCCTGCGCTCGGTGATTCACGAATGCGACACCCTCCAGGCGGAGCGCTTCCACACAGTGATCATCGAGGGTGTCATCGAGCCCACCGTGAAGCTGTTGCGGGAGATCCTGGAGCGGGGGATCCGCCGCGGAGAGGTGCGTCCCGACGCGGCCAACGGCTATGTCCTCGACGCGATTCCCGCCATGATGATGTACCGCTCGAAGGTGTGCGGCAGCGAATGGGGCGAGCGCGAGATCGCTGAGATGATCGACCAGTTGATGGTGCCGCTGCTGCGCTCGCGGGTCGCCTGAGGCGGCCTCGCCGCAGGGTCGCGGCCGCCCCGGGACCTGGGTGTCGCGCGGCCTGACGGGCGGCGTAGGCTAAGGGCGCCATGCCGTACGAACCACCTACTCACACCGTCGAGCGCTCTCTGCGCGCCACGACCGGAGCGAAGGTCATTGCCGGTGTCGACGAGGTGGGGCGAGGTGCGTGGGCCGGTCCCGTCACCGTCTGCGCGGCGATCACCGGACTGCGTCGACCGCCCGAGGGCCTCACCGACTCCAAGCTCCTGACGATCAAGCGCCGTGAGGCGCTTGCCGAGGAACTGCTGAAGTGGGTGACGTCGTACGCCCTCGGTCACGCCTCCCCGGAGGAGATAGACGACCTGGGGATGACGGCCGCGCTGCGGCTCGCCGCCGTACGGGCCCTGGACGCGCTTCCGGTGCGTCCCGACGCGGTCATCCTCGACGGCAAGCACGACTACCTCGGGTCGCCGTGGCGCGTCCGTACGGTGATCAAGGGCGACCAGTCCTGTGTCGCCGTCGCGGCGGCCTCGGTGATCGCCAAGGTTCAGCGCGACAAAATGATGGCCGAACTGGGTGTCGAGCATGCAGACTTCGGTTTCGCGGCCAACGCCGGCTATCCGTCGCCCGTGCACAAGGCCGCTCTGGCGGAGCGGGGACCCACCCCGCACCACCGGTTGTCGTGGGCGTATCTTGATGCGCTGCCCCAGTGGCGGCACCTCAAGAAGGCCCGCAACTGGGCGGACGGAAGCGTTCCGGAGATCGAGGGTCAGCTCGGCTTCGATTTCTGACGGATTCGTTCGCACTCATGTGCCACCCGCCGACGCGAGTCGCAGCGGCGTTTGATAAACATCAGCTCATGCCTCTCATTCCCGAGGAGCCTCAGATTCACGAGAGTGCCCAGGGTCCGCGCGCCACTCCGGCCAGCGGCCGCGTCGCGCCGACCCCCCGTCCCGTACCCGGACCCCGTCCCGCGGCCCCGCCGCGTCCCGGCCGCCCGGGTCCTGCCCGGCCGGTGCCGGCCCAGCGCGCGTCGCACACCGCGACCAAGCCCGGGCCGTCCGCTCCGGCCGCCACCCCGCAGATCCAGCTGATCCCGGCCTCCGCCGAGGGCGCGCTGGACGCCGCGGAGGAAGCCGTCGACCTGCTGCTGGAATCGGGGCGCGCCCCCGGTGACGTGCTGCTGATCACCACCGGTGAACAGCATCCGTGGGCCGCTCACGAGCTGTCCTTCGGGGAGAGCGCGTACTGGGCCCAGCACGACGCGGGCGACGACGTCTTCTACGCCGACGCCTCCGCCGTCGAGCGGGCCGCGCCGCGTCCCGTGGTCGTGGTCGCCGTCAACGGCGGCGCCGATGCCCGCACCGCGCAGACACTGCCGAAGGCTCTCGGCCGGGCTCGTGCGCTGCTGATCGTCTGCGGCGACCCGCAGATGATCAACGCGGTGCTGGGCGCCGGCGTCTGAACGACCGCGGACCCTTCCGGTAGGCCCGCCAGGGCTCACCGGCGAGGGACGCGTGCCCGGCGCGGCCCTCCGGGGCCACGACGGCCACACCCCGCGACGGGGCGCTTCGGCGTGCCGGCGGGGTGTTTCGCGTGCGCGCGCGAAGGACGATGCGGCGAGGGTGGGCAAGACTCTGCCGGTGCCGGTGCCGGTGCCGGTGCCGGTGCCGGTGCCGGTGCCGGTGCGGGCAGGGTCGCGGTGCCCGCACCCAGCGGTGCGCGCACGCGCGAGCGCCCCGTAGCGGGAGTACGGGTGCTTGGCCTGAGGTGTGCCGGCGCCGCCCGTTCGACGTGAGCGGAGGGCCCGGAGGCCCTCGGGTCAGCGGGCCGCCGCTCGGCGCAGTACCTCGGAGGCCACCCCGCCGGTGCGCGGGATCGGCGGCGGTGCCACGGCCGTGGCGAACGGCTCGGCCGGTGAGTCCGCGTGGGGGCGACGGCCGCCGCGGCCCTCGCCGAGGACCTGCCAGCCGTCACGTGTCAGCGTGATGTACGCCCCGCAGCGCAGTCCGTGCAGGGTGCAGGCGTCCCGCAGCCCCCACATCCACGCCCCGTCCTCCTCCGTCCAACGCGCGTCCCCGTCACGGCAGTACAGCAGTACGGCCGTCCGCACCGGCGTGCGCCGGCGCAGGTCGTGCGGGATGACCCGGCGCAGCTGGGCGAGCAGCGCGTTACGGAACATCCAGCCGTCCGCCGGGGCCGGTCGCCGGATGAACGAGGCGCTCGCCCGCAGCCGTTCGTCGGGGTCCAGGACGGCGATGACCGCCGTCGCGGGCCGGGGCTGGTGGCGCGCGTGCAGCCCGCTCACGATCTCCCGGGGGTTGCGCAGCAGCGGAATCCCCGCGGCGGCCCACTCCGCGGGTTCGAGCAACCGGTTGGCGGAAGCGGCGGACAGGTCGGCAGACGTCGACATGGAGGCCGCCGAGGACGGAGCGAATCCGAAGGTCACGATCCTCCCTTCGGCTACGCGCCCACACTGCGGGCGGGGTCGGACTGGGGGAGCGCACGCCGCAGCAGAAGCCCTACCGGTTCACCGGTGGGCCGTGCGGGGAGCGGACCTCAATTCTTCCTGCCGAACTTGGTTGCGGCAACGAGCAATTGGGGCCACTGGCGGTTTTGTGGTGATCCACCGTTTATATCCCCGCCCCGTGGGACTCGTCGGCAACGCCCGGGGTGGCAGTGATCAACGCGCTGTTGACGCCTCGGTCCGGGGCGGAGTCACGGCCGTGGCTGCTCGTGAGGGAGGGGTCGCGTGGGGTGAGGTGGCTGAGTGTCCGAGGTATCGGGTTGCATGGGGGCATGGACACCGTGAAGCTCCGAGCCGAAGCAGACGCCATCCTCGCCGAGCTCGTCGGCGACCCCACGGGGGCGGCGAGGCTCCGGGAGGACCAGTGGCAGGCGGTGGCGGCCCTCGTGGAGGACCGGCGGCGTGCCCTGGTGGTGCAGCGGACCGGCTGGGGCAAGTCCGCGGTGTACTTCGTCGCCACGGCTCTGCTGCGCCGCCGCGGGTCCGGCCCCACGGTGATCGTCTCCCCGCTGCTGGCGCTGATGCGCAACCAGGTCGAGTCCGCGGCGCGGGCCGGCATTCAGGCACGCACCATCAACTCGGCCAACCCTGAGGAGTGGGAAACCGTCTACGGCGAGGTCGAGCGCGGGGAGGCCGATGTCCTCCTGGTCAGCCCCGAGCGCCTCAACTCCGTGGACTTCCGTGAGCACGTGCTGCCCAGGCTCGCCGCCACCACCGGCCTGCTGGTGGTCGACGAGGCGCACTGCATCTCCGACTGGGGGCATGACTTCCGGCCCGACTACCGCCGGTTGAGGGCGATGCTGGCCGAACTCCGGCCCGGCGTCCCGGTGCTCGCCACCACCGCGACCGCGAACGCGCGCGTGACGGCCGATGTGGCCGAGCAGTTGGGCACCGGCGGCGGCGAGGCCCTGGTGCTGCGCGGCCCGCTGGAGCGGGAGAGCCTCCGCCTCGGAGTGGTCCGCCTGCCCGACGCGGCCCACCGGCTGGCCTGGCTGGCGGAGCACCTTCAGGAGCTGCCGGGTTCCGGGATCGTCTACGCCCTCACCGTGGCCGCCGCCGAGGAGGCCACCTCCTTCCTGCGGCAGCGCGGCTTCGAGGTGGCGCCCTACACGGGGCGCACGGAGAACGCCGACCGGCTCCAGGCCGAGGGCGACCTCCAGGAGAACCGGGTGAAGGCGCTGGTGGCGACCTCCGCCCTCGGGATGGGCTTCGACAAGCCGGACCTGGGGTTCGTGGTCCACCTCGGCTCGCCGTCCTCGCCGATCGCCTACTACCAGCAGGTGGGGCGCGCGGGACGCGGTGTGGCCCACGCCGATGTGCTCCTGCTGCCGGGCAAGGAGGACGAGGCCATCTGGCGCTACTTCGCCGACACCGCCTTCCCGCCCGAGGCGCAGGTCCGGCAGACCCTCACGGCCCTCGCCGACGCGGGACGGCCGCTGTCGGTCCCGGCCCTGGAGACGTCCGTCGACCTCCGCCGCACCCGGCTGGAGACCATGCTCAAGGTGCTCGACGTGGACGGGGCGGTCAAGCGGGTCAAGGGTGGCTGGATCTCCACGGGCGAGCCCTGGTTCTACGACTCCGAGCGGTACGCCTGGGTCGCCAAGCAGCGGGCGGCCGAGCAGCAGGCCATGCGCGACTACGTGAGCACCTCCCGGTGCCGGATGGAGTTCCTGCGCCGGCAGCTCGACGACGAGGGGGCAGCCCCGTGCGGCCGGTGCGACAACTGTGCGGGAGCCTGGTTCGACTCCACCGTCTCGACGGAGACGCTGACCAGCGCGACACAGGAACTGGCACGACCGGGCGTGGAGGTCGAGCCCCGCAAGATGTGGCCGACGGGGATGCCCGCGCTCGGGGTGGAGCTCAAGGGCCGTATCCCCGCCTCCGAGCAGTGCTCGACCGGACGGGCCCTGGGGCGGTTGTCGGACATCGGCTGGGGCAACCGGCTGCGCCCCCTGCTGGCCGAGAACGCGCCCGACGCACCCGTCCCGGACGACGTCCTCAAGGCCGTGGTGACGGTTCTCGCCGACTGGGCGCGCTCCCCGGAGGGCTGGGCGTCCGACGGCCCCGGCTCCGCCGCGCGGCCGGTGGGCGTCGTCGCCATGCCCTCCGCGCGGCGTCCCCAACTCGTGGCCTCGCTCGCCGAACGCGTCGCCGCCATCGGGCACCTGCCCTTCCTCGGCAGCCTCGCGTACACCGCGCAGGGCGGCGGGCACTCGGCGCGCCGCAGCAACTCCGCCCGGCACCTCCAGGCCCTCTCCGCCGCCCTCACGGTGCCCGAGGAACTGGCCGGGGCCCTCGCACAGTCCTCGGGTCCGGTGCTGCTGGTCGACGACTTCGTCGACTCCGGCTGGACCCTCGCGGTCTCCGCCCGCCTGCTGCGCCGCGCGGGCGCGGGTCAGGTCCTGCCCCTGGTTCTGGCGACGGCGGGCTGAGTATGCACCGGCTTCTGTGAATGAAGGCGGAGGTGCTGTCCGACGGCGCGAGCGAGGGCGCCGACCGTCGCCCCGCCGGTCAGGGCCCGTTCCCCGCACAGTGACGTCCTGGCCTGCTCGGGGCCGACCGCTGCTCGCGTTGTTCATGGCCCCATGCAATCCGATGCCTCGGACATCGTGTTGAGGGGCGGGGCAGGTCTGTGGACAACCTCTGACGTGGTCATGGTCGGACTTATCCACAGGGCAAAGCGGAATTTCGAGATCCGCGAGATGGTCACCGCATGACGAATCACGGCGAACAGACCGGGACTCCCGGTAACGGTGACATCAGCGGGCAGAGGGGACGGCTCGGGCGAGAAGGGACCGCCGCGTCCGACGACTGGGAGGGGCGGCCCCACCCGAGGCACGACGACTGGGAGTGCCGGCCTCGGCCAGGGCACGACGAGTCCTTGGGACACGCGCCGGTGCCCGACTCGGCGGGCGCGCTCATGCGGCACGCGCCGGTGCCCGACGACATCACCCCTCTCTCGGGGCGCGGCGAATCCGGGGCGTACACGGGACACGGCACGGCTGCCGGCCCCGGCGGCGAGCAGCAGGTCATGCTGCGAACCCCGGCCGAGCTCGCCGACGCCCTGCCGTATCTGCTCGGCTACCGCCCCGAGGACAGCATCGTCCTGGT
Source organism: Streptomyces sp. NPDC030183 (assembly GCF_055573455.1). Taxonomy (NCBI): domain Bacteria; kingdom Bacillati; phylum Actinomycetota; class Actinomycetes; order Kitasatosporales; family Streptomycetaceae; genus Streptomyces; species Streptomyces sp. NPDC030183. Next base: position 40,763 of record NZ_JBVIBK010000004.1, read on the forward strand.
CGCGCTGCACGACCGCGAAGCGAAGGGGCGGTTCGGCGGGCGGGCGCGGCTCGGCATTCCGCCCCAGCAGGACGACTGGCCGTCCGTGGCACAGCAGCTGGCCCACGGACTGGTGACCGGCAGCGAGCGCCGGGGCGCCAAGCCGGAGAGCATGGTCGCGTTCCTGTGCCAGGACCCGGTCGGCGGCGAGTCGGCGCGCGATGTCATGGAGCGCCTGCGGCCGCTGGCCCAGCTTCTGCGCAGGGCCTGCGGCGCCCTCGACGTCCCGGTGGTCGAGGCCCTCTGCATCTCCGACGGCCGCTTCTGGTCGTACTGCTGCCCGGGCAACGGATGCTGCTCCCCGGAAGGCGAGGCGATGGGGCTGCCGGGTACCTCCGTACTGGCCGCCGCCGCGACCTACGCAGGCCTCCAGGTGCGCGGCACCCTGAGGGAGCTGCGGGCGCGGCTCATGCCCTGGGAGACCGCGGCGGCGTTGGAGCAGGAGACCGCGCTCGACGCCGCCCAGGCCGCCCTCGTCCCGCGCATCCTGGAAGCGGAGAGTCGCGCGGACGTGGCCGAGGAGACGCTCGCGGTGGTCCAGCGAGCCATGGAACGCCTCGCGTCCGCACCTACCGTGCCCGGCGCCCTCGAAGGGGACCTGCGCGACGACGAGCTGATCGGTCACGCCGACGCCGCGACCATGATTCTGGGCCTCCAGGACAGGGCGACCCGGGACCGTGCCGCCGAGTGGATGGAGGGCGACGAAGCGGGTCCCGCCCTCCGGCTCTGGCGCGCACTCGCCCGCCGCTGTGTGGGCCCCTACGGAGAACACGCCGCCGCTCCTCTCACCCTGGCCGGCTGGGTGGCGTGGTCCACCGGTGACGAACTGGAGGCGCGCGAAGCTCTGGCCATGGCCCTTGCCGCCGACCGCGACTACCTCTTCGCCCGCCTCCTCCACCAGGCCTGCAACGAGGGCCTCGACCCCGAGTCGATCCGCCGCTGCCTCCGCGCGGAACGCAAGGGGCGACAGTTGCCGACGGCCGGGGCGGGTTCGGTCGCCGAACGAGGACTGGGGGTCGCGGAACAGTGCGGCGGGGCAACATCCTCTGTTGGCACGCTCTCCGGTGAGGAGGCACTCCTGGCCTCCACGCCACCCGGTGAGGCGACATGCGGAGGCGCGGCGTCGCCCGGTGAGGCGGTATCCGTGGACAAGCCGTGCGGCAGCGGCTCCCGGCGTCGACGCCGGTCACGGTCGCAGCGGAGCTTGGACAGGCCCGCCGGCCGGCGATCACCTGGTGGTACGGCCCAGGCAGGGCGTCCGCGTGCGACCGACGGGCCCTCCCCGGGTGGCCGCCGCCCTGGGCGTTCCGCCGACGGCACCGGCAGCCGATCCCGGGCCCGCCGGGCCGCCGACGGCCAGGGCACGAAGCCGGAGGGGGAGGCATGAGGACACCTGCCCGGCCCGAGGCCACCCGCGCCGGCAGCACGCGCCCACACGCCGCCCCGCCCCGGAACCCACGCTCCCGGTCGCCGTTCCGTCCGCTTGCCCATGAGCGGCCGTGCCCCGAAGACGCTTCCTCATGAGCGGCCGTGACCGGAGACGCTTCCCCATGAGCGGCCGTGACCCGGAGTGGAGCCGCTCCGTTCACCTGAGTGGCGGTATCCCCGGCTTGCCCTCGCCGCCACACCGTCCCGCCACCCCGCCAGTGCCGCCACCGCCGTTCTCCACCAGGTGCCGAGCGCACTCCACGCGCACCGACCGCAGAAGAAGCCACTCCATGTCCCTGCCTTCCTTGCCCGACGCCTACGACGACATCCCGTCATTCGGCAGGCTCCGTCAGCCCACCCCCCGCAACCGCGGTGGCGACGGCAGCGCGACTGCGCGCCCGGAGATCCGCAGCCCTTCGTCACCCACCGTCGGTGTGCGCCCAAGGCTCCCGAGCGACGCGACATCCCCCGCGACCGGCACGGCTGCCCCCAAGCCACCAGCCTTCACTCCTGCGGGCAGCCAGGCTCCGACCCAGCCGTCTCTTCCTGGCCAACGGCGCCCTGTGGAGTTGCCCCCTGCTCACACCTCGTTGATCTGCGTGGCTCTGCCCGGCCTCGCGATCTCCGGTGAGCACGGTCAGCTGACCGGTGAAGGACTGGAGGGCTTCTACCGCGCGGGGCGGCGCATGCTCTCCCGCTGTCAGATCCGTGTAGCCGGCCGGGAACCCCTTCCCGTTCAGGCACGGATGGTCGCGGCCGACCGAGCCCGCTTCGTGGGGACGCTGCGCGTCTCCGCCGACGCCGGCCCCGACCCGGATGTCATGGTCGAGCGCACCCGCCACGCCGACGGCACCGAGCGGATCACCCTGCACAGCACGGCCCGCCGCCCACTGCGTCTGCCCGTCGAGGTCTCCCTCGGCACGGACCTCGCGGAACTGGGCGCCGTCGCCTCCGGCGGCGCCGGGCCCGAGCTGCCCGCCAGCGTCCGTGACGCGGGCCTGCGCTGGTCCTGCGCCTCCGGTCACTCGACCGTCACCGCCTCCCCGCCCCCCGCCGACGCGCTGGCCTCCGCCGGACTACTGCGGTGGGAGTTGGAACTGCCCCCAGGCGGCTCGCGCAGTGTGGAGCTACGGGTACGGCCGGACGGCGCGGGCCCCATCAGACCGGTGGGACGCGGCGCCACGAGTCCCCTCGCCCAGGCGGAGGCGGCGGGAGACGACCCTGGGGCCGGGCTGCTGCTGCGCACCTGTCTGGAAGACCTGGAAGCCCTACTGCTGCGTGACCCCGCGAACCCGTCCGACACCCACCTCGCGGCGGGCGCACCCTGGCGCTGCGGCATGGCGCCGGCCGACGCGCTGATCGCGGCTCGCATGACGCTGCCCCTGGGTACGCGTCTGGCGGCAGGCACCCTGCGCACCCTTGCCCGTACCCAACTCGCGGGCAGCGCGGCCCAGTCGGGCATGATCCCCGGCCCACGGAGGGACGCGGGCCCTCACCTGCCGCCGGGCTGCACCGGCACTGAGGCCACCCTCCTCTTCCCCGTCCTCCTGGCCGAGGCCCGGCGCTGGGGGCTTCCCGAGCAGGAGGCCGAGGAACTGCTGCCGGCCGCCGAACGCTGCCTGCGGTGGCTGCGGACCACCGTGGGAGACGGGACCTATCTGCCCGACCCACGCCCCGGCGGGCCGCTGCGCTGCGAGACCCAGGCACACGCCCACCGAGCGGCGTTGCTGGGCGCCGACCTGCTCGACGCGTACGGCCGACCCGGAGCGGACGAGTTGAGGGAATGGGCGATACGGCTGCGTTCCCGATTCCAGGCGGACTTCTGGGTCGAGGACCGTGGCGGCGGCAGACCCGCCGCCGCCCGCACCCCGGACGGGCGCCTCGTGCCGTATCTGGGCGCGGTCACCGCCCACCTTCTCGACACGGGGCTGCTCGGCGGCGGCCGTCAGGCTCCGGGCCTGCTCGACAAAGTGCAGACCGAACAGCTCGCGCGGCTGCTCGGAGGCCCGGCCATGGACTCCGGCTGGGGGTTGCGGAGCCTCGGCGCGAAGGAGGCGGCCTACAACCCGTTCGGGCATCGTGGCGGTGCCGTGCGGGTCCAGGAGACGGCGATCGCGGTCGCCGGGCTCGCGGCGGCGGGCTATGAGAAGGAGGCGAGTTCGCTGGTGCGGGGGGTGCTGGCGGCGGCAGAGAGCTTCGGCCACCGGCTCCCGGAGATGTACGCGGGAGAGCAGCGCACGGCGGGTGGCGCACCACTGCCGCATCCGGCCGCCTGCAGACCGGCCGCGACCGCGGCGGCCTCGGGTGTGCTGCTGCTCGCCACCCTCGTCGGCATCCGGCCGGACGCCCCGGCCGGCACGGTCACGCTGCGTCCGGTGAGCAGCGCGCCGCTGGGTGAGATCGGCCTGACGGGCCTGCGCGTGGCCGGCGCCCCGTTCGCCGTACGCGTCAGCAGGCTGGGGCTCGCCATGGTCGAGGAAGCGGCCGACGGTCTGCAGCTGGGGGTGTGACCTCGTCGGACGCTTGATCGACGGCGCCCTGTGCGGATATCGCCGAGGTGACCGGCGGATCGTGGGGCAGGTGCGGGGCGGAAGCGGATCAAGAAGGGAAGCGACCACTGAAGGGAGTGTTTATCGTCAGGAAGACGACTATGATCGCGGCATGCCCTACGACCCGTCGGACTACCCGCCCTTCGCTGTCACCGTCGACCTGGTCGTGCTGACCGTCCGCCGCCACGCGCTGTGCGCGCTGACCGTGCGGCGGGGCGAACAGCCTTTCCAGGGGCGATGGGCGCTGCCCGGCGGCTTCGTACGGCCCGACGAGGATCTGGCACAGGCCGCCGCGCGGGAGCTGTCCGAGGAGACGGGGCTGACCGCTCACGACCCGTCCACCCCCGCGCAGGACAACGGAGCGCACCTGGAGCAGTTGGCGACCTATGGCGACCCGAAGCGCGACCCGCGGATGAGGGTCGTCAGCGTCGCCCACCTCGCACTAGCCCCCGACCTGCCCGCGCCCCGCCCGGGCGGCGACGCGAACAGCGCGCGCTGGGCGCCCGTCGAGGAGTTGCTCGCGCAGGGGGGTTACGGGCACGACGGAGAGCCGGTGGCCCCGCTGGCCTTCGACCACGCGCAGATCCTGGCGGACGGTGTGGAGCGTGCTCGCTCGAAGATCGAGTACTCTTCGCTGGCAACCGCTTTCTGCCCGCCGGAGTTCACCGTCGGTGAGCTGCGCCGGGTCTACGAGGCGGTCTGGGCCGTGGCGCTCGACCCGCGCAACTTCCACCGCAAGGTGACGGGCACGCCCGGGTTCCTGGTGCCGACCGGTGGCACGACCACCCGGCAGGGCGGCCGTCCCGCCCAGCTCTTCCGCGCCGGCGGTGCCACTCTCCTCAACCCGCCGATGCTCCGCCCCGAGGTCTGACGAGGCGCACGCCAAGGAGCCGAGGTGTGTCCGGCCGCTGTGCCCGCTGCCTCGAAGTGAGCCGCGAGGTGCCCGGAAAACCGGACATACCGCGCTATCTTGCTTCGGGTGATCCAGGCCATCGGATTGACCAGCATCCCCCGCAAGGAGCTCCCGCCCGCCGTCGACGACGTGTCGTTCGAGGCGCACTCCGGCCGCGTCACCGCACTCCTCGGCGCGTCGGGTGCGGGCAGGACGACCGTGCTGAAGCTGATGCTCGAACTCCAAAAGGGCCGCGGAATCACCTACTTCAGAGGCCGCCCCCTGCACCGCATCGCGCACCCCCACCGTGAGGTGGGAGTACTGCTGGGCGAGGTCCCCGGGCATCCGGCCCGCACTGTCCGCGGTCATCTGCGGATGCTGTGCGCGGCCGCGGGACTGCCCGTGCGTCGGGCCGACGAAGTCCTGGAGGTGGTGGGCCTGGTCAGTCTGCGTGACGCCCGCCTGGGCACCCTCTCACGGGGCATGGACCGCCGACTCGGACTTGCCTGCGCGCTGCTGTCCGACCCGCACACCCTCGTCCTCGACGAGCCCGCGCACGGGTTGTCCGTACGGGAAGCCCGTTGGGTGCACGGGATCATGCGGGCGCACGCGACCCAGGGCGGCACCGTCCTGTTCACCACCGGCGATCCCAAGGAGGCCGCGCGGATCGCCGACCGGGTCCTCACCCTCGAACAGGGCCGACTCGTCGCCGACCAGGACGTGGCCGACTTCTCCCGCACTCGCCTCCGCCCCCGAGTCGCCGTCCGCACCCCGCATGCCGCCCGCCTGGCCGCTCTGCTGACCAAGGAGGCACGGACGGCACGACGTTCCGTGGAGATCGTCCGGGAGGGCGGCAACCGGCTCTCGGTGTACGGCAGTACGTGCGCGGAGATCGGCGAGACCGCGTTCCGGAACGGCATCCTCGTCCACCAACTCGCCGACGAGATCGGCGACATGGGGCCGTTGCCGGTGGCAAGCAACCCCTCCGGGCACCCTGACCCCTCCGGGCACCCTGACCCCGCCGTGCACCCTGACCTCTCCGGGCTCCCGGATCCCAACAGACACTCAGGACCCACTGAGCACGCCAGCCCCTTTAGGCACTTTGGCCACATCAACAACACCGACCACGACGAGAACAACACGGGTCACAACGAGAACACCGACCACGACGAGAACAACACGGGTCACAACGAGAACACCGGCCACGACGAGAACACCGGCCACGCCGACAGCACCGGTCACGGCGACAACACCGATCAGGCCGACAGCACCGATCACGGCGACAACATCGACCACAGTGACAACACCGAGGTTCGGCGGAGTCCCGCCCCCCACTCGCCCCGCTCGGTCGAGGCCGACGCGCTGCCCGTGCTGCCGCCGCCCATCACCGTCCGCTCCTTGCCCAACCCGCTGCGTCCGCTGCGGTACGAGTTGCGCCGTGCCACGGGGGTCGCGACCGGCTATGCGACGGCCGCCGTCGTGCTCGTCGTGTCCGCGGTCATGTCCGTGGTGCTCGCCAGGATCGGGCACACCCCCCAGCCGCGGCTGCTGGCCGCGTGGCCGCGTGAGCTTCCGCTGCCACCCGCGGCCCTCGGGGCGGGGCTGCTCGGCGCGATCGCCTTCGGCGACGAGTTCCGCTACCCCGCTCTGGCCGTGCATGGCGGCCCCGTACCTCGCCGTCTGGGGCTGCTCGCGGCGAAGCTCCTCGTCTCGGCCGTCACCGGGCTGCTGATGGCGCTGCTCACCGTGGGGTGTGACCTGGAGGTGCTCTACCTCCTGCACGGCCCGGAACTCATCTCCGTCCCCGGCGACTGGCTGCCACTCGGTGCGAGTTGGCTCGGCCTCGTCGTGGGGTGCGCCTGGGCCGGGGTGCTGGGGGCAGGGGTCTTCCGTTCGGCGAGCGCAGGGCTGGCGGCCGTGGTCGCCGTCCCCCTCCTCGTCGTACCCCTGCTGCAGAAGGCACTGGGGGGGCCGGCTGTGCGGCATGCGGTCGGCTTTCCGATGCGGCTGCGCGAGCTGCTGCTGGCGCAGTGGCCGTTCGGGGGCGAGCGCTACGTCGAGGCGCTGGCGCGGATGCTCGTCCAACCCGAGGGCGGGGCGCTGCTGTTGTCGCTGACCGCTCTGCTGGGGGCCTACCTGCTCACCACCGCGCGCAGCCGGGTCCGATGATGATCACCCTCACTCTTTCGTGCTCACCCTCCGTGCTCTTCCGTCGCCGCAATGTGCACAACTCCTCGTAGAACGCCCATTTCTTTCCGATAAGGCGTCAATTGCGACGGGGTGAGCGATCACCCTTTCGTGTGCTTTTCACCAAAGACCTCAAGGGAGTTGAGAACGCAGCCGACAAAGGATGCGTGAGTACCCTTGCGCACACCATGATGACCGCCGCCCGCTCCGCCGACTCCGGCCTCGCAGGACCGGGCGAACTCGACCGCTACCCCTTCGCCGAGCACCCCGGCGTCGACCGTGTCGGCATCCCCTCGTGGGACGGCGCGGACCCCGAGCTCGGGCGCGCGGGCCGTCGCGCCGCCGGGAGCCGCGGACGCGGGCTGCACGGACAACTGGTCCAGCAGCTCGGCCAGATGATCGTCTCCGGTGACCTGGGGGCGGACCGCCCCCTCGTCCCCGAGGAGATCGGTCAGCGGTTCGAGGTCTCCCGCACCGTCGTCCGTGAATCCCTCCGCGTGCTGGAGGCGAAGGGGCTGGTCAGTGCCCGCCCGAACGTCGGCACGCGCGTCCGCCCGGTCAGCGACTGGAACCTGCTCGACCCCGACATCATCGAGTGGAGGGCCTTCGGCCCCCAGCGCGACGACCAGCGGCGCGAGCTCAGCGAACTGCGCTGGACGATCGAGCCCCTCGCCGCCCGCCTCGCCGCCGGGCACGGTCGCGACGACGTCCAGCAGCGGCTCGGCGACATGGTCGAGCTGATGGGCCACGCCATGGCGCAGGGCGACGCGCTGACCTTCTCCCGCGCGGACGCCGAGTTCCACTCGCTGCTCATCCAGGTCGCGGGCAACCGCATGCTGGAGCACCTCTCCGGCATCGTCTCGGCGGCGCTCCAGGTCTCCGGCGGTCCCGCGACCGGCTGTGACCGGCCGGGCGAGTCGACCCTCGTGCACCACGCCCGGATCGTCGACGCCCTCGCCGCGGGCGATGGAGGGGCGGCCGAGACGGCCATGCGGCAGCTGCTGACGGTCCACCCCGAGGTCGAACGTGTGGTGCCCGCGCCCCGCGAGCACTGAGGGCACGCCCAGCGCGCCAGGTGCGGCACGGCCGTGGTGCGCCCCCTCGGTGACCCTCGTCGACCGACGAACCGTGTGCCGCCGGACCCCATCGGATCCTTCCGGGATTCGGCGGGGTCGGGCGGCACGACGGGCCGACGGACCCGGGTCGGACGCGGGCCCGCGCCCTGGTCGCCGCCGATAACTCGAGACGACCCCAGGCGATCATGGCCGCACGACCGACGACCGACGACCGACGACCCACGGCGCACGGCCCACCACCCCGACTGGCGCGGCAGGGATCTCAGGATGACCAGCCCATAGCCCGGCGGCCTGGTCGCCCGTCGCCCGTCGCCCGCCGCCCTCACCCGTATCGCGTCGGCCCCGCCCGTCGCCCGTCGCCCCCACCCCTCGAAACAGGACCGTGACCCTCCGCGAGAGCGGCGAACCCCCGATGTGGAGTTCGTTCGGCAATCGTGCGGGTACACAAGGCATTAGCACCGGTCGTGGCCTTGCTCGACCACCTCTGGCCGTGTCTGACCGCTTTTGAGCGCTTACGGGGTGTGACTCGGGCCACGCAGATTGGGCGTAACGCTCGCGGGAACAACGCGATGACCTAAGAGGTGACTGCCGCGGAGGGAATACGGACGCCGTTCAGGGCGCTGTGCATCTTCCCGGCCCCCGCCCGCACCGTCGGCCCATCCCCAAGCCGGTGGTCGGCTCCTGTCCGCTGTGGACGGGGCCGGAAGCCGTTTTCCAACGTTCCGAGAGGTTGTTCGTGTCGGCCAGCACATCCCGTACGCTCCCGCCGGAGATCGCCGAGTCCGTCTCTGTCATGGCGCTCATTGAGCGGGGAAAGGCTGAGGGGCAGATCGCCGGCGACGATGTGCGTCGGGCCTTCGAAGCTGACCAGATCCCGGCCACTCAGTGGAAAAACGTACTGCGCAGCCTCAACCAGATCCTCGAGGAAGAGGGTGTGACGCTGATGGTCAGTGCCGCGGAGCCAAAGCGCACCCGAAAGAGCGTCGCAGCGAAGAGTCCGGCCAAGCGCACCGCCACCAAGACGGTCGCGGCGAAGACGGTGACCACCAAGAAGGCCACCGCCGCGACCGCGCCGGCGGCACCCGCGGCCGAAGCCTCCGCCGAGGACGCCGCACCCGCCAAGAAGGCCGCCGCCAAGAAGGCGACCGCGAAGAAGGCGGCCCCCGTTAAGAAGACCGTCGCCGCCAAGAAGACGGCGGCGAAGAAGACCACCGCCAAGAAGGACGACGTCGAGCTGCTCGACGAGGAAGTCCTCGAGGAGACCCCCGGCGGCAAGCCCGGTGACGAGCCCGAGGGCGCCGAGAGCGCCGGTTTCGTCCTCTCCGACGAGGACGAGGACGACGCGCCCGCCCAGCAGGTCGCCGCCGCCGGTGCCACCGCCGACCCCGTCAAGGACTACCTCAAGCAGATCGGCAAGGTCCCCCTGCTCAACGCCGAGCAGGAGGTCGAGCTCGCCAAGCGCATCGAGGCCGGTCTGTTCGCCGAGGACAAGCTGTCCAACGCCGACAAGCTCGCCCCCAAGCTCAAGCGCGAGCTGGAGATCATCGCCGAGGACGGCCGCCGCGCCAAGAACCACCTCCTGGAGGCCAACCTCCGTCTGGTGGTCTCCCTGGCCAAGCGCTACACCGGCCGCGGCATGCTCTTCCTGGACCTCATCCAGGAGGGCAACCTCGGTCTGATCCGAGCCGTCGAGAAGTTCGACTACACCAAGGGCTACAAGTTCTCCACGTACGCCACCTGGTGGATCCGTCAGGCGATCACCCGAGCGATGGCCGACCAGGCCCGCACCATCCGTATCCCGGTGCACATGGTCGAGGTCATCAACAAGCTCGCGCGCGTGCAGCGCCAGATGCTCCAGGACCTGGGCCGCGAGCCCACCCCGGAGGAGCTGGCCAAGGAACTCGACATGACCCCGGAGAAGGTCATCGAGGTCCAGAAGTACGGCCGCGAGCCGATCTCCCTGCACACTCCGCTGGGCGAGGACGGCGACAGCGAGTTCGGTGACCTCATCGAGGACTCCGAGGCCGTCGTCCCGGCCGACGCGGTCAGCTTCACGCTCCTCCAGGAGCAGTTGCACTCCGTCCTCGACACGCTCTCCGAGCGCGAGGCGGGCGTTGTCTCCATGCGCTTCGGTCTCACCGACGGTCAGCCGAAGACCCTCGACGAGATCGGCAAGGTGTACGGCGTCACGCGTGAGCGCATTCGCCAGATCGAGTCGAAGACGATGTCGAAGCTGCGCCACCCGTCCCGCTCGCAGGTCCTGCGCGACTACCTCGACTGAGTCGCCAGCGGCCCCGCCCGCGCGACAGCATCGAAGGCCCGGTTCCCTCGAAGGAGCCGGGCCTTCGGCGTGGGCGCGGCATGCGGCGGCCCGCCAGGTGGATAACTCTGGGTGTGCCATCCATCTCTCGGAGTCAGGAGCGCGCATGCGTCCAACCATCGCCCGACTGCTGGCCCTGACGGCCGCCACGGCCGTCATACCGCTGGCAGGACCTCGGACCGCGTCCGCCGATGTCGTCATCGGCGGTCATCCCGTCGAGATCTCCCAGGCGCCCTGGACGGTGGCGCTGTCCAGCCGTGACCGGTTCGGGGGTACGAGAGCCGGGCAGTTCTGCGGCGGCGTCGTGGTGGGCCCCTCCACGGTCATGACAGCCGCCCACTGTCTCAGCGAGGACGTGCTCGGGGGGCCGCCGGGAGGGCTCTCCGATCTGAAGGTCATCGCGGGCCGCGCCGATCTTCAGTCGAACGCGGGGCAGGAGATCCCGGTGAGCGACACCTGGGTCAATCCGCTGTACGACGCCGACACGAACGCCGGTGACTTCGCCGTGGTCACCCTGGCGACGCCGCTCCCCGGGAGTTCCGTCCTCCCGTTGGCGGGAGCCGGCGATCCGGCGTACGCGGCGGACACGGCCGCCGCGGTCTACGGCTGGGGCGACACCACGGGCGCTGGGGACTACGCGCAGAGCCTGCGGGCCGCGACAGTCCGGGTGCTCGCCGACTCCGAGTGTGAGCGGGCCTACCCCGGCGGAGCGGAGGGCCGGTACCGGGCCGACTCCATGGTGTGCGCGGGGGAGCTGAACGGCGGCCGGGACGCCTGCCAGGGGGACAGCGGGGGGCCGCTCGTCGCCCAGGGGAAGCTGATCGGGCTCGTGTCGTGGGGCAGCGGCTGCGGGCTGGCCGGAAGCCCGGGGGTGTACACCAGGGCCTCCTATGCGGCCCAGGTGCTGGCGGAGAGCCGCTGAGGGATCTGCTGAGCGCCGTACGCCTGAGGGAGGGCTGACGCCCTGCCCCGTGGGGCCGCGTGGCTGTACGGCGCATCGCCACCAAGCGCAGTACCGCCACGGTGCCGTGCCGGGCCGCGGAACGAGAGCGGGCGGCCACCCCGTGTGTGCGGGAGTGGCCGCCCGGTCACCGGCCTCGAGCCGGTGTCGGCTCGTCGTTGGTGCGAAGCGTCAGCGTTCGTCGTTTTCCGCGGTGGCGGGAACGGACGTCAGCCGCTCCGTCTCGTCCTGTATCTCCGCGGCGATCTTCTTGAGCTCAGGCTCGAACTTACGCCCGTGGTGGGCGCAGAACAGCAGCTCTCCGCCGCTCAGCAGGACGACGCGCAGATATGCCTGGGCGCCGCAGCGGTCGCATCGGTCAGCGGCCGTCAGCGGGGTCGCGGGGGTCAGAACAGTAGTCACGTCGCCTCTTCTCTAGCTCGACGAGCTGTCGTACCAGGGTCAACATCCAACCAGGCCGAAAACGTTCCCGCTCGCGGCTTTTCCTCGAAAAAATCTTTCCAGGCCGGCTGTCTGTTGCCGGTTGGCGGCGAATGAGCCGTAGTGCGTGTCTTCGTGTCGTACGGGTTCGCGCTGTCTGTCGGTGGTTCTGGTGGTTGCTCTCTCGGTTGTACGGTCCTCCCGGCTGGGTTGCCGGTTGTTCATGAGGACGTGCCCGGAGCCTAAATGGTTCATGCCTCGAAGGGAACGTGATATGTACTTCACCCCATCGAGGGATCGAACACGCATGCGAGCCTGGACTACCCTGAGTCTCCGGCGAGGGTGGCGTGACAACGGCTCTACCAGGGCTCGGTACCCTCGGACCGGCAACAGAGCCGGGCCCCTTACCCAAAAGGGCCTCACCTGAAATTCAGCGAGGAGCGAACCGCGTGACCGCCGAGACGTCCGTGCCGTCCACTGCGCTGCTGACCGGAGCAGACCGGGACGGTTCCAACTACACCGCGCGGCACCTGCTCGTCCTCGAGGGGCTCGAGGCCGTGCGGAAGCGCCCGGGAATGTACATCGGCTCGACCGACAGTCGCGGTCTGATGCACTGCCTCTGGGAGATCATCGACAACTCCGTGGACGAGGCCCTCGGAGGCTACTGCGACCACATCGAGGTGATCCTCCACGACGACGCCTCCGTGGAGGTCCGGGACAACGGCCGCGGCATCCCCGTCGACGTCGAGCCCAAGACCGGCCTGTCCGGCGTCGAGGTCGTCATGACCAAACTGCACGCGGGCGGCAAGTTCGGCGGCGGCTCCTACGCGGCCTCCGGCGGTCTGCACGGCGTGGGCGCCTCCGTGGTGAACGCGCTTTCGGCTCGCCTGGACGTCGAGGTGGACCGCAGCGGCCACACGCACGCCATCAGCTTCCGCCGCGGTGTGCCCGGCGCCTTCGCGGCCAACGGCCCGGACGCGAAGTTCGAGGCCACGAGCGGGCTGCGCAAGACCAAGCGGATCCCCAAGACGCGCACCGGTACGCGCGTGCGCTACTGGGCCGACCGCCAGATCTTCCTCAAGGACGCCAAGCTCTCGCTGGAGAACCTCCACCAGCGCGCCCGCCAGACCGCCTTCCTGGTGCCCGGCCTGACGATCGTCGTCCGTGACGAGTACGGGCTCGGCGAGGGCGGAAGCAAGGGCGAGGAGTCCTTCCGCTTCGACGGCGGCATCAGCGAGTTCTGCGAGTACCTGGCCACCGACAAGGCCGTCTGCGACATCCTCCGCTTCACCGGTGAGGGCACCTTCAGGGAGACCGTCCCCGTCCTGGACGAGCACGGTCAGATGACCCCCACCCAGGTCACCCGGGAACTCGGCGTCGACGTCGCGCTGCGCTGGGGCACCGGCTACGACACGACGGTCAAGTCGTTCGTGAACATCATCGCCACCCCCAAGGGCGGCACCCATGTCGCCGGCTTCGAACAGGCCGTGGCGAGCACGATGAACGAGGTGCTGCGCGCCAAGAAGATGCTCCGGGTCGCCGAGGACGACGTCGTCAAGGACGACGCCCTGGAAGGTCTGACCGCCGTCGTCACCGTGCGGCTGGCCGAGCCGCAGTTCGAGGGCCAGACCAAGGAGGTCCTCGGGACGTCCGCGGCCCGCCGTATCGTCGCCCAGGTGATCTCCAAGGAGCTCAAGGCGTTCCTGACCTCCACCAAGCGGGACGCCGCCGCTCAGGCGCGGGTCGTCATGGAGAAGGTGGTCGCGGCCGCGCGTACCCGCATCGCCGCACGTCAGCACAAGGACGCGCAGCGCCGGAAGACCGCGCTGGAGTCGTCGTCGCTGCCGGCCAAGCTCGCCGACTGCCGCAGCGACGACGTCGACCGCAGCGAGCTGTTCATCGTCGAGGGCGACTCGGCGCTCGGTACGGCGAAGCTCGCCCGGAACTCCGAGTTCCAGGCGCTGCTGCCGATCCGCGGCAAGATCCTCAACGTCCAGAAGTCGTCCGTGACGGACATGCTCAAGAACGCCGAGTGCGGCGCGATCATCCAGGTCATAGGGGCCGGGTCCGGGCGTACGTTCGACATCGACGCGGCTCGGTACGGCAAGATCATCATGATGACCGACGCCGACGTGGACGGCTCCCACATCCGGTGCCTGCTGCTGACGTTGTTCCAGCGGTACATGCGGCCGATGGTCGAGGCGGGGCGCGTCTTCGCCGCGGTGCCGCCCCTGCACCGGATCGAGCTGATCCAGCCGAAGAAGGGCCAGGACAAGTACGTCTACACGTACTCCGACCGGGAGCTGCGCGACAAGCTGCTGGAGTTCCAGAGCAAGGGGGTCCGCTACAAGGACTCCATCCAGCGGTACAAGGGCCTCGGCGAGATGGACGCGGACCAGCTGGCGGAGACGACGATGGACCCGCGGCACCGGACACTGCGGCGGATCAACCTCTCGGACCTGGAGTCCGCCGAGCAGGTCTTCGACCTGCTGATGGGCAACGACGTCGCCCCCCGCAAGGAGTTCATCTCCAGCTCGGCGGCGACGCTGGACCGGTCCCGTATCGACGCGTGAGCGCTGCGCTCGCCCGGCCGCGCGTCGTGCCGAGGGTGAGCAGTGTCCCGGGGTGTGCGGCCGTTCCGCCGGGCGTCGACCTCGCGCTTCGGAGTCGGCCTGTGCTTCACCTGATGGGGTGAAGATTGGCGAAGGGCATCGGCGGGGGTCGTCGGGGTCTGTCCATGCTTGGGCATGCAGTCAAGTACCGGCCGGTCCCGCCGTCGCGCGGGTGGTTCCGAGAGCGTGGTCGAGGGGCGGGGGGCGGCCCCGGCGGACGTGCGGTTCGATGATCCCTGGTATGACGCGTTGGCCTCCGGGTGGGGAGAGGTGGACGGCACGGGAGGGGCGCCGTCCGCCGTGCCCGCGGCCCGGGAGGAGGGACGGGCCGCCGGCGATGTGTACGTGGAGGTGCAGCGCAGCGCCGCCTTCCAGGAGGTCCGTCGCCGGTACCGGAGATTCGTCGTCCCCGGAGTCGCGGTCTTCTTCAGCTGGTACGTGGGCTACGTGGTCACGGCGACCACCGCGCCGGGGCTGATGGCGCGGCCCGTGGCGGGCGCGGTCAACGTGGCGATGCTGGCGGGGCTCGGGCAGTTCCTCACGACGTTCCTGCTCACCTGGGCCTACGCCCGCCACGCCCGGCTGCGGCGGGACCGGGCGGCCCTCGATCTGCGGTGGGACACCCAGGAGCTGACGCGCGGAGCCGTAGGGGGCGACCGATGACCGGGAACCATCAGACCCTGGCCCTGCTGCTGTTCAGCGCGTTCATCGCGGTCACCCTGGGGATCACGACCTGGGTCAGTCGCAACCGGCATGGTTCGGCGGAGGAGTTCTACGCCGGCGGGCGGTTGTTCTCGCCGATGGAGAATGGTTTTGCCATCGCCGGCGACTACATGTCCGCCGCGTCCTTCCTGGGCATCTCCGGCCTCATCGCGCTCTTCGGGTACGACGGACTGCTGTACTCGGTGGGCTTCCTGGTGGCCTGGCTCGTGGTGCTGTTCCTGGTCGCCGAACTGGTGCGCAACTGCGGGCGGTTCACGCTCGCCGACGTGGTCGCGGCGCGGATGAGCGAGCGGCCGGTCAGGATCGCGGCGGGCACCTCCTCGGTCACCGTGTCCGTTCTGTACCTGGTGGCGCAGATGGTGGGGGCGGGCACCCTCGTCGCGCTGCTGCTCGGCGGCGAGGGCGAGGCGGCGCGGGCCTGGACGGTCATCGGCGTCGGCGCGCTCATGGTCGTCTATGTGTCGCTGGGCGGGATGCGGGCCACCACCTGGATTCAGATCGTGAAGGCGGTCCTGCTGATGGGCGGGGCGATCGCGTTGACCGTGCTCGTCCTGGTGCGGTTCCACGGAGACTTCGACCATCTGCTGCGGACGGCCGCCGAACGCAGCGGCCACGGGGCCGACTTCCTCGCGCCGGGACTGAAGTACGGCGGGGACTGGACCGCCCGGCTCGACTTCATCAGCCTCGGACTCGCCCTGGTGCTGGGCACGGCCGGGCTGCCGCACATCCTGTCGCGCTTCTACACGGTGCCCACCGCACGCGCGGCGCGTCGCTCGGTCGTGTGGTCGATCGGGCTCATCGGCGGCTTCTACCTGATGACGATCGTGCTGGGCTTCGGCGCGGCCGCGATCGTCGGCCCCGAAGCCGTTCGAGCCTCGAACGCGGCCGGGAACACGGCCGTTCCGCTGCTCGCGCTCGAACTGGGCGGCGGAGCGGGCTCCACCGGCGGAACGGTTCTGTTCGCGGTTGTCGCCGCCATCGCCTTCGCGACGATCCTCGCGGTCGTCGCCGGCATCACCCTCGCCTCGTCGGCCTCCGTGGCCCACGACCTGTACGCGTCACTGCGGCGCCGGCGCTCGAAGCCGTACAGCGAAGTGGCCGTGGCGCGTACGGCCGCCGTCGGGATCGGGGCCGTCGCCATCGCGCTCGGGCTGCTCGCCCGCGACCTCAATGTGGCCTTCCTCGTCGGGCTCGCCTTCGCCGTCGCCGCCTCGGCCAACCTGCCCGTCCTGCTGTACTCCCTCTTCTGGGGCTCCTTCACAACCCGCGGCGCCGTGTGGTCGGTGTACGGCGGGCTCGTCCCGGCGGTGGTGCTGGTGCTGCTGTCGCCGGTGGTGTCCGGAAGCCCCGAATCCCTCTTCCCTGGCGTCGACTTCCAGTACTTCCCGCTGCAGAACCCGGGCGTGGTCTCCATCCCGCTGGGCTTCGCCGCGGGGTGGCTGGGCACGGTCACCTCCGCCGAACCGCCGGACGAGGCGAAGCACGCGGAGACCGAGGTGAGGTCGCTGACGGGCGCCGGGGCGGTCTGACGGCCCTTTCGGGGCGTCCGGCGGGCGTCTGGTGGGGTGTCCGGCGGGCGTCCGGCGGGCGTCCGGCGGGCGTCCGGTGGGGCGCTCGGTCGAGGCGGGAGAGGCCGGTGGGGGAGACGGGCTCCCGAGGGCTCAGGGGCGCGTCGCCCATTCGTAACGGTGTTCCGGGCGGCCCGCGTCGCCGTACTTGAGGGTGAGCCGGGCGCGTCCGGTGCGTTCCAGGAGCTTCAGATAGCGTTGGGCGGTCTGGCGGCTCAGGCCGGTCCGATCGGCGATCTCCTGCGCGGACAGCGGGCGTTCCGCCGTCATCAGGGCCCGGCGTACGACCTCGGTCGTGGTGGCGGAGTGCCCCTTGGGCAGGTCCGGCTCACCGCCCGCCGAGAGCGCGCCGAAGATCCGGTCGACCTCCGCCTGCTCGGCCTCGCCGCCTCCGTCCAGGGTGCGCCGCAGCTCCGCGTACGCCTCCAGCTTGGCCCGCAGCCCCGCGAACGCGAACGGCTTCACCAGGTACTGCAGGGCGCCCTGCCGCATCGCCGCCTGGACCGTGGAGACGTCCCGTGCCGCCGTCACCATGATCACATCGGTCTGGTGGCCACGTCTGCGCATCTCCTGGACGACCATGAGGCCCGTCTCGTCCGGGAGGTAGTGGTCAAGGAGCACCAGGTCCACCCGGGGCAGCTTCTCCAACTGCTCCAGCGCGTCCGCCGCGTTGTGCGCCACGCCCGCCACCCGGAAGCCGGGGACCTTCTCCACGTAGGCGGCGTTCACCCGGGCGACTCTCAGGTCGTCGTCCACGACCAGGACCTCGATCATCACGACTCCTTCTCGGTGGCCGGGACGGCTGCTCCCGGCTCAAGCGGGGTACCCGGGCGCGCGTCACGGCCCGCCGTCGGCTCGTCGTGCGGGCCGGCTCCCTCGTCGGGGGCCGTAGACGTAAGCGCCGACGCGGACGATTGCGTCACCAGCCCCGGCTCCGCCAGGGCCTCCGGCAGGACGACCGTGAACTCGGCGCCGCCGCCCTCGGCCTCGGTGACCCGGGCGCTGCCTCCCTGCCGCTCGGCGAGCCGGCGCACCAGGGACAGCCCGATGCCGCGTTCGCGATGGGCCGGGGGAGTCTTGGTGGACCAGCCCTCGGTGAAGATCAACTCCCGCTGTTCGGGCGGGACGCCGGGCCCGGTGTCGCGTACCCGGAGGATCGCGGTGCGTCCCTCGGCCCACAACTCGACCTCCACGCGCGCGTGGAGGGTGCCCGCGACGGCGTCGAGGGCGTTGTCGACGAGGTTGCCGACGATGGTGACCAGTCCACGGGGATCGATCAACCTGTCCGGCAGCGGGTTCCCCCCGGTGACCGTCAACGCCACTCCGCGCTCGGCCGCCACGGTCGCCTTGCCGACCAGCACCGCGGCGAGCAGCGGATCGTGGATCTTCTCGGTGACCTGCTCGGCGGTCGCCCGGTGGTCGCCGACCACCTCACCGACGAACTCCACGGCCTCGTCGTACATCTCCAGTTCGAGCAGGCCGAGGAGGGTGTGCATCCGGTTGGCGTGCTCGTGGTCCTGGGCGCGCAGAGCGTCGATCAGTCCGCGCGTGGAGTCGAGCTCGCGCCCCAGCTGCTCCAGCTCGGTGCGGTCGCGCAGGGTGGCCACGGCGCCGCCGTCGTCCGTGGGCATCCGGTTGGCGACCAGGACGCGCCGCCCGCGGACGGTGAGCAGATCGGTGCCGGTGACCCGGCCGGCCAGCACATCGGTCGTGCGGCCCGGGCCGAGCGCCTCGTCGAGCGACCGGCCGACCACCTCGTCGCCCAGCCCGAGGAGGCGCTGCGCCTCGTCGTTGAGGAGGCGCACGCGGCCCGCGCGGTCCAGGGCGACCACACCCTCCCGGATGCCGTGCAGCATCGCCTCGCGCTCCGCGAGGAGCGCCGCGATATCGGAGAAGGCCAGGTCACGGGTCTGCCGGTGAACCCGTCGGGAGATCAGGTACGCCGCCAGCGCGCCGACCGCCATGGCCCCGCCCGCGTACGCGAGCAGCCCGGGGATCGCGTGGATCAACCGGGCGCGCACATTGTCGTACTCGATGCCGACGGAGACGGCGCCGACGATCCTTCCGTCGGCGTCCCGCAACGGCACCTTGCCCCGGGCGGACCGCCCCAGGGTGCCCGAGTCGATCTCCATGACCTCGTTCCCCGCGAGGGCGCGGCGCGGGTCGGTCGAGACGAGGCCGCCGATCTCGGTGGGGTCGGGGTGGGACCAGCGCACCCCGCGGTCGTCCATCACCACGACGTACTCGGCGCCGCTGGCCCTGCGGATCCGCTCGGCCTCCACCTGCACCGGCCCCTTCACGGACGGCTCGGTCCTGACCAGGTCCTCGGCGATCTGCGGCTGGGCCGCCGTGGTCTGGGCGATCGCGAGGGCGCGGCGCATCGCCTGGTCGTCCAGCTGGTCGCTGAGCGGTGCGAGGAACAGCCCGGTCGCGAGGACGGCGACACCGGCGGCGATCGCCACCTGCATCAGCAGGACCTGCGAGAACACCCGCCGCGGCATACCGAGACGCAGGCGACGTGCGGGGGGAGTGGGGCTCATACACCTGACCGTACGTGGACGGCGCGCGCCGGACGTAGAGGGGTGTGGCGGGTATCTCAGGGAGGCGCGGGGGCGTGGTGGGGCGCGAAGGGCGGGCCGGGCGCGGGTCGGTCTAACCGGCGAGCGCCGCCGGCACCAGTTCGCGTACGGCCGTCACGTCCATGCGGGCCGGGGAGCCGAGAGGAGAGCCGCAGCTCTCGGGGCGGGGCGGCTGGGCCGCGCCCTGGGCGACGGTGACGTTCCAGCGGCGGCCGTCGACGTGGGCGACGGTGACCTCCCAGCGCGGGGCGGCACCGTCCGTGCGCAGGACGGTCAGGGCGTCGGCCGCGTCCTCGCCCGTCGCCGCGCGCACCGCCAGCTCCGCCGCCTGGCCCGGGCGCTCCCAGGCGGAGTTCCCACGGCAGCCCTCGGTGACGATGCGCCCTTCGCGTACGCCGTGGAGCACCTCCTTGACGTGGTGGGCCTCGGCGCGGCCGTACACGTAGCCGGAGGGGAGGACGAGGAGGGTGGGCGAGAAGCGGTGGCCACCCAGATGGGTGACCTCCCAGGTGCCCTCGACACCGGAGGCGGCCAGCTCGGCGGCGAGCGGCCGGCCGAGGAGGGCGCAGCAGCGGTCGCGTTTGCCGTTGGTGCACACGAGCGCGAGGGGGTGGCCGGTGTGGGGCCGGCCGTCCAGGGCCGCCTCGAAGGTGCGGGGGTCTCCGTCGCCGAGCGCGGCGAAGTCGAGGTCGAGCAGGCGCTCCGGGTCGGTCGTCGTGGCGCTGTGCAGCCAGACGTTCCCGGGGACCGTGTGGGCCATGTACACCCGGCGCTCATGGACCTCGCGGCAGTCCGCGTGGCGGCCCGGGCGACGGATGAGCGCCACGCGCACGCCGGTGCCCGCGGTGGCGGCTTCGAGGGCGCGGCCGAGCGCGGGGTCCAGGTGGCTCGACGTGAGCGCCTGGGCACCCCAGGGGCCCGGCTGTTCCAGCAGCAGCCATGTCCTCGCCGTGGCGGCGGTCCCCGCGAGAGGCTCGGCGAGGTGTCGGGACGCGGATGTGCACGTACTCACAGAGGTGAGCCTAACCTGACTTCGGCCCGAGCGCCTTCGGCCGGGCCGAAGGGGCGTGCTCCGGGCCCGCGAGCCCCTCCCCGGTTGATTCGGCGGACCGCACGCCCCCGCGGTTCCGGCCGTGCTCATTCCGGCAGCGGCTGGGGTGGTCGCACCCCCACGTACTGGCCGCTCGGGCGCATCCGCAGGGGGCGCTCGCCGTACTCCTCCAGCGCGTGGGCGATCCAGCCCGCCGTGCGGGCGATGGCGAAGACCGTCTCGCCGGCGGTGGGGGGCATGCCGAAGGAGGCCGTGAAGACCGCCAGGGCCAGGTCGACGTTGGCGTGCAGGGGGGTGTGCCTGGCGGCGGTCGACACGATGTCGCGGGCGGCCGCGAGGGCGGGCGCCGCCTGGGGGATGTCGGCCAGGAGCGCGAACAGGGCACGCGCGCGTGGGTCCTCGCCCGCGTAGAGGCGGTGACCGAGTCCCGGGATGCCGCGGCCCGTCCGCAGCTCCTCCGCGATCACCGGGACGGCGCTGCCCTGGTCCAGCACATCGGTGAGCAGCCGGTGGGCGAGAGCGCTGGCCGAACCGTGCAGCGGGCCTTCCAGGGCGCCGAGCCCCGCGGAGACGGCCGCGTACGCGTGGGCGCGGGCCGAGGCGGCGACGCGGACCGCCAGGGTGGAGGCGGCCAGGTCGTGGTCGGCGAGCAGCCCGAGCGCCGTGTCGAGCACCCGCAGGGCGGCTTCGTCGGGCGCGCGGCCGCTGAGCCGTGCCCAGAGGCGGTGGGCGAGTGGGCCGGTGTCGCGATGGCCGCGCGAGGACAGGGGGAGGGCGGCGACGAGGGTGGGGATGAGAGTGCGCGCCGTGCCGAGCACCGCCTCCTCGGAGAGGTCGAAGCGCAGGGGGTCGGCGGCAGCCGCGGCCACCGCCGCGACCCGCAGCCGGTCGACGGGGCCGCTGTGCTCCGGCAGCGCCTCGACCGCGCGGCGGGCGGCGGCCACGGAGGTCTTGGGGGCGGTGAAGGCGGCGCCCGGCCGCGGCACACCCGTCCACAGCCACTCGGCGACCTCTTCGTAGGAGTGGCCCGCGGCGAGTTCGGCCGCGTCGACGCCGCGGAAGTAGTAGCGGTCGTGCTCGATGAGAGTCAGCCGGGTGCGGACGGACAGCTCGCCGCCGCCGGTCGAGGGGACGCCGCTGGCCCGCCGGTTGCGGCGCGCGAGTGCCGCGACCTCCTCGGCGTCGAAGGTGCTGCCCCGTCCGGCCGCGTCCCGGCGGCTGCTGAGCTGGCCGCGGCTCACGTACGCGTACACGGTCTCCGGCTTCACGCCGAGCAGTTCGGCGGTCTCCTTCGTGCTGAGCCGCCGCCCGGGGCGGGCGGAGGTCTTCGCCGGGTTCGTCGATGCGTGCGCGCCTTGCTCCGTCATGGGCGTCACCGTATCCATAGAGCTGGGACATTGATTCAATCAACATTGACAGGGATCTAGTCAAGCATGGACAGTCGAATCAAGTTCAAGGAGGAGACATGCCGATCAACAGGGCCGCGACCACCTCCGTCGACGTTCCGCGAGGACTCGCGGGCGCCGTCGTCACCGACACCTCATTGGGTGACGTCAGAGGGCAGGAGGGCTTCTACCACTACCGCCAGTACTCGGCTGTCGAACTCGCGCAGACCCGCGACTTCGAGGACGTCTGGCACCTGATGATCCACGGCGACCTGCCGGACGCCGCGCGGCGGGCCGCGTTCGCCGCGGAGATCCGCCCGCTGCGCAGGCTGCCCGACGACGTACGGGTCGCCCTGCCCGCGATCGCTGCGGCGAGCGTCCACTCGGGACCGCTCGCCGGGCTGCGCAGCGCGCTGTCTCTGCTCGGCGCCTCGAAGGGCTTCCGTCCGGTGTACGACCTCGACGAGGACCGGCGCCGCGCGGACGCCCTCGCGGCCTCGGCGGCCGTGCCGACGCTGCTCACGGCGCTCTACCGGCTGGGCCGCGGACTCGATCCCGTCGAGCCGCGCGACGATCTCCCGTACGCCGCCAACTACTTGTACATGTTGACGGGCGCGGAGCCCGACCCCGCGTATGCGCGCGCGATCGAGCAATACTTGATCTCAACCATTGACCATGGATTCAATGCATCAACCTTCACGGCACGAGTGATCGCCTCGACGGGCGCCGACGTCGCGGCCTGTCTGGTCGGGGCGGTGGGCGCGCTCTCCGGCCCCCTCCACGGCGGTGCCCCCAGCCGCGCCCTGGACACGCTCGACGCGATCGGCAGCCCGGACCGCATCGACGCCTGGATCCGCTCACGCGTCCTCGCCGGCGACCGCATCATGGGTTTCGGCCACCCCGTCTACCGCACGGAGGACCCCCGCTCCCGCATGCTGCGCGGCATCGCCGAACAGTTCGGCGGACCGCGCGTCGCCTTCGCGGTGGAGGTCGAACGGCAGGTGGAGGCCATCCTCGCCGAGCTGAAGCCGGGCCGCGAACTGCACACGAACGTGGAGTTCTACGCGGGCGTGGTCATGGAGCTGTGCGGGTTGCCCCGCGAGATGTTCACGCCGACCTTCGCCGCCGCCCGCGTCGTCGGCTGGAGCGCCAACATCCTCGAACAGGCCCGGGACTCGAAGATCATCCGCCCGGCGGCACGCTATGTGGGCCCGGTGCCCCCGGCGGCCGTACCGCTGATGGCCTGACGAACGAGGGCCCGGCACCACGGGGGAGTGCCGGGCTCGTCTGGTGCGCACCCTCACAGGAGCGCGACCGTCTCACGCATCCGGGATGTCGGATTTGGCGCGGACGAGAGTCTCGCGCGAGATGATCACGATGCGTTCGTAGGGGGCGCGCGCCGCGTCGGGCGGCAACTCGCCGTCGAGGTCGGCGGTGGCTTCGGTGCCGATGACGGCGAAGCTGCCGTCGCTGAGTTCGAAGATGTCGGGGCAGGTCTGGCCCGAGGCGCTGCCGCGCTCCCGGGGCGAGGCGCCAACTCGACGCACGATCTTCAAGTCCGGTCCTAGAGGCATTCGAGCGAGTGGGCCCACCGGGGCGCCGCGCGAGTTGATGACCCATGGTGCGTCCGGTCGGTTCATGAGCGGGCCCAGGATGCTCATGAACGGGCTGCTGCCTCGGGTGGGGATCTGCAGCCCTACGCCGCACATGCAAGGACCTGAGCAGGAGGATCTTCCCGAGCAGGATGCGCAGAGATTACCGGTCCCCGTGGTCCAACGTCTCTCCGCTTCACAGGACTTGAGGGTGAATCACTCGTGCGGCGGTTGCCCGATGACCCACCACTCGTCTCCGTCGTCCCGGTCCTCGGCCAGACGGTCCATCTCCTCGACGAGACCGTTCATCATGTCGCCCAACGCCGCCTCCTCCGACGTGTCGGGCAGGCTGTCCCGATGGTGACGTGTGGCCGCCCAGTACTCCCGGAAGATCGTGTTGCGTGCCATCACCCGCAGGTGCCCGTACAGCTCGCTCAGGCTGAGGGCACCGATGCGGTGGTAGTAGAGCGCGTTGACGTACAGGGCGTTCGCGAAGAGGTACTGACGCTGCCGCTCCGGAGGGACCTCGGTCTCGTAGGTGTCGAGCACGGCTGCCAGGGCCGGGTCCTCCATGGCCTTGCACAGCAGGTCGAAGTGGAGCCGGTGCTGTTCGGCGAGCGCGGCGTGTCTGCGCTGCCGGGTGCCTTTCTCCGTCAGGGCCTGTGCGGCCGAGGTCAGCCGGTCCCGGGCGGCGGAGCCCAGCCTCCGTATCCCAAAGTTCTGTGTGGCCATGTCAACCCCCGGTTCAGGCGTCCATCCGCCGGTCGTCGGGTACGGGTCGACAGGATGGGGACCGGCGAGCGGTGGGCGGCGCGCTTGCCGTCTCCCAGTGTCGCCGAGCGGCCCTGGTCGTCCGGGAGGCGGAGAGGAGGCGCACGGAAGGATGTGCGGGTGTCAGAAACCAGCGCCATGCCCACCGTGTGCCCTACGGGCGCCGCTGACAATCGTTCCCTTCATATGGGCGGTGTGACCACTCGTATGCTGGGGCGGCAGGACAAATCCGTACGAGAGCTGCGGTGTTCCGGCGAGCGCCGGTCGGCGAGCCGTCCCGGTAGGGCGGCCGGCCCCGCGCCGGCGCACGCAACGGTGTGAGAGAGGGCGCGTGTTGAGCCAGTCGTCGAGTCCGGGTCCCCAAGGGCCTCAGCAGATCCCGGTCGTGGTGCTCGCCGGCTTTCTGGGCTCCGGCAAGACCACCCTCCTCAATCACCTTCTGCACCGCAGCGGCGGCACCCGGATCGGCGCCGTCGTCAATGACTTCGGGGCCATCGAGATCGACGCGATGGCGGTCGCCGGGGCGCTCGGCGACTCCACCGTCTCGCTGGGCAACGGATGTCTGTGCTGTGCCGTCGACGCCAGTGAGCTGGACGTCTACCTGGAGCGGCTCGCCCACCCCGCCACCGGGATCGACGTCATCGTCATCGAGGCCAGCGGGCTCGCCGAGCCGCAGGAACTCGTACGGATGGTGCTCGCCAGCGAGAACCGCCGGGTGGTGTACGGCGGGCTGATCGAGGTCGTCGACGCGGCCGAGTTCACCGACACCCGGCAGCGGCACCCCGAGATCGACCGGCACCTTGCCATCGCCGACCTCGTCGTCGTCAACAAGGTCGACCGGGCCGAGGACAGCGAGGCCGTACTGGGCCTCGTCCGGTCGCTCAGCGGCGGCGCCGCCGTCGTGGCCGCCACCTACGGGCGTATCGACCCCGCGTTCCTCTTCGACTGCCGCCCCAGTGAGGAACGCGTCGGGCAGCTCTCCTTCGACGACCTCCACCGGCACGACGAGGACGGCGACCCGCACGACGAGGACGGCGACCCGCACGACGAGGACGGCGGCGCCCACGGCGACCACCTCGGGCATCTGCACACCGCGTACGACAGCGTCGCCTTCGTCTCCGACCTGCCGATGAACCCCCGTCGGCTGCTGGACCTCCTCGACAGCAGGTCGGAGGGGCTCTACCGCATCAAGGGGTACGTCGACTTCGGGCCCCACGACACCCGCAACCGCTACGCCGTGCACGCGGTCGGACGGTTCCTCCGGTTCTACCCCGAACCGTGGCCGCCCGGCGACGAGCCTCGGCTCACCCAGCTCGTCCTCATCGGGACGGACATCGACGCCGCCGCGCTCACCAAGGAGCTGGAGGCGTGCAAGGACGACGCCCCCCACGCCGACGAGCACAGCATGTGGGGCGTCCTCCGCTATGTGCAGGAGAAGGAGCCGGAGAGCGAGCAGGAGCTGGAGAAGGAGTCGGAGCGGGACCAGGAGGACGGCGAACCGGAGCCCTCCTACGACACCCTCTGAGGGCACCGGACCGACCCCCTCTGAGATCACCGGACCGCCGCGGCATCCCCGGCGTCTGCCGGTGGGAAGCCGCGGCCGTCCCGTCCGCCTCGGTCAGACCGGGCCCGCCACCGACGCCACCGGCTTGCCCAGGGAGACGCCCGAGCCGTCACGGCGCGGGTCCATCTCCGGCAGGTCGGCCGGAGTGCCGTTCTTCTGGGCGGCGCGGGCCGGAGTCGGGCCCGCCCAGGCGAACGACAGGCAGTCCTCACCCTTCAGATACCGCTGGCAGCGGACACCGCCCGTGGCGCGGCCCTTGCGCGGGTACTGGTCGAACGGGGTGAGCTTGGCCGTGGTCTGGACGGAGTCGTCCAGCGTGCCGCGCGAGCCCGCCACCGTGAAGACCACCGCGTCCACGGCCGGGTCGACCGCCGTGAAGGAGATGACCTTCGCGCCCTCGCTGAGCTTGATGCCCGCCACACCGCCGGCGGGGCGGCCCTGCGGCCGGACCTGTGAGGCCTGGAAGCGCAGCAGCTGGGCGTCGTCGGTGATGAAGACCAGGTCCTCCTCACCGGTGCGCAGCTCCACCGCGCCCACGATCCTGTCGCCCTCCTTGAGGGTGATGACCTCCAACTCCTCCTTGTTGGACGGATAGTCGGGCACCACACGCTTGACGACACCCTGCTCGGTGCCGATGGCGAGCCCCGGCGACGACTCGTCGAGCGTCGTCAGACAGATCACGGTCTCGTCGTCCTGGAGGGTGAGGAACTCCGCGAGCGGGGCGCCGCCCGCCAGGTTCGGGGCGGCCGCCGTGTCGGGCAGCTGGGGCAGGTCGATCACGTTCAGCCGCAGCAGACGGCCCGTGGACGTCACCGCGCCGACCTCGCCCCGGGCCGTCGCCGGGACCGCCGACACGATCACGTCGTGCTTGGTGCGCTTGGCGTCGGCGTCCGCCGCGAAGGGCTCGGCGTCGGCGGTACGGGCGAGCAGCCCCGTCGAGGACAGCAGCACCCGGCACGGGTCGTCGGCGACCTGGAGCGGGACCGCGGCCACCGGGGCGCCCGAGGACTCCAGCAGCACCGTACGGCGCTCGGTGCCGAACTTCTTCGCCACCGCGGCCAGTTCCCCCGAGACCAGCTTGCGCAGCTCGGCGTCCGACTCCAGGATGCGCGTCAGCTCCGCGATCTCCGTGTTGAGCCGGTCCTTCTCCGTCTCCAGCTCGATGCGGTCGTACTTGGTGAGACGCCGCAGCGGGGTGTCGAGGATGTACTGCGTCTGGACGTCCGACAGGGAGAAGTGCCCCATGAGGCGCTCCTTGGCCTGCGCGGAGTTCTCGCTGGAGCGGATCAGCCGGATGACCTCGTCGATGTCCAGCAGCGCCGTGAGCAGACCCTCGACCAGGTGCAGCCGGTCCCGCTTCTTGCCGCGGCGGAACTCCGAGCGGCGGCGCACGACGTCGAAGCGGTGGTCGAGGTAGACCTCCAGGAGCTCCTTGAGGCCCAGGGTGAGGGGCTGCCCGTCGACCAGCGCGACGTTGTTGATGCCGAAGGACTCCTCCATCGGCGTCAGCTTGTAGAGCTGCTCCAGGACCGCCTCCGGCACGAAGCCGTTCTTGATCTCGATGACGAGCCGCAGGCCGTGCTGGCGGTCGGTGAGGTCCTTGACGTCGGCGATGCCCTGGAGCTTCTTCGAGCCGACCAGGTCCTTGATCTTGGCGATCACCTTCTCGGGGCCGACGGTGAAGGGCAGCTCCGTGACGACGAGGCCCTTGCGGCGCGCCGTCACGTTGTCCACGGCCACCGTGGCGCGGATCTTGAAGGTGCCGCGGCCCGTCTCGTACGCGTCCCTGATCCCGGAGAGGCCGACGATCCGCCCGCCCGTGGGCAGGTCGGGGCCCGGGACGTGCTTCATCAGGGCGTCCAGGTCCGCGTTCGGGTATCTGATCAGGTGGCGGGCGGCCGCGATGACCTCGCCCAGGTTGTGCGGCGGCATATTGGTGGCCATACCGACGGCGATGCCCGAGGCGCCGTTGACCAGGAGGTTCGGGAAGGCGGCGGGCAGCGCCACCGGCTCCTGCTCCTGGCCGTCGTAGTTCGGGGCGAAGTCGACCGTGTTCTCCTCGATCGACTCCGTCATCAGGCTCGTCGCGGCGGCCTGGCGGCACTCCGTGTACCGCATGGCCGCGGGCGGGTCGTCGTTGCCGAGGGAGCCGAAGTTGCCGTGGCCGTCCACCAGCGGGACGCGCATCGAGAAGGGCTGGGCCATGCGGACCAGGGCGTCGTAGATCGACGAGTCGCCGTGCGGGTGCAGCTTGCCCATGACCTCGCCGACGACGCGGGCGCACTTCACATAGCCGCGGTCGGGACGCAGACCCATCTCGTTCATCTGGTAGACGATGCGGCGGTGCACCGGCTTCAGACCGTCACGGGCGTCGGGCAGGGCTCGGGAGTAGATGACCGAGTACGCGTACTCCAGGAAGGAGCCCTGCATCTCGTCGACGACGTCGATGTCGAGGATCCGCTCCTCGAACGCGTCGTCGGGCGGCGGGGTCTTCGTGCTGCGGCGGGCCATCGCTGCCGGCTCCTTGCTGCAAGTGAACGGACTCTGACGCGGACCATTGTGGACTGCCGCACTGACAACCCGGACACGACCCGGCATTCCCCGCCGGGGCGGGTGCCCGGCGCCGCCGCGTCAACCGCGTGCGCCGACCTTAACCACTGCCCGTCGGCGGCCACCGGCCCTCCCGCTCCCGGCATCCGGGGTTCTCGCTCTCGGCGTAAGGCGTTCTCGCCCTCGGCGTACGGCCTCCGGGAACTTCGCCGAGCGTCCGCACGCTTGCATACAGTGGCAGGACCGGCAGGACAACCGCGGTTCCAGCGACCGCGCTCGCCATCGAAGGGACGTACATGCCCATGGGTCACACGGCCACAGCCGAGGCAGGCTCCGAAGGCCTGACAGTGAAGGAGCACCGCCTGGCCAACGGCCTGCGCGTGGTGCTCTCCGAGGACCACCTGACCCCGGTCGCCGCGGTGTGCCTCTGGTACGACGTCGGCTCCCGCCACGAGGTCGAGGGCCGCACCGGCCTCGCCCACCTCTTCGAGCACCTGATGTTCCAGGGCTCCAAGCAGGTCTCGGGCAACGGCCACTTCGAGCTGGTCCAGGGCGCCGGCGGCTCGCTCAACGGCACCACCAGCTGGGAGCGCACCAACTACTTCGAGACGATGCCCGCCCACCAGCTGGAGCTCGCGCTGTGGCTGGAGGCCGACCGCATGGGCAGCCTGCTGTTCGCGCTCGACCAGAAGAACCTGGACAACCAGCGCGACGTCGTCAAGAACGAGCGCCGGCAGCGCTACGACAACGTGCCGTACGGCACCGCCTTCGAGCGGATCTTCCGGCTCGCCTACCCGGAGGGCCACCCCTACCGGCACACCCCCATCGGTTCCATGGAGGACCTGGAGGCGGCCAGCCTGGAGGACGCCCGCCAGTTCTTCCGGACGTACTACGCCCCCAACAACGCCGTCCTCTCCGTCGTCGGCGACATCGACCCGGAGCAGACCCTCGCCTGGATCGAGAAGTACTTCGGCTCCATCCCGTCCTACGACGGCAAGCCCCAGCCGCGCGACGGCGGGCTGCCCGACGTCATCGGGGAGCAGAAGCGCGAGGTCATCGAGGAGCAGGTGCCCGCGCGCGCGTTGATGGCCGCCTACCGCCTCCCGGAGGACGGCACACGCGCGTGCGACGCGGCCGACCTGGCCCTCGCCATCCTCGGCGGCGGCGAGTCCTCCCGCCTCTACAACCGGCTCGTACGCCGCGACCGTACGGCGGTCACGGCCGGGTTCGGTCTGCTGCGCCTGGCCGGCGCCCCCTCCCTGGCCTGGATGGACGTGAAGACCTCCGGCGACGTCGAGGTGCCCGTCATCGAGGCCGCCGTCGACGAGGAGCTGGCCCGCTTCGCCGCGGAGGGACCCACGGCCGAGGAGATGGAGCGCGCCCAGGCCCAGCTGGAGCGCGAGTGGCTGGACCGGCTCGGCACGGTCGCGGGCCGCGCCGACGAACTGTGCCGCTTCGCGGTCCTGTTCGGCGACCCCAAACTCGCCCTGACCGCCGTCGACCGGGTGCTCGACGTGACCGCCGAGGAGGTCCAGGAGGTCGCCAAGGCGCGTCTGCGGCCCGACAACCGCGCGGTGCTCGTCTACGAGCCCGTCGCCGGCGACGAAGCCGACGAGGACACCGAGGACGAGACCGCGACGGCGGACGCCGACGCGACCACCGACGAGAACGAGGAGTCGGCGAAGTGACCGAGACCGCGACCATGGACTTCCACCCGCAGCCCCAGGCCGGCGAGGCCAGGCCCTGGGCGTTCCCGGCGCCCGAGCGCGGCACCCTGGACAACGGCCTGACGGTGCTCCGCTGCCACCGCCCCGGCCAGCAGGTCGTCGCCGTCGAGGTCCTCCTCGACGCCCCCCTGGACGCCGAGCCCGCCGGTCTGGACGGCGTCGCCACGATCATGACGAGGGCCTTCTCCGAGGGCACCGACAAGCACTCCGCCGAGGAGTTCGCCGCCGAGCTCGAGCGCTGCGGCGCCACCCTCGACTCGCACGCCGACCACCCCGGCGTCCGCCTCTCCCTCGAAGTGCCCGTGTCGCGGCTGGGCAAGGCGCTCGGCCTGCTCGCCGACGCCCTGCGAGCCCCCGCGTTCGCGGACAGCGAGGTCGAGCGGCTCGTGGCCAACCGGCTCGACGAGATCCCGCACGAGACCGCCAACCCGGGCCGTCGGGCCGCGAAGGAGCTCTCCAAGCAGCTGTTCCCGGCGGACTCCCGCATGTCCCGCCCCCGCCAGGGCACCGAGGAGACCGTCGCGGGCATCGACTCCGCGGCCGTACGCGCCTTCTACGAGCGGCACGTCCGCCCCGCCACGGCGACCGCCGTGATCGTCGGCGACCTCACCGGCGTCGACCTCGACGCACTGCTCGGCGACACCCTGGGCGCCTGGACGGGTTCCCCGGCCAAGCCCCGCCCCATGCCGGCGGTGAGCGCCGACGACACCGGGCGCGTCGTCATCGTCGACCGCCCCGGCGCCGTCCAGACGCAGCTGCTCATCGGCCGTGTGGGCGTCGACCGGCACGACCGGGTGTGGCCGGCCCAGGTGCTCGGCACCTACTGCCTCGGCGGCACCCTCACCTCCCGTCTGGACCGCGTGCTGCGCGAGGAGAAGGGCTACACCTACGGCGTGCGGGCGTTCGGCCAGGTGCTGCGCTCCGCGCCCGACGGCTCCGGTGTCTCGATGCTCGCCATCAGCGGTTCCGTGGACACGCCGAACACCGGGCCGGCGCTCGACGACCTGTGGACGGTGCTGCGCACCCTCGCCGCCGAGGGTCTGACGGACGCCGAGCGGGACGTCGCCGTGCAGAACCTCGTCGGGGTCGCCCCCCTCAAGTTCGAGACGGCGGCGGCCGTGGCGAGCACGCTGGCCGACCAGGTCGAGCAGCACCTGCCGGACGACTACCAGTCGACGCTGTACCGCCAGCTCGCCGCCACCGGCACGGTCGAGGCCACCGCGGCCGTCGTGAGCGCCTTCCCGGTGGACCGTCTGGTGACCGTGCTCGTCGGGGACGCCGCCCAGATCGAGGAGCCGGTCAGGGCCCTCGGCATCGGTGAAGTCACCGTCGTACCCGCCGAGTAGGACCGGCACGCGCGCGTGCGCACCGAGGGGCCCCGGTGACGGAAGTGTCACCGGGGCCCCTGTTTGCCCGTATTGCTCGCATTGATGGGAGAGGTTGCCCGTCTGACCTGTGGCGTATGCCTCAAAACCCGTGATGCGTTTGTTATTTCGGAGGCGGCCCGCTTAGCGTCGGTCCGGCTGTTCGTCAGCAGTTCGCCGCACCCGCGGCACCGGACAGTCATCGCCGAGTCCCCGTATGGCGCGAGCCAGGGGAGCCGGGGACCCAACCGCAGTCCCTGGGGTGAATCGGGTGCCCTTCGCGAGCTTCGCGAAACGAGGGGTGTCCGTAGGAGACCTTCCTGCTCCGAACCCGTCAGCTAACCCGGTAGGCGAGAGGGAAGGAAAGGACCAGCCACTCCATGGCGTTCACCCGCGCTCCCGGGAAGCACCGCCGTCCCGGCCGCGTGAAGCGCACGACCACGAGGACCGTGGGCGTCGCCGCTCTCACCACCACCGGTGTCGTCGGCACCGTCGCCGTCCCGGCGCTCGCCGCGGAGCCCGCGCCCGAGCAGACGGGGCTGAACCAGGTCATCGTCCTCGGTGACACGGTCGCCGAGCAGGTCGACGCGCAGGCCGCCGCCCAGCAGCAGGCCGCCGAGGTGGCCGCCGTCAAGCAGAAGGCGCAGGAGGAGGCCCGCAAGGCCGCCGCCGCGAAGGCCGAGCAGGAGCGCGCCGCCGCCAAGGAGCGCGAGGAGATCAAGGCGCGCGCCGCCCGCGCGGCCGAGCGTGAGCGTCTCAACTCCTACGTCTCTCCCATCGCGGGCTCCTACATCTCCACCGGCTACAAGTCCGGCGGTGCCGTCTGGTCCTCCGGCAGCCACACCGGCGTCGACTTCCACGCCGCCTCCGGCACGCCCGTCCACGCGGTGGGCGCCGGCACCGTCGTCGAGGCCGGCTGGGGCGGCGCGTACGGCAACAACGTCGTGATCAAGATGAACGACGGCACGTACACCCAGTACGGCCACCTGTCGTCCATCGGCGTCTCCGTCGGGCAGACGGTCACCCCCGGCCAGCAGATCGGCCTGTCCGGCGCGACCGGCAACGTCACCGGCCCGCACCTGCACTTCGAGGCCCGCACGTCGGCCGAGTACGGCTCGGACATCGACCCCGTCGCGTACCTGCGCTCGCACGGCGTCAACGTCTGACGAAAGCTTCACCGCTTCAGGAGGCCCCGGCTCACCGAGCCGGGGCTTTCCTTGTTGCGTGGTACGCGCTGTCCAAAAAATATCCATGGATTCCGGCCCGCCATCGGAAATTCCGGCCCGCTGCAATAGAGTCACCTGAACACACGTCAATCAATGACGTTTCACGGGGATTAAGGCGGAGGTCGGTCATGCGTATTCCGGCGCACTCGGTATGCACGGCGATTCGTGATGACATCGTCGCGGGCGTCTACGAGCGCGGCAGCCGCCTCACCGAGGAACTGCTCGCCCGCCGGTACGGCGTCAGCCGCGTCCCCGTGCGCGAGGCGCTGCGCACGCTGGAGGCCGAGGGCTTCGTGGTGACCCGCCGGCACGCGGGCGCGTGCGTCGCCGAGCCGACCGAGCAGGAGGCCGCCGACCTGCTGGAGATGCGCATGCTGCTGGAGCCCCTCGGGGCCTCCCGTGCCGCCCAGCGCCGCACGGAGGCGCATCTGAAGGTCCTGCGCGGCCTGGTCAGACTGGGCCAGGAGCGGGCCAGGCGGGGCAGCAGCGAGGATCTGCGCTCCCTGGGCGGCTGGTTCCACGAGACGCTGGCCCAGGCGTCCGGGAGCCCCGCCCTGACCTCGACGCTCGCCCAGCTGCGGCACAAGATCGCCTGGATGTACGCGGTCGAGGCGCCGGCCAACCCCGTGGAGTCCTGGGCCGAGCACGGCGCCATCGTGGACGCCGTGGCCCGCGGCGACGGTGAGCGCGCGCGGACGATCACCGCGCTGCACACCGAGCGCGCGACCTCGGCGCACCGGCTGCGCTTTCCCGGCCAGCCCGCCCCGGCGGAGCGACCGGACCGTGTGAGGACTTCGCAACACCCCGTAAACATGCCGAGTCTGCGGCATTAACACGAGAGCCGTATACAAAGAGGGCGTGAATTTCGAGGGGCGTTATTTCTGCTGCCCGCGGACGGATTTCCGACGTCGCAGACCTATTTATCCACGCCGCTGCCCAAGGAAATGCGAAGGGCTCGCCCGATGAACCGGACGAGCCCTTCAGTGCTGCCGCGCGGGGCCTTTCAGGCCCTTGTCGCGTGGGTCAGACCGTCTCAGGAAGCTCTTCGAGCCCCTCGGCGACGAGCTTCGCCAGACGGTCGAGCGCGGCGTCCGCGCCCTCGGCGTCGGAGGCGAGGACGATCTCCTCGCCGCCCTGGGCGCCCAGACCCAGGACCGCCAGCATGGAAGCGGCGTTGACGGGGTTGCCGCCGGCCTTGGCGATCGTCACGGGGATACCGGAGGCCGTGGCGGCCCGGACGAAGATGGAAGCGGGGCGGGCGTGGAGGCCCTCGGCCCAGCCGACGTTGACGCGGCGCTCAGCCATGTGATGCTGCCCTTCAGGTGTGTCTCGGGTACCTCGAAGAGGTCTAGACCGGGTTGTCTAGACCAGTTTCCCACATACGTGAAGCGTCACCGGCGCGGGCCCACGGCCTGACCGCGCACCGGCTGTTGTGTCTCCCCAGACTGCCCCGCGCCGTTGTCGGACGCGAGCCGTACTCTGGGGCCCATGCAGACCTCGTCGGACCGGCATGAGTACCCCGCCCACTGGGAGGCCGACGTGGTGCTGCGCGACGGCGGCACCGCACGCATCCGGCCCATCACCGTTGATGACGCCGAGCGTCTGGTCAGCTTCTACGAGCAGGTCTCCGACGAGTCGAAGTACTACCGCTTCTTCGCGCCGTACCCTCGCCTGTCCGCCAAGGACGTCCACCGCTTCACGCACCACGACTTCGTGGATCGGGTGGGTCTCGCCGCCACCGTCGGCGGCGAGTTCATCGCCACCGTACGCTATGACCGCATCGGCGCCGACGGGATGCCCGCCTCCGCCCCCGCCGACGAGGCCGAGGTCGCCTTCCTCGTCCAGGACGCCCACCAGGGCCGCGGCGTCGCCTCCGCCCTCCTCGAACACATCGCCGCCGTCGCCCGCGAACGCGGCATCCGGCGCTTCGCCGCCGAGGTGCTGCCCGCCAACACCAAGATGATCAAGGTGTTCACCGACGCGGGGTACCAGCAGAAGCGCAGCTTCGAGGACGGCGTCGTACGCCTGGAGTTCGGCCTGGAACCCACCGACCGCTCCCTCGCCGTGCAGCGCGCGCGGGAGCAGCGCGCCGAGGCCAGGTCGGTGCAGCGGCTCCTCGCCCCCGGCTCGGTCGCCGTCATCGGCGCCGGGCGCACACCGGGCGGAGTGGGCCGCAGTGTGCTCGCCAACCTCCGGGACGCGGGCTTCGCGGGCCGGCTCTACGCGGTGAACAAGGCTCTCCGGGAGAAGGAGCTGGACGGGGTCCCGGCGTACCCCTCCGTCCGTGACATCGAGGGTCCCGTCGACCTCGCCGTCGTGGCCGTCCCCGCCGCTCAGGTCCCCGAGGTCGTCGCCGAGTGCGGTGAACACGGTGTGCAGGGCCTGGTGGTGGTCTCCGCCGGGTACGCCGAGAGCGGCCCCGAGGGACACGACCGCCAGCGTGAACTCGTCCGCCAGGCCCGCGCGTACGGCATGCGCATCATCGGGCCGAACGCGTTCGGCGTCATCAACACCGCCCCCGACGTACGGCTCAACGCCTCGCTCGCCCCCGAGATGCCGCGCTCCGGACGCATCGGCCTGTTCGCCCAGTCCGGCGCCATCGGCATCGCGCTGCTCTCCCGGCTGCACCGCCGCGGGGGAGGGGTGACCGGCGTGACGGGCGTCTCCACGTTCGTGTCGTCCGGCAACCGCGCGGACGTCTCCGGCAACGACGTCATCCAGTACTGGTACGAGGACCCCGACACGGACGTCGTGCTGATGTACCTGGAGTCCATCGGCAACCCCCGCAAGTTCACCCGTCTCGCCCGGCGGACCGCCGCGGTCAAACCGCTCGTCGTCGTCCAGGGAGCGCGCCACGGGGCGGCACCCCAGGGCCACGCGGTGCGCGCCACGCGCCTGCCGCACGCCACCGTGTCCGCGGTGCTGCGGCAGGCGGGGGTGATCCGCGTCGACACGATCACGGAGCTGGTGGACGCCGGGCTGCTGCTGGCCCGGCAGCCGCTCCCGGCGGGGCCCCGGGTGGCGATCCTCGGGAACTCGGAGTCGCTGGGGCTGCTCACCTATGACGCCTGCCTCGCGGAGGGGCTCCGTCCGCTGCCGCCGATCGATCTGACGACCGCCGCCTCGGCGGACGACTTCCACCGGGGGCTGTCCGGCGCCCTGGCGGACGACGCGTGCGACGCGGTCGTCGTGACGGCCATACCGGCACTGGGGGAGACGTCCCCCGACGACGCGGCCCTCGCCGAGGCGTTGCGCTCCGCGGCCGAGGCGAACCCCTCGAAGCCGGTGCTCGTCGTGCACGTCGAGCTGGGCGGCCTCGCCGAGGCCCTGTCGGCCGCGGCGAGCACCGCACCCCAGGCCGGCGACAGGGCGCCCGCCGCCGCGAGCGGTGCCCCCGAGCCCTCGGCCGCCCCTGACCAGGGGGAAGCGAGGCGACCCGCGGACTCGTCCACCGGGGCGACGGGCGCGCAGGCGGCACCCCTCTCCACCGGCGCCCGCCCTCCCGCCACCGCGCCCGCCGGAACCACGCCCGCCGCCACCGCGCCCGCCCCGCGCGATTCGGCCGGCGCCGAGCCCGCCCCTGCCGCCGGCTCCCGGCTCATCCCGGCCTACCCCGCCGCCGAGCGGGCCGTCCGGGCTCTCGCCGAAGCCGTGAAGTACGCGCAGTGGCGGCGCGAGGCGGCGGAGCCCGGCAAGGTGCCCGAATACGAGGACATCGACGAGAAGGGCGCCGCGCGGCAGATCGACGAACTGCTCGCGCGAGGTGAGGGGCACACCCTCGGCGCGCGGGAGACCGGAGCCCTGCTCGCGGCGTACGGCATCCG
Source organism: Streptomyces sp. NPDC030183 (assembly GCF_055573455.1). Classification (NCBI taxonomy): domain Bacteria; kingdom Bacillati; phylum Actinomycetota; class Actinomycetes; order Kitasatosporales; family Streptomycetaceae; genus Streptomyces; species Streptomyces sp. NPDC030183. Next base: position 77,171 of record NZ_JBVIBK010000004.1, read on the forward strand.
GGTCCGGGAGGCGCGGCCCGCGCCCACCCCCGACGAGGCGGTGGCGGCGGCCGGGGCGATCGGCTACCCCGTCGCGCTCAAGACGACCGCCCCGCACCTCCGGCACCGGGCCGACCTGGGCGGCGTACGGCTCGATCTTGCGGACGAGGAACAACTGCGGCGGGCGTACGCGGAGTTGACGGAGCTGTTCGGCGGGCCGGAGGAACTGCGCCCGGTCGTCCAGGCCATGGCTCCGCGCGGCGTCGACACGATCGTACGGACGGTCGTCGACCCGGCGGCCGGAGCAGTGCTCTCCTTCGGTCTCGCCGGGCCCGCGTCGCAGCTCCTCGGGGACATGGCGCACCGGCTGATCCCGGCCACCGAGCGGGACGCGGCCTCACTGGTCCGGTCGATCAGGACGGCACCCCTCCTCTTCGGCTGGCGGGGCTCGGCACCGGTCGACACCGACGCCCTCGAAGAACTGCTGCTGCGGGTTTCCCGGCTGGTGGACGACCACCCCGAGGTCGTGGCCGTCTCCCTGGAGCCGGTCGTCGTGGCCCCGCACGGGCTCAGCGTCCTGGGCGCCACCGTACGGCTCGCCCGCCCACCCGCCCGCGACGACCTCGGCCCGAGAACGCTCCCGGTCTACTGACGGCGACGACCGGCGGCCGTTCTGACGCTACCGGCAGGTAATCGGGAGCCTTCCACGTCGCGGAAAGCGCCGACGTGACGGCCTGCTGTTCGAACGCCCCCGGATGCCCTTGACTGAACCGGACCGCCCTTGCCCACGGACTAGGATGGACGTCATGGCCAAGACCAGTACGACGACCCAGGGGCTGCGTGCGGCGATCGAGCGCAGCGGCTACTACCCGGCTCTCGTGGCCGAGGCGGTGGAGGCCGCCGTCGGCGGCGAGGCCATCAAGTCGTACCTGGTCCACCAGGAGACGACATTCGACGCGAACGAGGTGCGCCGCCATGTGACGGTGCTCGTCCTCACCGCCAACCGCTTCATCGTCAGCCACACCGACGAGCAGGCCGCCGACAGCACGTCGCCGACGCCCTACGCCACGACGTCCACCGAGTCGGTGAAGCTCGGCCGGATCTCGTCGGTCGTGGTCAGCCGGGTCGTCGCCAATCCCGAGTCCTACACGCCGGGCACCCTGCCGCGCGAGGTCGTCCTGACCATCGGCTGGGGCGCCGTCTCCCGTATCGACCTGGAGCCCGCCGCCTGCGGCGACCCCAACTGCGAGGCCGACCACGGCTACACGGGCAACTCGACGGCGGACGACCTCAGCCTGCGCGTCAGCGAGGCCGGGGACGGCCCGGAGACCGTACGCCAGGCCCTCGCCTTCGCGCAGTCCCTCTCCGAGGCGACCGCGGACCTCGCCCGCTGATGGCACTGCCCACCTGGGACCACCCGGAACCCCTCGCCGTCGGCTCCGCGCCCGTCCCCGAATACGGCGCCGGCTCGCTCGCCGACCTCCTGCCCACCCTCGCGGCGGGCATGGACGTCCCCGGTACGACCGCCGCGATACGGGAACTGGCGCCGACCGACCGCGCCTGTGTCTTCCTGATCGACGGGCTCGGATGGGAGCAGCTGCGGGCGCACCCCGACGAGGCGCCGTTCATGACCTCCCTGCTGGCGTCCTCGCGCGGCGGCACCGGCCGCCCCATCACCGCCGGCTACCCGGCCACCACGGCGACCTCGCTGGCCTCCGTGGGCACCGGACTGCCGCCGGGCGCGCACGGGCTCCCCGGCTACACGGTCCGCGACCCCGAGACCCAGGAGCTGATGAACCAGCTCCGCTGGCAGCCCTGGACGGCACCGCACGTGTGGCAGCCGTACCCGACGGTCTTCCAGCTCGCCCACGAGGCCGGTGTGCACACCGCGCAGGTCTCGTCCCCCGCCTTCGAGCACACGCCCCTGACCAAGGTCGCGCTGAGCGGCGGCACCTTCCACGGCCGCCTGTCCGGCGAGGACCGCATGGACCTGGCCGCCGCCCAACTGGCCGCCGGTGACCGTGCGCTGGTCTACACGTACTACTCCGAGGTCGACGGCGCTGGGCACCGCTTCGGCCTCGACTCGGACACCTGGCGCGGCCAGCTCATGCACGTCGACCGGCTCGTCCAGCGACTGGCGGAGCAACTCCCCCCGCGCAGCGCCCTCTACGTCACCGCCGACCACGGCATGATCGACATCCCCTTCGACGAGCAGCACCGCATCGACTTCGACGAGGACTGGGAACTGCGCGCCGGCGTCGCCCTGCTGGGCGGTGAGGGCCGCGCCCGCCATGTGTACGCGGTGCGGGGCGCCGAGGCGGACGTCCTGACCTGCTGGCGCGAGGTGCTCGGCGAGCAGTTCTGGGTCGCCTCGCGGGACGAGGCGATCGAAGCGGGCTGGTTCGGGCCGACGGTGGACGAAAGGGTGTACGGCCGGATCGGTGACGTGGTGGCGGCCGCCCGCGACGACGTCCTGATCATCGCCTCCGAGCGGGAGCCCAAGGAGTCGGCGATGGTCGGCAACCACGGTTCGATGACCCCGGCGGAACAACTGGTCCCGCTCCTCGAAGTACGCTCCTGACGTCCCGCCGCCCGCCCCGCGGCACCACCGTGCGGCCCCACCCCGCCGCGCCACCGTGCCGCACCCCGACCGCTCCGCCGCCGTCCTTGCCGAAAGGTGCTCATCTCACCATGTCCGAGCTGGTGTTCTTCTCCGGAACCATGGACTGCGGGAAGTCGACGCTGGCCCTCCAGATAGAGCACAACCGCTCGGCACGGGGTCTCCAGGGCATGATCTTCACCCGGGACGACCGGGCGGGCCAGGGCAAGCTCTCCTCCCGCCTCGGCCTGGTCACCGACGCCGTCGAGGTCGAGGACGGCCAGGACCTCTACGCGTACCTCGTCGACCACCTCTCCCAGGGGCGCCGCGCGGACTACGTCATCGCCGACGAGGCCCAGTTCCTCGCCCCCGAGCAGATCGACCAACTCGCCCGCGTCGTGGACGACCTGGGCCTCGACGTGTACGCCTTCGGCATCACCACCGACTTCCGCTCCAAGCTCTTCCCCGGCTCCCAGCGCCTGGTCGAGCTGGCCGACCGCGTCGAGGTCCTCCAGGTCGAGGCCCTCTGCTGGTGCGGCGCCCGCGCCACCCACAACGCCCGCACGATACGCGGCCACATGGTCGTCGAGGGCGCCCAGGTCGTCGTCGGAGACGTCAACCAGCCCGACGACATCGGCTACGAGGTGCTCTGCCGCCGTCACCACCGCCGTCGTATGACCGCCGCGACGGCCCACGCGGGAGCCCTCGCCCCGGACGTCCTCCCGGTCGAGACGGCCTGAACCGCCGCCTCCCGGGGCGGGGCCGGTCCTCGGCGCTCCAGGATGCCCGCCCTCAGCGCTCCATGTGGACCAGCGCGAACACGGCGCCCTCCGGGTCCGTCACGGTGGCCGCCCGGCCCTGGGCGGTGTCATGGGGCGAGGTGAGGACATGGCCCCCGAGGTCGAGGACCAGCCGGGTCGCCTCGTCGGTGTCGGCGGCCTCGAAGTACGTCAGCCAGTGCGGGCCCCGGTCACGGGGGAGGGCGGTGCCGACGCCGTGGATGCCGGCGACGGGGCGGCCGCCGATGTGGAGGGTGACGTGGTCGGTGTCGGGGTCGGGGGAGGCCAGGGGTCTCTCCTCGTAGCCGAAGGCCACCTCGTAGAACTTGGCGACGCTCTCGGTGTCGTACGTGAGGAGCTCGTCCCAGGCGGGGGTGCCCGCCACACCGGTGAGGTCCGTACCGAGGTGCCGCGCCGCCTGCCAGATACCGAAGACGGCGCCCGTGGGGTCGGAGGCGATCGCGAGGCGGCCCGCCTCCCCGGCGTCCAGCGGCCCGACCCCGACGGTCCCACCGCAGTGCCGCACGGTCGCGGCCGTCAGATCCACGTCGTCCGAGGCGAAGTACGGCGTCCACGCGATCGGCAGGTGCCGGTCCGGCGGCAGCTGCCCGATCCCCGCCACCTCGCGCCCGTCGAGCAGGGCCCGCACATACGGGCCGAGCTGCTGCGGACCGGGCTGGAACTCCCAGCCGAACAGTGCCGCGTAGAACTCCTGGGTCGCGGCCATTCCGTGCACCATCAGGCTCACCCAGCAGGGCGTGCCCTGGGGGTACACCCCGTCGTTCGGGCCGGTCGACTCCCGTGCGTCGGTCATCGTCACTCTCTTCTCGGCCCCTCGCGGCCGCGTCCGTCCGCCCCTCCGTACACGTGTACCGCGTCCACCCGCGATCACGCCCCGTGCCGATGCTCGCACCACCGGTGCTGCCGCGCGCCCGCGCCGCACCGCCGCGCCCTGGCGCACGTACGTACGCGAACGAGGCGCGGTCGAGGGTGAGGCGCCGCTCTCCGCGGGGCTGACGCGTGGCGATCGCCCCTCGCACGGCATGTGTCCGATCCCGTACGTGCGGTGACCGGAACCGTCCGGCGGGCAGAGTAGCCGGACCCGGGCGAAGGGGCCACCCCGTGCGCGAGGATGGGGCCATGAACGCCATCATCACCGCATCCGAGCTCGTGGAAGAGCTGGCCGGACCCCGCCCGCCGGTCCTGCTGGACGTCCGCTGGCAGCTGGGCGGCCCGAACCTGCGGCCCGAGTACGACAAGGCGCACCTCCCGGGCGCCGTCTTCGTCGACCTGGACTCCGAACTCGCCGGCCCGGCGGGCGCGGGCGGCCGTCATCCGCTGCCGAACCCGGAGACCTTCGGCGCGGCGATGCGGGCGGCCGGGGTGTCCGCCGACCGCGCGGTCGTCGTCTACGACGGCGGTCTCAACTGGGCCGCCGCGCGCGCGTGGTGGCTGCTCCGCTGGGCGGGCCACCCCTCCGTGCGTGTCCTCGACGGCGGTCTCGCGGCGTGGGAGGGCCCTCTGACCGTCGAACTCCCCGACCCCGAGCCGGGAACCTTCGCCCCCGCCCCGGGCGCCCTTCCGCTGCTCGACGCGGACGGCGCCGCCGCGCTGGCCCGCCGGGGTCTGCTCCTCGACGCGCGGGCCGCCGAGCGCTACCGCGGCGACGTGGAGCCCATCGACCCGGTCGGCGGCCACATCCCGGGCGCCGTGTCCGCACCCACCACCGAGAACGTGGACGCGTCCGGCCACTTCCGTTCGGCTGCCGAACTCGCCGACCGTTTCAAGGCACTCGGCGCGACCGGCGACACGGAGGTCGGCGTCTACTGCGGCTCCGGAGTCTCCGGCGCCCACCAGGTGCTCGCCCTGGCCGTGGCGGGCATCCCGGCCGCCCTGTACGTCGGCTCGTGGTCGGAGTGGTCCCGGGACGGCAGCCGCCCCGTCGCCACCGGGCCGGACCCCCAGTGATCCACCGCTGACAGCACGCCGAGGGGCCCGTGTCTGAACGACACGGGCCCCTCGCACGTATGAAAGACCGACCCCCACCCACGGAGGAAGAACCCCGGAGGCAGAGGAAAACGGAAACGGATCGGCTTGCACGACCGTTCCTGCTCGTAGCCGCCGACCCCCCACCGAGCTGTTCCCGCTACTCCTGTTTCTTGCGGCGCGTGCCGAACACGATCTCGTCCCAGCTGGGCACCGCCGCGCGACGACCCGGCCGTACGCCGTCCGCCTCGGCCTGCCGGTCGGTGGCGCCGATGAGCCGGTCACGGTGGCCGTTGACCGACCGCGGCGGCATGAGGACGTCCGCGTAGGCGGAACCGGCCGAGGCCGCCGGGGCAGCGGACTCCTCGTCCACCTCCTCGACGGACTCCTCCTGCGGTTCTGCGGCGGGCAGTTCGGGCACCACCAAGTCGCCCCGGTAGCTGGGGACGGCCTCCAGGATGCTCGTGAGCGAGTCCCGCTCGCTCACGCCCTCCTCGTCCGACTCGGGTGTCACGGCCGGCAGGACGGGACGTTCCGCCTGACGGTCGCGGGGCAGCCGGGCGATCCTCGGCACGAACGGGAAGCTGGGTTCGGGCGCCCCCAGATCGTCGGACTCGCCGATCAGGGAGCGCGCCTCGTCGTCGACGGCCTGGACCAGCCGCCGGGGCGGGTCGTACGTCCAGCTCGCCGAGTGCGGTTCGCCCGCGACCCGGTACACCAGCAGGACCTCCCAGGTGCCGTCGTCGCGGCGCCACGAGTCCCACTGGACGGTGTCCTTCTCGGCGCCGCGGATCAACAGCCGTTCCTGGACGGCCTCGCCGAGCTGCGGTCCCGCGGCGTTCTCGCCCGGGCGGCGGACCGGGGTCTTGCGTGCCCGCTCGGCCATGAAGGCGCGCTCGGCCAGGACGGGACCCTCGAACCGGCGGACCCGGTCGACAGGGATGCCGGCGAGCTGCGCGACCTCCTCGGCCGTGGCACCCGCGCGTATACGCGCCTGGATGTCACGGGGGCGGAGATGGCTCTCGACCTCGATCTCGATCTGACCGAGACGGGGACGGTCGCCGCGTACGGCGGCACGCAGGCGCTCGTCGATCGGAAGCGTGTACTCCGTGGAATCGGCAGCCTTCAGCACCAGCCGTGTGCCGTCATTGGAGACGGCCACGACACGCAGTTCGGGCATGGGGACCTCCCGGGTGGTGCCTGCCGACGTCACGTGCGTCGCTGCTTCCGCTAGTCGAGTGTGGCCTGCCCGGGTGCAGCCTGCCACAACCTTGCCGAGTTGCCCGGCGTGTCGGGCGTGGGCCCGAGGCCGCCGTTATGGCACGGTTACCTATTCGCAACGCTAAGTGACGAACCTCATCACCCTGTGCAACGATCCCCCTCCCGGCGGTCCTCGAAGGCCCCGGACACCCTGGCGGGAGTCCGGACCCAGGGCTCGCAACAGTACTCCATTCGGGCCACTTGCGTGGATCGGCACGCCGCGCGACTTCTGCCGAGAGATGGCAATCGGCCGCTGGAGCGGGCCCTTTCGTCACGCCGGGTAGGGGGAGGTCGTCACATGATCACCGGGCGGGTCGTCCGGCTACGCCCCCAGGACGCGACGCAAGTAGTCGTTCTGGAAACGCCGTTCGGGGTCGAGCCGGTCGCGCAGCGCGGTGAACTCGCCGAAGCGGGGGTAGACCTTGGCGAAGTAGTCCGTGTCCCGTGTGTGCACCTTGCCCCAGTGCGGACGACCCTCGTGCGCCGTGAAGATCCGCTCGGCGGCCGTGAAGTACGCCTGGTAGGGCGTGCCCCGGAACATGTGGACGGCGATGTAGGCGCTGTCGCGGCCGGAGGCGGTGGAGAGGGTGATGTCGTCGGCCGGGGCGGTGCGGACCTCGACGGGGAAGCTGACGCGCAGGTGGGAGCGGTCGATCATCGCCTTGAGTTCACGCAGGGTGTCCACCACGGCCTCACGCGGAACGGCGTATTCCATCTCCACGAACCGCACGCGGCGCGGAGAGGTGAAGACCTTGTAGGGGATGTCGGTGTACGTCCGCGCGGACAGGGCGCGGCTGGAGATCCGGGCGATCGTCGGGATGGTGGCCGGCACCGCCTGGCCCACCAGGTTGGCCACCTGGAAGACCCCGTTGGAGAGGAACTCGTCCTCGAACCAGCTGTTCAGCTGGGGGACGGGCTTCTCCGGGCCGGCGCTGCGGTTGTTGCGCTTGGTGTTGGTGTTGCCGGTGTGCGGGAACCAGTAGAACTCGAAGTGCTCGTTCTCGGCGTGCAGTTCGTCGAACTCGGCCAGCACCTTCTCGAACGGCATCGGCTCCTCGCGGGCCGTGAGCAGGAAGATCGGCTCGACGGCGAAGGTGATCGCGGTGACGATGCCGAGGGCGCCGATGCCGACGCGGGCGGCGGCGAAGACGTCCGCGTTCTCGGTGGGGGAGCAGGTGAGGATCGAGCCGTCCGCGGTGACCAGCTCAAGTCCTCTGATCTGGGCGGCGATCGAGGCCGACTCACGCCCCGTGCCGTGAGTTCCGGTGCTGGTGGCGCCGGAGACCGTCTGCTCCATGATGTCGCCCATGTTCGTGAGCGACAGTCCCTCGCGCGCGAGCGCCACATTGAGTCTCTTGAGCGGGGTGCCGGCGCCCACGGTGACGGTCATGGCGTCGCGGTCCATCTTGCGTATGCCGGTCAACAGTTGAGGCCGGATCACTACGCCGTCGGTCGCGGCGGCGGCCGTGAAGGAGTGCCCGGTGCCGACGGCCTTCACCCGGAGGTCGTCCTCGGCGGCCCGGCGCACCTCCGCGGCGAGCTCCTCCACGGTGGCAGGGGTGACCTCCCGTACCGGCCGGGCGGTCACGTTCCCCGCCCAGTTACGCCACGTGCCGCTCTTGCCGATCACTGTGGTGCTCATGGGGCCCTCCCCGCTCCGGTGCCGGCCTGCGCAGCCGGCGGTACCCGAGGAAACCGACCGCGACCGCGACGGCACCGGACACCGCCGGAACCCCGTACCCGGCGTCGGCCCCGGCTGCGTCGATCACCCAGCCGGACACGGAGGAGCCGAGCGCGACGCCGACCGCGAGTCCGGTGCTCACCCAGGTCATGCCCTCGGTCAGTTGCGCGCGTGGTACGTGCTCTTCGATCAGGGACATCGTCGTGATCATCGTGGGTGCGATGGACAGTCCCGCGACGAAGAGCGCCACGGCCAGAAACGGCAAGTTTCCGACCAGTAGGAGGGGGATCATACTCACGGCCATGCCGCAGACGCCCAGCAGCCAGCGAAGCTCGGCCGCCCCGGAGAACCGCAGCAGCCCGAACACGATGCCGGCGAGGCAGGATCCGGCCGCGTAGACGGCCAGGACGAGGCTCGCGGCGGCCTTGTGCCCCTGCTCCTCGGCGAAGGCCACGGTGACCACGTCGACCGCCCCGAAGATCGCCCCGGTCGCCACGAACGTGGCCACCAGCACCTGCAGTCCCGGCGAGCGCAGCGCGGAACGGCCGCGCCCCCGCTGCTCGCCCGGATGCGGGACCGGTTCGGTGGCCCGCTGGGCGGTCAGCCAGAACACGCCGACCGCGAGGAAGCAGGCGGCGAGCAGCGGCCCGGCCTCCGGGAACCACGCCGTCGACAGGCCGATGGAGATGATCGGGCCGAAGATGAAGCAGACCTCGTCCACCACGGACTCGAACGAGTAGGCGGTGTGCAGCCGCGGAGTGCCCCGGTACAGGGCCGCCCAGCGCGCCCGGGTCATCGCGCCGAGGCTCGGCACGCAGCCGATGCCCGCCGAGCACACGTACAGCACCCAGTCCGGCCACCGGAAGTGCGCCGCGAACAGCAGCCCCGCGGCCGCGGTCAGCGCGACCAGCGTGGCCGGGCGCAGCACCCGCCGCTGCCCGTACTGGTCCACCAGGCGGGAGATCTGCGGACCGAGCACGGCGGCGGACAGCGCGATGGTCGCCGACAGGGCACCGGCGAGGCCGTACCGCCCTGTGAGCTGCGAGATCATCGTGACCACGCCGATGCCCATCATCGACAGGGGCATACGGCCGATCAGGCCCGCGGCGGTGAAGCCCTTGGTGCCGGGCGCGGCGAACAGAGCGGTGTACGGGCTGGGCACGGCGGGTCTCCGAAAGGTGCGGGAAGCGGAGGAAGCCGTTCCCTGGCCGGTGCTGTAAGGCGTGAAGTGTGTCGATACAGCTTACGGGTCGGGCACACCCCAGTCACCTCCGAAAACGAGCCGGGATCCCGGCCGTCAGTGGCGGGTGGCAGGATCGAGTCATGCCACACGCGCACGACGCCAGCCCCTACGACGCCCTGCTCCTGCTCTCGTTCGGCGGCCCGGAGGGCCCGGACGACGTGATCCCGTTCCTGGAGAACGTGACACGGGGGCGCGGCATCCCCAAGGAACGTCTCGAGGAAGTCGGCGAGCACTACTTCCGGTTCGGCGGGGTCAGCCCGATCAACGACCAGAACCGCGCCCTCCTCGACGCCCTCCGCAAGGACTTCGCCGAGCACGGACTGGACCTGCCGCTCTACTGGGGCAACCGCAACTGGGCGCCCTACCTCACCGACACCCTGCGCGAGATGGTCGCCGACGGCCGCCGCCGCATCCTGGTCCTCGCCACCAGCGCGTACGCCTCCTACTCGGGCTGCCGCCAGTACCGCGAGAACCTCGCCGACTCGCTCGCCGCCCTGGAGGCCGAGGGCCTGGAGCTGCCGAAGGTCGACAAGATCCGGCACTACTTCAACCACCCCGGCTTCCTGGAACCCATGATCGACGGGGTCGTCGAGTCCCTCGCCGACCTCCCCGAGGACGTACGCGACGGCGCGCACCTCGCCTTCTGCACCCACTCCATCCCGAACGCGTCGGCGGACACCTCCGGCCCGGTCGAGGGACACGGCGAGGGCGGCGCGTACGTGGAGGAGCACCTGGACGTCTCCCGGCTCATCGTGGAGGCCGTGCGCGAGCGGACCGGCGTGGAGCACCCCTGGAAGCTGGTCTACCAGTCCCGTTCCGGCGCCCCGCACATCCCGTGGCTGGAGCCCGACATCTGCGACCACCTGGAGGAGCTGAGCGGGTCCGGCGCCCCGGCCGTCGTGATGGCGCCCATCGGGTTCGTCTCCGACCACATGGAGGTCCTGTACGACCTCGACACCGAGGCCATGGCCAAGGGCGAGGAGCTGGGCCTGCCGGTGCGCCGCTCGGCGACCGTGGGCGCCGACCCGCGGTTCGCCGCCGCGATCCGCGACCTCGTCCTGGAACGGGCCGCCGTCGAGCGGGGCCAGGACGTCACGCCCTGCGCCCTCGGGGCACTCGCCGCGAGCCACCACCTCTGCCCGGCCGGCTGCTGCCCGGCCCGCGCCCCGAAGCCCGCCGCCGCGGGCGCCGACAGCCCGTACGCGTGAGGAGCACCGTGACCGACCAGCCCAACCACCCGGACGGCCTCGGGGCCGAACTGCTGGAGATCGCCCTGGAGGCGGCCCACCGCGCGGGGGCCTTCCTGCGGGACGGCCGGCCCGAGGACCTCGGGGTGGCCGCCACCAAGTCCAGCGCGGTCGACGTCGTCACCGAGATGGACATCGCCTCCGAGAAGCTGATCACCGGCCTGCTGGCCGAGCGCAGGCCGCACGACGGCGTGCTCGGCGAGGAGGGGGCCTGCGTCGAGGGCACCAGCGGCGTCCAGTGGGTGATCGACCCGATCGACGGCACCGTCAACTACCTGTACGGCATGCCGAGCTGGGCCGTGTCCATCGCGGCCCGCGTGGACGGCGAGACGGTAGTCGGCGTGGTCCACGCGCCCGTGCGCGGCGAGACCTACCGCGCGGTCCTCGGGCAGGGCGCGTACGTGAACGACCGCCGCGCGCGTGTACGGCCCGCCCCCGACCTGGAGCTGGCCCTGGTCGGCACGGGCTTCGGCTACCGCGCCGAGCGCCGCGCCCGGCAGGCCGACGTACTGCGCGAGCTGATCCCCCAGGTCCGCGACATCCGCCGCGGCGGCTCGGCCGCGATCGACCTGTGCGACGTCGCCGTGGGCCGCCTGGACGCGTACTACGAGCGCGGACTGAACGCCTGGGACTACGCGGCGGGCGACCTCATCGCCCGGGAGGCGGGCGCCCTGACCGGTGGCCGCCCCGCACAGCCCCTCTCACCCGACCTGACCGTCGCCGCCCCGCCCGGTCTCTTCGAGGCCCTCCAGGCCCGCCTGGAGGAACTCGGCGCCTGGCACGACTGAGCGGGGCGGCGGCGCACGCAAGAAAGCGGCGCGCACGCGAAACAGCGGGACCCCAGGCCGGCTGCCTGGGGTCCCGCTGTCCGTGCGCGTGGCTCCGGATCAGACGCTGAACGCGCCGACCTCCACACCGTGGTCGGCGGCGAGGCGGTGCAGGTCGTCGAGCTCGGCCTGCTCCACTTCGACGAGGAAGTCGTCGCCCTCGTCACGAGCCCTGGTCAGGTCGGACTCGGTCGCCCTTATGCGCTGCAGAAGTCCTGCGGTGAATGCGTCCATGCTGCGCCCCCTCGTCCTGGTCGTGGGTCGATGGCACGGGGGTGTGCCGGTTCGGAAGGGACGATCACGCTTCTTGTGGATGCCCAGCGCCACCCGTGCCGGGCGGCGTCGGTGCCGGACACCCACGCCCGCTCTGCGGAAAGCGGATCGCCGCGTACCGCATGGTGGTGCGGCACAAGCAGAGCGTGATCGCGGGGTGTAAAGCCTGTCCTCCCCTCGCCGTCTTCGACGGAAACCTCAACCCCGCGAAAAAATCCCGCATTCCCGGTCGCCTCCGGGCAGGAGATCGCCTTACCGCCGACTTACGGCCGAAAAAGGCAGGATGGAGGTCACACACCCACGAACACCCTGCCCGTGTGCGCCTTCGGCGTGCTACGCGGGGGGACACAGGAAGGACAAGCGACGTGCGCGTACTCGTCGTCGAGGACGAGCAGCTGCTCGCCGATGCGGTGGCCACCGGACTGCGCCGGGAGGCCATGGCCGTCGACGTCGTGTACGACGGTGCGGCCGCCCTGGAGCGCATCGGCGTCAACGACTACGACGTGGTCGTCCTCGACCGCGACCTCCCCCTCGTGCACGGCGACGACGTCTGCCGCAAGCTCGTCGAGCTGGGCCTGCCCACGCGCGTGCTGATGCTCACCGCGTCCGGCGACGTCAGCGACCGCGTCGAGGGCCTGGAGATCGGCGCCGACGACTATCTGCCCAAGCCGTTCGCCTTCAGTGAGCTGATCGCGCGCGTGCGGGCCCTCGGCCGGCGGACCAGTGTGCCCCTGCCGCCGGTCCTGGAGCGCGCCGGCATCAAACTCGACCCCAACCGCCGCGAGGTCTTCCGCGACGGCAAGGAGGTCCAGCTCGCGCCCAAGGAGTTCGCGGTCCTGGAGGTGCTGATGCGCAGCGAGGGCGCCGTCGTCTCCGCGGAGCAGCTCCTGGAGAAGGCCTGGGACGAGAACACCGACCCGTTCACCAACGTCGTCCGGGTCACCGTCATGACGCTGCGGCGCAAGCTCGGCGAGCCACCGGTGATCGTCACGGTGCCCGGCTCCGGATACCGGATCTGATCCGCCATGGCCGCGACCCCCGCACCGCCCGCAGCTCCGCCCAAGCCGACCTGGGACCCCCAGCGGCCGCAGGCCCCGTTCCCGTGGCTGCGCCCGACCATCCGCATACGGCTCACGCTGCTGTACGGCGGCATGTTCCTGATCGCGGGCATCCTGCTGCTGTCGATCATCTATCTGCTGGCCGCCCAGGCGATCAACACCGGCAACCAGCCGCTGTTCAAGATCGTCGGCGGCGATCGCATCAGCGTCTCCAGCGAGCAGTGCCCCGCCGTCGACGCCGACTCCTCGGTCAACGTCCCGCTCACCGACTTCAACGCGGCGATCGCCAACTGCATCGACGACCAGCGCCGGGCCGCCCTGGACGCCCTGCTCAGCCGCTCGCTGCTGGCCCTGCTCGGGCTGGCCGTGATCGCCTTCGCCTTCGGCTACGCGATGGCGGGCCGGGTGCTCGCGCCGCTCGGCCGCATCACACGCACCGCGCGCGCGGTGGCCGGGTCGGACCTCTCCCGCCGTATCGAGCTGGACGGTCCGGACGACGAGCTGAAGGAGCTGGCGGACACCTTCGACGACATGCTGGAGCGGCTCCAACGGGCCTTCACGGCCCAGCAGCGCTTCGTCGGCAACGCCTCGCACGAGCTGAGAACACCCCTGGCGATCAACCGCACGCTGCTGGAGGTGCACCTCTCCGATCCCGACGCGCCCCCCGAACTGCAACAGCTGGGCAAGACCCTGCTGGCCACCAACGAGCGCAGCGAGCAACTCGTCGAGGGCCTGCTGCTGCTCGCCCGCAGCGACAACCAGATCGTCGAGCGCAAGCCCGTGGACCTCGCCGAGGTGGCCTCCCAGGCCATCGACCAGGTGCACGGCGAGGCCGAGGCCAAGAAGGTCGAGATCCGCGGCGAGCGGGCCCCGGCGGTGGTCCAGGGCAACGGCGTCCTGCTGGAGCGGATCGCGCTGAACCTCGTCCAGAACGCCGTCCGGTACAACGTGCCGGGACCGGGCGGCTGGGTCGAGGTGACGACGGAGCTCCAGCAGGGGCAGGCGGTCCTCGTGGTCACGAACACCGGCCCCGTGGTGCCGGCGTACGAGATCGACAACCTCTTCGAGCCGTTCCGGCGGCTGCGGACGGAGCGCACGGGAAGCGACAAGGGCGTGGGCCTCGGCCTGTCGATCGTCCGGTCCGTGGCCCGCGCGCACGGCGGCCACATCGCCGCCCAGCCACGTGAGGGGGGCGGTCTGGTGATGCGTGTGACCCTGCCCGTCTGAGAAGATGTGCCGCCTTCCGGGACATGTTCGCTTCACGCGGAATTTCCCGGGGTGCCCATGGGTTCTGATCAGAACGGTCGCGCACGACCAATGTGTGATCGATCACATGGGCGATTTTCCAGCCATCTACTGAGCGTGATCATGTGCCCGTCGGAACGCCGGGAAAATCCGGGTTTTCGGGGGTTGAGATCACGGGAAGTACATGCTGAGGCGCCTTTGAAATGCAGCCCGAGGACCGTGTACGGTCCCGTTCGCCATCCAAGCCGATCACTCTTGAGGGGTCCGGTTGGGTGTCGATTGAGTAACAGACCTTGATGTGAGGCAAAATCTCCGCCTCAGGTCGGGCACAAGTCCGGCCTCTCACGCGTTACGTGCGCTGGAGACACCACAGACACCCAGAGGGGGAGAGCGACATGGCAACGGATTACGACACCCCACGCAAGACCGACGACGACGTCGACTCGGACAGCCTGGAAGAACTCAAGGCGCGCCGGAACGACAAGTCGACCTCCTCGGTGGACGTCGACGAGTTCGAGGCCGCGGAGGGCCTGGAGCTGCCGGGCGCCGACCTGTCGAACGAGGAACTGGCCGTCCGCGTCCTGCCGAAGCAGCAGGACGAGTTCACCTGCATGAGCTGCTTCCTTGTGCACCACCGCAGCCAGCTGGCCCGCGAGAAGAACGGTCAGCCGATCTGCCGCGACTGCGACTGAGGCAGGGTCGGCCGTGACTGGCTCGACCCCTCCCTGGAAGCGCCGCCTCCGCAAGGGGGCGGACCACGGGCCGTACAGCGGCTCTGACGGCGTGCGTGACGACGAGCGGGGCTCCTCCGATCCCGGAGCGGCCTCGCTCGAACGTGCGTCGGACACGGCGTCGGGGGGCGCCACGGATGAGCAGGGCCGCCTGCCCGTACCGGTGGACACTCCGGCGCCGGTCGCCAGAAAGCGCACGGCGGCCGTCCGGGCCGGCATCAGACAGGGCCTGAGCGTCGGGGCCCGCAGGAGCGGTGACCGCGCGCGGGCCGGGCTCGCGTACCTCACCGACCGGATCATCGACATGGCCCCGAGGATCCCCGTCCGGGACCTCGCGACCCTGCGTGCCCAGTTCCCCGGTCTCGGGCCGGAACAGCTGGCCGACAAGCTCGTGGCGGGCGCCGCCAAGGCGTCCTCCACCGTGGGCGCCGGAGTCGGGGCCGCCGCCATGCTGCCCACACCGCCCGCCATGCCCGCGGAGCTGGCCGCCGAGATCACCGGCGTCGCCGCGATCGAGCTGAAGCTCATCGCCGAACTGCACGAGGTGTACGGGGCGCGACCGCCCGGAACCCTCCGTCAGCGCAGCACCGCCTACCTCGACTCCTGGTCAGGTGAGCGCGGGATCGACGTCACCAGGCCCACGACGATCGACGCGGCGCTCGGCGGACAGCTGAAGCGGCAGCTGCGCCAGCAGATCATGAAGCGCATGGTGCGGAACCTGCCGAACCTGATGCCGTTCCTGGTCGGGGCCGCTGTGGGCGCGGTCATGAACCGCCGGGACACCAAACACCTCGCGGAGCGCGTCCGCAAGGACCTGCGGCGGACCCAGGTGCCCTGGGAGGCCCTGCCGGACCTCCCGGCACTGGAGAAGCCGGCAGACCCCGTGGCGGTGGCCGAGCCGCCGCCGAACCCCGACGAGCACTGACCGGGGTCCGGCCCGTCGATACGCGGGAACCCACCGACTCCCGGAGCAACTCCACGACCCCGCCGTGGGTCCGTACGACTCCCGCCGACCGTAAGAATCAGGCGAGAAATCGGCGCGGCGGGGAAGCCGACGCCGTGGCCACGCCTGGCTACGCCTTGGCCTTGGCCGCCTCCAGGGCGGCGATCAGCCGCTGGGGCTGCCGGGTCGACAGGTACAGATACGGCGTGGGGTCGGCCGGGTCCGTGACGGGGACGCGCAGGGCGCCCGGAATGTAGGCCCGCAGCAGCATGAACGCCCGGGTGTCGGCCTTGTGCGTACGCCAGGCCCGCGCCTCCTCGGCGTCGAGGATCTCCGGCTCACCGAGGGCGCTCACCGGGATCTTCGCCTCGCCGGCGATCAGGGAGTCCCCCACCACGCGGATGCGGACGGAGCCGTACGAGCTGGCCACCACCGCCGCGGCGGCGGTGCCGCCCGCCAGACCGCCGAGCAGCGGCAGGGTGCCGAAGGGCAGCAGGATCAGGGCCATGGAGACGCCGACCAGGAAGCACACCAGCCACCACGAACGGGGCGCGGTGAGGCGTTCTTCGTACGGCGTGGCGGAGAGCTGCATGGCGCCAAGCTTGGCATGGGGAGCGCCGGCCCCGGTAAATGGGGGCGCCCGAGGGGAAACCCTGTCCGCCGGGACGATGGCCGGAGGCTGACGGACGGGTAAGGTCTGCGGCTGTGAGAGGTACTTCCGCGGCCCTGCAGCCCCCGGCGGACGCCACGGCGCCCGTCCGGCACCCCGAGGCGCCCGCCCCGGGCGAGCTGCTGGGCGCGCACTACGGGCAGTGTTTCGGCTGCGGCGACCAGCAGCCCCACGGGCTGCACCTGGCGGCCCGGGCCGGCGAGGGGGTCTCCCTCACCGCCGAGTTCACGGTCAAGGCCGCCCACCAGGGCGCGCCCGGCCTGGCGCACGGCGGGGTCCTGGCCACCGCCCTCGACGAGACCCTCGGCTCGCTCACCTGGCTGCTGCGCACCATCGCGGTGACCGGGCGGCTGGAGACCGACTTCGTACGGCCCGTGCCGGTCGGCGCCGTGCTGCACCTCCAGGCGGAGGCGACGGCGGTGGCCGGGCGGAAGATCTACGCGACCGCCACCGGACGCGTGGGCGGCCCCGACGGCCCGCTCGCCGTCCGCGCCGACGCGCTCTTCATCGAGGTGAAGGTCGACCACTTCATCGACAACGGCCGCCAGGAGGAGATCCAGGCGGCCATGAACGACCCGGACCAGGTCCGGCGGGCCCGGGCCTTCGAGGTGAACCCATGAGCGGCGGCCGTACCCCGGTGGACGTGCTGATCCGGCGCGTCGACCCGGACGTTCCGCTTCCGGAGTACGCGCACCCCGGTGACGCGGGCGCCGATCTGCGCACCACGGAGAGCCGTGAACTGAAGCCGGGCGAACGGGCCGTCCTGCCCACGGGAGTGTCCATCGCGCTCCCGGAGGGGTACGCGGCCTTCGTGCACCCTCGATCCGGCCTCGCCGCCCGCTGCGGTGTCGCCCTGGTGAATGCCCCAGGGACGGTTGATGCCGGGTACCGTGGGGAGATCAAGGTCATTGTGGTGAACCTCGACCCGCGGGAGTCCGTGGTGTTCGAGCGCTTCGACCGGATTGCCCAACTGGTCGTCCAGCAGGTCGAGAAGGTGCGCTTCCAGGAGGTGGCGGAGCTTCCCGACTCGGCGCGGGCCGAGGGGGGCTTCGGGTCCACCGGCGGTCATGCCGCCGTGGGCGGCACAACGGGTGGGAATCGATACGCTTCGGTCGTATCCGACCGGGAAGGACAGTGACGTGTTCGGACGTCGCAAGAAGAAGGGCTCCGCTGAGGACGCGGCGGACGCGGCGAGCGAGGCCGAGCAGGTCGTCGACGCAGTCGGCACTGAGACGGACCAGGTCGAGCGGGAGCGCGTGCGGCTGGAACCGGAGCCGCGGCCCGACGGGCCCTGGGACAGCTCCGAGGTCTCCAACCCCGGCGAGGGCCGGGTCGACCTCGGCGGCCTCTTCGTGCCCGGTGTCGAGGGCATGGAGCTGCGGGTCGAGGTCGCGGGTGACGCGATCGTCGCGGCGACCGTCGTCCTGCGCGACAGCGCGGTCCAGCTGCAGGCCTTCGCCGCCCCCAAGCGCGAGGGCATCTGGGGCGAGGTCCGCGAGGAGATCGCCACAGGCATCACCCAGCAGGGCGGTGTCATCGACGAGGTCGAGGGGCCGCTGGGCTGGGAGCTGCGGGCCCAGGTGCCCGTGCAGCTGCCGGACGGCACGGGCGGCTTCCAGGTCGTCCGCTTCGTGGGCGTGGACGGGCCGCGCTGGTTCCTGCGCGGTGTGATCTCCGGCCGGGGCGCGGTCGAGCCGCAGACCGCCGGCCTGCTGGAGCAGATCTTCCGGGACACGGTCGTGGTCCGCGGTGAGGGCCCCATGGCCCCGCGCGACCCGATCGTCCTGAAGCTCCCGAACGACGCGCAGATGGTGCCGGAAGGCGTGCAGCAGGAGGAGCAGAGCGGTTCCCGCTTCTCCGGCGGCATGGGCCAGCTCCAGCGGGGCCCGGAGATCACCGAGGTCCGCTGACCCACCGCACAGACGCACGGGCCGTACCCCTTTGGGGTGCGGCCCTTCGTCTTTGGGGTGCGGCCCCTCGTCATGCCGGGAACGGCACCCGGGGTGCGCGGGCCTGGCGGGGTCAGCGGCGGCTCGTACGGGGGTGCGAGTCTGTCGGCGCTCCCCGGTAGGCTTTTTGCCATGAGTGCTGTTCCTCGTTCAGAGAAGCCGGCGGGCCGGTTCCGGCGCATGCTCGACCGGCTGTCCTCGTCCCAGGAGGACCTGGAGAGCGAGGAGCTGCGGGAGGACACGGACACCGCGGGCTGTACGCGGATCTGTGACTGCCACGACCGACAGATCGTGACGGTTACTGGTACCTTGCGCACGGTCACGCTGCGCCCGCGGGCCGGTGTGCCGGCCCTGGAGGCGGAACTGTTCGACGGTTCGGCCGCCCTGGACGTGGTGTGGCTCGGCAGGCGCTCCATCGTCGGGATAGAGCCGGGGCGCAAACTGATCGCATCCGGGCGGATCTCGATGAGCCGGGGCCGTAGGGTGCTCTTCAACCCGAAGTACGAACTCAGACCGCTCGGACGGGAGTAGCCGGTGACGTCGCTCGACAAGCCGACGGAGGACGCCGCCCGCGGCGCCCAGGACACGACCGGTGTCCAGGACGACCCCCAGGACTCCAGGGCGGTGACCGAGGCCGCGCTGTTCGAGGCGTTCGGCGGGGTGCGCGGCATGGTCGAGACCGTGCTGCCCGGCCTCCTCTTCGTCGCCATCTACACGATCAACAAGGACCTGCACTCGTCGGCCCTCGCGGCCCTCGGTGTCTCCCTGCTGCTGGTCGTGGTGCGGCTGGTCAGGAAGGACACCGTCAAGCACGCCTTCAGCGGTGTCTTCGGCGTCGCCTTCGGCGTGGTCTTCGCGATGATGACCGGCAACGCGAAGGACTTCTATCTGCCGGGCATGCTCTACACGCTCGGCATGGGCCTGACGTACATCATCACCACGCTCGCGGGCGTGCCGCTGATGGGGCTGATGCTCGGACCGGTGTTCAAGGAGAACCTCTCCTGGCGGACCCGCAACCCCGGCCGCAAGAAGGCGTACGCGAAGGCGAGCTACGCCTGGGGCGCGATCCTGCTCGGCAAGTGCGCCATCCTCTTCCCGCTGTACTGGTGGGCCGACACCGAGCAGCTCGGCTGGGTGCTCGTCGCGCTGAAGATCCCGCCGTTCCTGCTGGCCGTCTGGCTGACCTGGGTCTTCCTGGCCAAGGCACCGGCGCCGATCGATGTGTTCGCGGAGATGGAGGCGGCCGAGCAGGCCGAGAAGGAGCGCAAGGCCGCCGAGCGGGCGGCCCACACGGGCGACTGAACCACGCGCGAAGGGGCGCCCGGAGACCTCCGGGCGCCCCTTCGCCGTGTCCGACCGGGTCAGCTCGTCGCGTCCTCGCGGCGCACCGACAGCAGATCCTCCAACTGCTCCTCGCGGGCCTGAGCGGCGACGAAGAGCAGCTCGTCGCCGGCCTCGAGGGAGTCCTCCTGGGTCGGGGTGAGGACCCGGGTGCCGCGGATGATCGTGACCAGGGACGTGTCCTCCGGCCACTCGACGTCGCCCACCTGCGTGCCGGCCAGCGCCGACTCCGGCGGCAGGGTCAGCTCGACCAGGTTGGCGTCACCGTGGCTGAAGCGGAGCAGGCGCACCAGGTCGCCGACGCTCACCGCCTCCTCCACCAGGGCCGACATCAGACGGGGCGTCGACACGGCGACGTCCACACCCCAGGACTCGTTGAACAGCCACTCGTTCTTGGGGTTGTTCACACGGGCGACGACGCGCGGGACGCCGTACTCCGTCTTCGCCAGCAACGAGACGACCAGGTTGACCTTGTCGTCGCCCGTCGCGGCGATCACCACGTTGCAGCGCTGCAGCGCGGCCTCGTCCAGCGAGGTGATCTCGCAGGCGTCGGCCAGCAGCCACTCCGCCATGGGGACGCGCTCGACCGAGATCGCGGTCGGCGCCTTGTCGATGAGCAGGATCTCGTGGCCGTTCTCCAGCAGTTCGCCCGCGATCGAGCGGCCCACCGCCCCGGCTCCGGCAATGGCGACCCTCATCAGTGACCGCCCTCCTCGTCGGGACCCTCGGCGAAGGACGCCTCGACCTTCTCCACGTCGTCCGTACGCATCATCACGTGCACCAGGTCGCCCTCCTGCAGCACCGTCTGCGAGGTGGGCAGGATGGCCTCGCCCAGGCGGGTGAGGAACGCGACGCGGACGCCCGTCTCCTCCTGCATCTTGCTGATCTTGTGGCCCACCCAGGCCGAGGAGGCGTGCACCTCGGCGAGCTGGACGCCCCCGGTGGGGTCGCGCCACAGCGGTTCGGACCCGGCGGGCAGCAGCCGGCGGAGCATCTGGTCGGCCGTCCAGCGGACGGTGGCGACCGTGGGGATGCCCAGACGCTGGTAGACCTCGGCACGGCGGGGGTCGTAGATCCTCGCCGCCACGTTCTCGATGCCGAACATCTCGCGGGCGACGCGGGCGGCGATGATGTTGGAGTTGTCGCCGCTGGAGACGGCGGCGAACGCGCCCGCCTCCTCGATGCCCGCCTCACGCAGGGTGTCGCGGTCGAAGCCGACGCCGGTGACACGGCGGCCACCGAATCCCGAGCCCAGACGACGGAAGGCCGTGGGGTCCTGGTCGATCACGGCGACCGTGTGCCCCTGTTGCTCCAGGGTCTGGGCGAGGGTCGACCCCACTCGCCCGCAGCCCATGATGACGATGTGCACGACCGTCCTTCCGGTGTCAATAGCTGGTGTTCAGCCGAAACGGCAAAAACAGGGTCTCAGACCGTGGCCCAAGCTACACACGCGCGGTCGGCCAAGGGCACCCCTGTGCAGCACCCGTCAGGTGGGCGAGCGCCGGCGGCTGATCCGGCGGACGCTGATCATCGTCAGGACACCGAGGCCGACGAGTGACGCCAGCGCGCCGATCAGCTCCGCGGTCGCGGCCTGCATGGGGCCTCCAAGATGTGGGGGGACGGGATTCGTCATATAGACATCAGGACGCCCTCATTAGGCCTGAGGATGCGTCACGTGACGCACCTCGCAGTGACGCCCGTGGAGATTTCACCCAGGGGCCCGCCGGGATTTCACCCGGATGTGCCCAGAACCAGCCGGGGCGCTTACGATCCTCTGCGTGTCCAAACTGACCGACCTGCCCAAACGGATTCTGATCGGGCGCGCTCTGCGCAGCGACCGGCTCGGTGAAACGCTCCTGCCGAAGCGCATCGCTCTCCCCGTCTTCGCCTCCGACCCGCTCTCGTCCGTGGCGTACGCACCCGGTGAGGTCCTGCTGGTCCTCTCCATCGCGGGCCTGTCGGCCTACCACTTCAGCCCCTGGATCGCCGTCGCGGTCGTCGTCCTGATGTTCACCGTGGTGGCGTCCTACCGGCAGAACGTGCACGCCTACCCGAGCGGCGGCGGCGACTACGAGGTCGCCAACACCAACCTCGGCCCCAAGGCCGGCCTGACCGTGGCGAGCGCGCTCCTCGTCGACTACATCCTCACCGTCGCCGTGTCGATCTCCTCCGGCGTGGAGAACCTCGGTTCGGCCATCCCCTTCTTCGTCGAGCACAAGGTGCTGTGCGCGATCGGCATCATCGTGCTGCTCACGCTGATGAACCTGCGCGGGGTGAAGGAGTCGGGCAAGCTCTTCGCCATCCCCACGTACATCTTCGTCGTCGGCGTCTTCCTGATGATCGCCTGGGGCGCCTTCCGCGGTCTCGTCCTCGACGAGACGATGCGGGCGCCCACCGCCGACCTGGAGATCAAGCCCGAGCACCAGGGCCTCGCCGGCTTCGCGCTGGTCTTCCTGCTGCTGCGCGCCTTCTCCTCCGGCTGTGCGGCGCTGACCGGCGTCGAGGCAATCTCCAATGGTGTCCCCGCCTTCCGCAAGCCCAAGTCGAAGAACGCGGCGACCACGCTCGCCCTGATGGGCTTCTTCGCCGTCACCATGTTCTGCGGCATCATCGGCCTCGCCATGGCCACCGATGTGCGGATGGCCGAGAACCCGGCCGTCGACCTGGTGCGCGACGGCACCCCGGTGGGCGAGTCCTACGTCCAGAACCCGGTGATCTCGCAGGTCGCGGCCGCCGTCTTCGGTGACGGGACGTTCTTGTTCGTGGTGCTGGCCGCCGCCACCGCCCTGGTGCTGTTCCTGGCCGCCAACACCGCGTACAACGGCTTCCCGCTGCTCGGCTCGATCCTCGCCCAGGACCGCTACCTGCCGCGTCAGCTGCACACCCGCGGCGACCGCCTCGCCTTCTCCAACGGCATCGTGCTCCTCGCGGGTGCCGCCATGCTGCTCGTGTGGATCTACGGCGCCGACTCCACGCGGCTGATCCAGCTGTACATCGTCGGTGTGTTCGTCTCCTTCACCCTGAGCCAGACGGGCATGGTCCGGCACTGGAACCGCCATCTGCGTACCGAGAAGGACCAGGCCAAGCGGCGCCACATGGTCCGCTCCCGGGCCATCAACACCTTCGGCGCCTTCTTCACCGGGCTCGTCCTGATCGTCGTCCTCGTCACCAAGTTCACGCACGGCGCCTGGGTCGCCCTGCTCGGCATGGTGATCTTCTACGCGACGATGACCGCGATCCGTAAGCACTACGACCGGGTCGCCGCCGAGATCGCCGCCCCCGACGGGCCCAGCGACGACGTCGTACGGCCGTCCCGGGTCCACTCCGTGGTGCTGATCTCGAAGATCCACCGCCCGACCCTGCGCGCCCTCGCCTACGCCAAGCTGCTGCGCTCGCACACCCTGGAGGCGCTCAGCGTCAACGTCGACCCGGCCGAGACCAAGGCGCTCCAGGAGGAGTGGAACCGGCGCGGCATCGACGTACCGCTGAAGGTCCTCGACTCGCCGTACCGGGAGGTCACCCGGCCGGTCATCGAGTACGTCAAGGGGCTGCGCAAGGAGTCCCCGCGCGACGCCGTCTCGGTCATCATCCCCGAGTACGTGGTCGGCCACTGGTACGAGCATCTGCTGCACAACCAGAGCGCGCTCCGGCTCAAGGGACGGCTGCTGTTCACGCCGGGCGTGATGGTGACGTCCGTGCCGTACCAGCTGGAGTCCTCCGAGGTCGCCAAGCGGCGCGAACGCAAGCGTCAGGAGTGGAACGCGCCGGGTTCCGTGCGGCGAGGTCCGGCGGCCGACCGGTCCAAGACACCGGCGAACGGATCCTCGGGCAACCGGAGCTGATGCGCCGGGGGCGGTGTCCGCGTGAGGCGGGCGCCGCTCCCGTGGTCGGCGGCCGGACGACACCCACGTAGACTGGTGGGCTGTTGTCCGGCCGTTGTCGCATCCCTCTCTCCTGGAGTCACCCCGCCATGCAGGCAGAACCGAAGAAATCGCTGGTGGGGGAGGAGTACGAGGTCGAGATCGGCCCCGTCGCCCATGGTGGCCACTGCATCGCGCGCACGGCCGAGGGCCAGGTCCTCTTCGTCCGGCACACGCTGCCCGGTGAGCGCGTCGTGGCCCGGGTGACCGAGGGCGAGGAGGGCGCGCGCTTCCTGAGGGCGGACGCGGTCGAGGTGCTCGACGCCGCCAAGGACCGCATCGAGGCCCCCTGCCCCTACGCCGGTCCCGGCCGGTGCGGCGGCTGCGACTGGCAGCACGTCAAGCCGGGCGCGCAGCGGCGCTTCAAGGGCGAGGTCCTCGCCGAGCAGCTGCGGCGGCTCGCGGGCCTCACACCCGAGGAGGCCGGCTGGGACGGCACGGTCATGCCGGCCGAGGGCGACAAGGTCCCGGCGGGCGAGGTCCCGGCGTGGCGCACGCGTGTGCAGTACGCGGTGGACGCGTCCGGGCGCGCGGGTCTGCGCCGCCACCGCTCCCACGAGGTCGAGCCGATCGACCACTGCATGATCGCGGCACCGGGTGTGAGCGAGCTGGGCATCGAGAAGCGGGACTGGACCGGCATGGAGTCGGTCGACGCGATCGCGGCGACGGGGTCGCAGGACCGCCAGGTGATCCTCACGCCGAAGCCGGGGGCGCGCCTGCCGATCGTGGAGCTGGACAAGCCGGTGTCGGTGATGCGGGTCGGGGAGAAGGACCGGGGTGTGCACCGCGTCCACGGACGCCCCTTCGTCCGTGAGCGCGCCGACGACCGCACGTACCGGGTCGGCAGCGGAGGCTTCTGGCAGGTCCACCCCAAGGCGGCGGACACCCTCGTCAAGGCCGTCATGCAGGGCCTGCTGCCCCGCAAGGGGGACACCGCGCTCGACCTGTACTGCGGGGTGGGGCTGTTCGCGGGCGCGCTCGCCGACCGGGTCGGTGAGAAGGGGGCCGTCCTCGGGATCGAGTCCGGCAAGCGGGCGGTCGAGGACGCGCGGCACAACCTCGCGGAGTTCGACCGCGTGCGGATCGAGCTGGGCAAGGTCGAGGCGGTGCTGCCGCGCACCGGGATCACCGAGGTCGACCTCGTCGTCCTCGACCCGCCCCGCGCGGGCGCGGGCCGCAAGACGGTGGAGCACCTCTCCACGCTGGGCGCCCGCCGCATCGCCTACGTCGCCTGCGACCCGGCCGCGCTGGCCCGCGACCTCGGGTACTTCCGCGAGGGCGGCTACCGGGTGCGGACGCTGCGGGCGTTCGATCTGTTTCCGATGACGCATCATGTGGAGTGCGTGGCGATTTTGGAGCCTGCCGAGAAGGGCCTCTGACCGGCTCGTTCTCGGCGTTGGTTCCTGTACCGGCAGCGACACGCAGTTGCCGAAGTGTTCCGGGTGTTCGCGGGTGGGTTCGGCGGTGTACTCGTTCACGCGCCGGGCGGGGAGGCGGGCCGCCTTGTGGTCGCCGGAGTGGACGCCGCCTCGGTCCATGAGGTCGTCCTGCGACCGGGAGAGCAGGAGGTCTTCCCGCGCCCGGGATCGTCGGTGGCTCGGGGGGCCGCCCGCGGTCGACGAACACATGCGCCGTGTCATCGCCCGCTTCAGGTTCGACCTGACCAAGAGCGGTGTGGCGGAATCGATGACGGGCGTTGCACCTGAGCCGGTCACCGGTGAGTTCGTCATCGTCGGATGAGGACACTGCCCCGCCAAGCAGGGCGGCCAGGTCCTCACACGCCAGGACCGGCGCGAGGTGGCACCGGCGAAGTCCTCAGGGCCATGACCCGACTCGGCTTCGCCGGCGGCACCCGCCCCACCGCGGCATCGGCGCCCCTGGCCGGCCCTTGCGGGCCGGCCAGCGCAACGCTCGGCACCCCCCGACCGCCTGACTTGCGGACAGGGTGAGCCGACCAGTGAAGCCCCACCGGTGTGTTCGGTGGGCCGGTGGGTCAGTGGTCGGAGTAGCTGAAGTCGCCCACGGTCCAGGCACTGACGTCGTCGATCGCGACGCGGTACATCCCGCCTGTCTCCGGGATCCCCACCGTGCCCTGCAGGATCCGAGCGACGTGGAAATGCAGATGCGTCGGCGGCCCGTCCTTCCTCGCGGGTGCGTCGAAGGCGGCGGAGAACTGGCGCAGGTCGGCGGAGTCCGTCAGCACCTCCGACACCCTCTGCCTCCACATGGCTTCCGGGGCCAGCCGGCCGGTGATGACAGCACCGCTGGTGACCGCGGTCAGGGACATCTGATTGCTCTGTCCGGACTCCACGAGGGCCGCTATCGCAACGAGCAGCTCGTCAGGCTTCGACATGGGATCAGATTCTATGCACCGGACCGCCCGGGAGTGCAGCGGTGGTGCAACCGGGCGAGACGGGCGCATACGGCTCGCCTGGTGCCGCGTCACCGGTCAGGGGTGCATATGTGCGGCGGCTGCGAGCCAGGGGCATGCTCGCCTGCGAATCGTCCATGTCCATGCCCGGCCCTTGCCCACCCGACCCTGTGCCCCGCCGATCCCCCGAGCCGTCGTGCTCGCCGGAGGGAGGGGCGCGGTCGGCGCGCCGCGCCGGTCGGCGCCGTCACGGGAAGCTCCGCGGGCGGTTCTGGATCGAGCCAGGCCCGGCAGACCCGAACTGCCGGGCCGCAGTCCACGTATGACGGTACGGTCGTGGAGTTTCGAAGCCAGGTTGCTGTGCGACGGCGACGGGACTGACGACCGGACCGGGTGCCCGAAGTGACGAGGGGCCGCCGTGAGCAGGACCGCGGTTGCGCGGAGAGATGGTGCTCGTGTCCGAACGGCTCCACCGGCATGCCGCTCACCTCCGGCCCGCTCGCGGCGCCGCCGCAACGGGTGAGGCGGCTGGCACGCTCACTACCCGGGCGCCGCCGCGCCTCCAGGCATCCCCCCACACGGCCCCAGCCGTTGATCGAGCCGCGAGTGCCGGCGAGAGGACCGTGCCGGAGGCGGAGGCGCCTGCTGTCGTGGTCAGTAGACGGTGAGGGCGATGGCGATGTAGTGCGCGGTGAAGGCCGCCACGGTCAAGGCGTGGAACACCTCGTGGAAGCCGAACCAGCGGGGCGAGGGGTCGGGGCGTTGGACGGCGTAGACCACCGCGCCCGCGCTGTAGAGGAGACCGCCGGTCACTGTCAGGGTGACCACGGCCGTACCGCCGGTGTGCAGGAAGTCGGGCAGGTAGCGCACCGGTGCCCATCCCAGGGCCAGGTAGCAGGGGGTGTACAGCCAGCGGGGAGCGTTGATCCACAGCACGCGGAAGGCAATACCGGTCAGCGCGCCCGTCCATACGATCCCGAGCAGCAGGTCGCGCCGGTCAGGAGGGAGGAGGAGCACGGCCAGAGGGGTGCAGGTCCCGGCGATGATCAGGAAGATGTTGGCGTGGTCGAGCGACGCAGGACGGCCTCACCCATCGGCCCCCAGGTACCCAGGTGGTAGACGGCGCTCGTCCCGAACAGCAGCCAGGCGGTGACGGAGTACACGGTGCAGGCCAGGGCCGCCTGCTGGGTCCGGGCCAGGCAGATGAGGACGATGCCGACGCTCAGCGAGGCAGGCACCATCGCGGCATGGAGCCAGCCACGCAGCTTCGGCTTGACCGGCTCGACCATGTCGGCCGCCCACTCGACCAGGTCGGCGACCGGGTGGAACTCCTCCGCGGCATTGCCATGATGTGATCCGCCGGGGAGACCGGCTACGGCGTCCCCGGAAACAGCTTCCCGTCCTGTCTCGTTCTTCTGGGCATCATCGGCAATCATCCGATCATGCTAAGAGGCTGCCCGCGCAGGGGAGGCGGCGATCAGGTGGGGAATTCCACCGAAGGCGGCGCCGCCTTGACCCCTCCCTGTCCGGCCGCCGGCGTCACCCGGTCATCCCGGAGCGGCCGCTGCCGGTGCCCCGCTCCGTCGGGAAGAAGAGATCACACAGGCAATGGATCATCCCGTCCCGCTCTCCGGGTACCGTCAGGGCATGAGTCATCCGCACCCCGAGCTGAAAGCCGCCCCGCCCCTTCCCGAAGGAGGGCTGCGGGTCACCGCCCTGGGCGGCTTGGGCGAGATCGGCCGCAACATGACCGTCTTCGAGCACGCGGGCAAGCTGCTCATCGTCGACTGCGGCGTGCTCTTCCCCGAGGAGACCCAGCCCGGCGTGGACGTGATCCTGCCGGACTTCACCTCGATCCGGGACCGGCTGGACGACATCGTGGCCCTGGTACTCACCCATGGCCACGAGGACCACATCGGCGGCGTGCCGTACCTGTTGCGCGAGCGGTCCGACATTCCCGTCGTCGGCTCCAAGCTGACGCTGGCGTTCCTGGAGGCCAAGCTCAAGGAACACGGCATCCGGCCGCGCACGGTGCGGGTGCGGGAGGGCGACCGGCGCGGCTTCGGTCCCTTCGACTGCGAGTTCGTGGCGGTCAACCACTCCATCCCCGACAGTCTCGCGGTCGCGATCCGCACCCGGGCCGGTCTGGTGCTGCACACCGGCGACTTCAAGATGGACCAGTTCCCTCTCGACGACCGCATCACCGATCTGCGCGCCTTCGCCCGCCTCGGCGAGGAGGGCGTGGACCTGTTCCTCACCGACTCCACCAACGCCGAGGTGCCCGGCTTCACCACATCTGAGCGTGAGCTGAACCCGGCGATCGAGCAGGTGATGCGCACCGCGCCGCGCCGGGTCATCGTCTCCAGCTTCGCCAGCCATGTGCACCGCATCCAGCAGGTCCTGGACGCCGCGCACCAGTACGGCCGCAAGGTCGCCTTCGTCGGCAGGTCGATGGTCCGCAACATGGGCATCGCCCGTGACCTGGGCTACCTGCAGGTCCCCTCCGGTCTGGTCGTGAGCACGAAGGAGCTGGAGAAGCTCCCGGACCACAAGGTCACGCTGGTGTGCACCGGCTCCCAGGGCGAACCGATGGCCGCGCTGTCACGGATGGCTACCCGCGACCACCTGATCCGCATCGGCAAGGGCGACACCGTCCTGCTCGCCAGTTCCCTCATCCCCGGCAACGAGAACGCCATCTACCGGGTGATCAACGGGCTCACCCGGTGGGGCGCCCACGTGGTCCACAAGGGCAACGCCAAGGTGCACGTCTCCGGGCATGCCAGCGCGGGCGAGCTCGTCTACTGCTACAACATCGTCAAACCCCGCAACGTCATGCCGGTGCACGGCGAATGGCGCCACCTGCGGGCAAACGCCGACCTCGCGATCCGTACCGGCGTCGACCCCGACCGGGTCGTCATCGCCGAGGACGGGGTCGTCGTCGACCTGGTCGACGGACGCGCATCCATCACCGGCAAGGTCCCCGCCGGCAACGTCTATGTGGACGGCATGGAAGTCGGCGGCGCCACAGAAGCGTCCCTCAAGGACCGCCTCACCCTCGCGGAGGAAGGCGTGGTGACGGTGGTGGCGATCGTCGACGCGGACACCGGTGCCCTCGCCGAGGCCCCCGACTTCCTGGCCCGGGGCTTCGTGCACGACGACAGCACCTTCGAACCGGTCATCCCCGTCATCGAGAAGACCCTGGCCGGCGCGGCCGAGGAAGGCGTCGGGGACGCGCGCCAGCTCGAACAGCTCATCGCCCGCGCCGTGGCGAACTGGGCGTTCCGTACCTACCGTCGCAAGCCCCTCATCATCCCCGTCATCATCGACGCCTGAGCCGCGGCCCGGCAGGCGCCCGGGGGCGGACGCCGATGTGCACGAGGTGAAACCCGGCGACGAGTCGTTGCTGATGTCACCGCTGCGCCGGGCATCCCGTAGTCCCCTCCGGCGGCTGACCTGCCGCCCGAGCAGCACCATCACGGCCACGGGACAGGAAGCGCGGGCAGCCCGGTGTACCGGCCGGAGGAGGAGAGGGATGACGCCACGGGCGGGCATGTGTTCGTGCATGCCCACCCGTCGGGGTGCAGGCGGCTTTCCGGTCCGGTGATCAGGTGGTGCGCTGGGGGTGTTCTTCTAGCGCGGTCGCGAGGATGTCCAGGGCCTCCTTCCAGTCGGGCAGGGGCATGGTCAGCGGGGGGAGGAGCTTGAGGACGTGGCCGTGGCCGGAGGTCTCCGCGATGACTCCCTCGCGGTACAGCGACATCTGCACCCGGGCGGCGTGGGCGGGATCCTCGAAGCGCAGACCGCTCATCGCACCCTTGCCGACGACCTCCGCGGCCGGGGCCGGTAGGGCGGCGGTGACGGACTCGAGCCCCGTGCGGATCGCCTCGGTCAGCTCGGCGGCGTGGGCGGTGAAGTGCGGGTCCGTCCAGAGGTCGAGGGCGGCACAGGCGCCGACGAGGGCGAGGTTGTTCCCGCGGAAGGTGCCGTTGTGCTCGCCGGGCGCCCACCGGTCGTAGGTACGGCGGATCAGCAGGGCCGCCATGGGCAGGCCCATGCCGCTCAGCGACTTCGACAGGCACACCAGGTCCGGATCCAGGCCGGGGGTGTCCTCGAAGCTGAAGAAGGTGCCGGTGCGGCCGCAGCCGGCCTGGATGTCGTCGACCACGACCAACGCGCCCACCGCGTCGGCCAGTTCACGGATCCGCCTCAGCCATGGGCCCGGCGCCACATGGAGGCCGCCCTCGCCCTGGACCGTCTCCAGCAGGATCGCGGCGGGCGCGGGGACCTCGGAGCCGGGGGCCAGCGCCTCCTCCAGCGCGGTCATCGCGTCCGGGGCGTCCCCGTAGGGCAGGATCGTCACGTCCCGCAGGGGCACCCCCGCCCCGCCGCGCAGCAGCGGGGAGGAGGTCGCTGCCAGCGCGCCCAGCGACGCTCCGTGGAAGCCGCCCGTGAAGGCGATCACCCGCGTGCGCCCGGTGACCTTGCGGGCCAGCTTGAGGGCCGCCTCGACCGCGAGTGTCCCCGCCGGGCCGGGGAACTGCACCACGTGGTCGCCGAACCCCCTCGGTTCCAGCACCACCTCCGTGAACCGTTCGAGGAACTCGGCCTTGGCCGCGGTGTGCAGGTCGAGGGACTGCACGGGGCCGCCGGCCGCGAGATAGGCCGTCACCCGTTCGACGATCTCCGGCGGGTTGTGACCGTAGTTCAGCGCGCCGGCCCCGCACAGCAGGTCCACATAGCGGCGCCCGGAGACGTCCCACAGGTGGTGCCCGGCCGCGCGCTCGAACACCACCGGGAAGTTGCGGCAGTAGCTGCGTACGTTCGACTCACGACGCTCGCACACCGCGAGCCGGGCCCGCTCGGCCTCGGTCATGTCAGCACGTACCTTTCGTAGTCGGCACTCATCCGTCATTCATCCGCACTCGTCCGCGCCCGCCCCGGCGCTCACTTGACCAGGACCGTTCCGTCGCCGGGGCGGTGGTCGCGGGAGCGGCGCAGGTCCGAGAAGGCGAACGTCCGCTGGAGCCAGCGGTCCCGGCCGTCGTAGCGGGGCATGAAGGCCGAACGCCCGTGCAGCGTCACCCGGTTGTCGACGATCGCCAGGTCGCCGGGGCGCAGCAGCACCCCGGTGTACGTCCTGTGCGCGACCTCGCTCAGCTCAGCGAGGGCGGCACGGCCCGCGTCGGTCACGGCCCGGGTGGCCGCCTCGTCGTAGCGCAGATCCGGATCCTCCGGGTCACCGGTGAGGACCGCGTGCGCGGTGCCCTGGCCGGCCGGGCCGAAGGACGGGGGTGCGTCCGTGACGTACTCGGGCCGGGTGAGGGCCTCCCGGGTGCCCGGCGTGAGCAGCGGCAGGAGACGGCGTACGCAGCTGGTGCGCAGCTCCGCGACGCCCTCGTGGTCGGACCGCAGGCACAGCAGCAGCACATGGTCGGGGCGGTGGGGGTGAAACGCGTTCTCGGTGTGGAAGGTGAGTTCCACGGAGCCGACGTTGCCCTGCACCTGCTCCTGGCCCGGCACCGGTACGACGTCCTGGACCAGGGCACCGGACTTCTCCGCGGCGAACGCGGCCGGGTCGCCGAGCCCGGCCGCGAACAGCAGCAGGGTCGCCGCCGGAAGTGACGGCACCCGCTGCACCGAGCCCTTCACCATGGGGGTGGGCGGCAGGTCCGGGGCGCCGATGGGGAGCCCGCGCAGGACCAGGGCGCCGTCCGGGCCGGAGTGCCTGCGGAACTCCCGTATCGACCGGCGTACTTCGGCGGGTGCGTCCTCCCAGGCGTGCCGGGCCCGGGCCACCCACTCGGGGTCGTCGACCCGGTCTCCCGCCCGGGCCAGCAGACCCCGCGTCACCAGGTCCAGCGCGGCCGACTCATGGGTGCCGAGGCGGACCGCCCCGTCCCCCTCGCCGTACGACGGTTCCGCGCCGGCCGCCGACGGCATCACTTCGACGCTGCTCACGTGCGTGTTCCCTCTGCTCTCGTGCCGTCGCCCGCGTCACTCGCCCATGGCTTCGACGAGGCTCTTCGGGCGCAGGTCGGTCCACTCGCGCTCGATGTACTCCAGGCAGGCGGCCCGTCCGTCCGGGCCGAAGGCGGTGGTCCAGCCCGCGGGCACGTCGGCGAAGTCGGGCCACAGGGAGTGCTGGCCCTCGTCGTTGGTCAGGACCCGGTAGATGCCGTCGGGGTTCTCGAAGGGGTTGGTCATCGCTGTTTCCTCTCGGGTGGGCAGGCCCGTTCGGCGGGCCTGCCGGGTCGATGCGGTTGGATCGGTACGGTCGGTGGGTGTGGTTGGTGGGTCTGGTCGGCGGGTCGGTCAGTGGGCCGGTCGGGTCGGTCGGCCGGTCGGTCGGCCCGTCAGTCGGTGTCGTCGGCCGGTCGGTCGGCCCGTCAGTCGGTGTCGTCGGCCGGTCGGTCGGCCCGTCAGTCGGTGTCGTCGGCCGTGCGGAGCAGGTCCCTCAGCAGGCGCCCGATCCGTGCGGCCGGGCGGTCGGCGAGCATGCCGTTGTGGGTGGCGTCGACCGGGTGGACGTCGATGCGGCCGGTGACGTGGGGCCGCCACAGGTCCGGCTCCCGCCGGGTCTCGCCGTCCTCCAGGCGCAGGGCCCGGCAGAAGACGAGGTCACCCCGGAAGGCGCGGGGCACATGGCGGGCGGCGATGCGGTCGTTGTTCACCAACGCCGCCCGCACCGAGTGGAGTTGCTCGGGGGTGAGCGTCGCCAGCTCCTCCGGCGGGGTCACGCCGTCGAGGAGTTCCGCCTCGGTGCGTCCCGGCGCCTCCAGGTCCCTCGGGTAGGTGTCGAGCAGCATGAGCAGTTCGACGTCCTCCCCTGCCTCCTGGAGCTGGACCGCCATCTCCTGGGTGACGAGTCCGCCGAACGACCACCCCACCAGGCGGTACGGGCCGTGCGGTCGCACCTCGCGGATCCGGGCCACGTACTGCGCCGCCATGTCGGGGATGCTGCGGGCCCGCTCGCCGTGCCCGTCGAGACCGGCGGCCTGGAGGCCGTAGACCGGGTGGCGGTCGTCGAGGTGCCGGGCGAGGTTGGCGTAGATCCAGCTGAGCCCGCCCAGGGGGTGAGTGCAGAACACCGGGGTGCCGGTGCCGCCCGTGCGCAGCGGCAGCAGCATCGCCAGCGGATCGTGCTCCGCCCCGCCCCCGGAGCGCAGCCGCGCGGCCAGGGACGCGACGGTGGGCGCCTCGAACAGGGCCCGTACCGTCAGATGGACGCCGAGCTTCCGCGCCACCCGGGTGATGAGCCGGGTGGCCAGCAGTGAATGACCGCCGAGGGCGAAGAAGTCGTCGTCGACCCCGACCTCGGGCAGGCCGAGCGCGTCCGCGAACAGGCCGCACAGGACGTGCTCTTCCTCCGTGGCCGGGGCGCGGCCCGCACCCGCAGGTGTCCGGTCCGGGGCGGGCAGGGCGGCACGGTCCACCTTTCCGCTGGAGTTGTACGGCAGCTCCGGCAGCGGCACGACGAACGCCGGTACCAGGTGGGCGGGCAGCCGGGCCGCGAGCCGGCGGCGCAGTTCGGCGGGGTCGAGGCGGTCCGCCTCGCCGGTCACGTAGGCGACCAGGGTGTCGTCGCGCAGGACGACCACGGCCCGGCGTACGCCCGGCTGTTCGGTGAGCACCGTCTCGATCTCGCCCGGCTCGACGCGGATGCCGCGCACCTTCAGCTGCTGGTCCGCGCGGCTGACGAAGTGCAGCCGGCCCTCGCGGTCCCACATGACCAGGTCACCGGTGCGGTACATCCGGGCGCCGGTCTCGTACGGGTTCGGCACGAACCGCTCGGCGGTCAGCACCGGTTGGCCCGCGTAGCCGCGGGTGACCTGGTGGCCGGCGATGTACAGCTCACCGGGTACGCCGGGCGGTACGGGCCGGAGCGCCGCGTCGAGAACGTAGGCACGGGTGTTGTCGATCGGGCGGCCGATGGTCACCAGGGGCCGGCTCCCGGGGTCGGTCCGCGGGTCCCACACAGTGGCGTCGCAGGTCACCTCGGTGGAGCCGTACTTGTAGTGCAGCGGGACACCCCACGCGGCCGTGCACCGCTCGTACAGGTCACGGGAGAGGGCCTCGCCGCCGACGAAGATCCGGCGCAGGCTCGCGAACTCCTCCCGGCGGCCCTCGGCGAGGAGGATCTCCAGCATCGACGGCACGAAGTGCACCGTCGTGACGGAGTGCCGGGCGATCGTGCGGGCCAGGTAGTCCGGGTCGCGGTGCCCGTCCGGGTCGGCCACGACGGTGGTCGCCCCGGCCTGGAAGGGCCAGAACAGCTCCCACACGGACACCGTGAAGGCGATGGGCGTCTTCTGCAGCACCCGGTCGTCGGGCGTCAGCCCGTACGCGCGCTGAAGCCAGCGCAGGTGATTGACGACCGACGCCTGCGAGACGACCACGCCCTTGGGCCGCCCGGTCGAGCCGGAGGTGAACATGACGTAGGCGGCGTTGTCCTGCCGCAGCGGGGCGAGCCGGTCGGTGTCGGTCGGGTCGGTGTCCCGGGCGGCGGCGACGAGGGCGGCGGTCGCCGGGTCGTCCAGGACCACCAGGGGGGTTCCTGGTGGAAGGTCCGGGGCGTGCCCCGCCGTGGTGATCACCGCGGCCACCTCGGCGTCCTCCAGCATCCCGGCGGTCCGCCGGGGCGGGTTGTCCGGGTCGAGGGGGGTGTAGGCGGCGCCCGCCTTGGTCACCGCGTGCGCGGCGATCAGCAGGTCGAGGGAGCGTGGCAGGGCCAGGGCCACGACCGACTCGGGGCCGATCCCCCCACCGATGAGCAGGTGCGCCAACTGGTTGGCACGGCGGTTGAGTTCGGCGTAGGTCACCGAGATGTCCCCGGCGATCACCGCGACGGCGTCCGGGCGGGCGGCGACCGCGCTCTCGAACAGGCTCGCCAGCGTGGCCGGCGGCTCCTCGACGCGGGTGGCGTTCCGGTCGAGGAGCAGCGCATGCCGCTCCTGCGGCAGCAGCACCTCCAACTCGCCGATCGGCGTGCCCGGTCGGCGCACCGCCCCGTCCAGCAGGAGCAGCAGCCGCTCGCCGAGGCGGGCGACGGTCTCCTCGTCGAACAGCGCGGTGGCGTACTGGATCTCGCCGCGCACTCCGGCCGGGGCGCCCTGCGCGTCCACCGACTCGGTGAGACTGAAGGACAGGTCGAACTTGGCGGACGGCAGGCCCGCCGGGAGGTGCCGCACGGTCAGGCCGGGCAGTTCGAAGCGGGCCTCCGCGTTGTTGCGGAACGACAGCATCACCTGGAACAGCGGGTGCCGGGCCGGGGACCTGGTGGGGTTCACCGCCTCCACGAGCCGCTCGAACGGCAGCTCCTGGTGGTCGTAGGCGTCCAGGTCGGTACGGCGTACCCGGCCGAGGAGTTCGGTGAAGCTCGGGTCGCCCGAGGTGTCGGTCCGCAGGACCAGGGTGTTGAGGAAGAACCCGACCAGCCCGTCCAGGGCCTCGTCGCCGCGGCCGGCGACGGGGATGCCGATGGGCAGGTCGGTGCCCGCGCCGAGCCGGGTGAGCAGCGTGGCGAGACCGGCCTGGAGCGCCATGAACACGGTGGCGCCCTGGGCCTTGGCGACCTCGGCGAGCCGCTGGTGCAGTTCGGGGCCGATCTCCAGGGGCACCGCGGCGCCCCGGTTCCCGGCGGACGCGGTGCGCGGCCGGTCGGTGGGCAGGTTCAGCTCCTCGGGGGCCCCTTCGAGCGCCTTCCGCCAGTACTGGAGCTGACTGCCGCCGCGGCTGCCGGGGTCGTCGGCGTCTCCGAGGACCTGGTTCTGCCACAGGGCGTAGTCGGCGTACTGGATCTTCAGAGGTGCCCATTGGGGTGCCTCGCCCGCGAGGCGGGCGCGGTAGGCGCCGGCCAGGTCGGCGGTGAACGGGTGCATGGATTCCGCGTCCCCGGCGATGTGGTGGACGAGCAGCAGCAGGACGGCCTCGTCCGCCGCCTGCCGGAACACCCAGGCCCGTATGGGGATCTCGGTGGTGAGATCGAAGGCGTACGCCGCCGCGTCCGCGAGCCGGGTGTCCAGTTCGTCAGGGGCGGTGCGGTGCTCCGTCACCGGCACCGTGATGGTGTCGGCCGGGAGGACGACCTGGTACGCGCTGTCCTCGTCCTCGGCGAACACCGTGCGCAGGATCTCGTGCCGGGCGACGACATCGGTCAGCGCGGCCGAGAGCGCGGTGGTGTCCAGCGGTCCGGTCAGCCTGAGGGCGTGCGGGATGTTGTAGGCGGCCGACGGGCCCTCGAAACGGTGCAGGAACCACAGGCGCCGCTGCGCGTACGACAGCGGGACGCGCTCGCCGCGCGGGAGGGCCACGATCTCGGCGCGCCGCGCGGGCGCCGATCCCAGCCGGGCCGAGAGCTTCGCCACGGTGGTGGCCTCGAACAGCGCCGACAGTTCGATCTCGACCCCGAGCACGGCCCGGATCCGGTTGCCCAGCCGGGCCACCAGCAGGGAGTGCCCGCCCCGTTCGAAGAAGTCGTCGTCGATCGAGACGGCGGGCAGGCCCAGCACCTCGGCGAACAGGGAGCACAGGATCTCCTCCCGCACCGTCCGGGGTGCCCTGCCCGCCGACGGGGCGGTGTCGGGCGCCGGCAGGGCCCTGCGGTCCACCTTGCCGCTGGGCGTCAACGGCAGCTCCGCCAGCCGGACCAGCCGCGCCGGAACCATGTACTCGGGCAGCCGCCCGGCGAGCCGGGCCCGCAGCTCCTCGTCGTCGAGGTCCCCGGCGGGGACGACGTAGCCCACCAGCCGCTGCCCGTGCACGGCCGCGGCGGCCTGGGCGACCGCCGGATGGTCCGCGAGGGCCCCCTCGACCTCGCCCAGCTCGATCCGGAAGCCCCGCATCTTCACCTGGTCGTCGGCGCGGCCGAGGAACTCCAGCTCCCCGTCCGGCGTCCGGCGCACGATGTCGCCGGTGCGGTACATCCGGGCTCCGGGCGGCCCGTAGGGGTCGGCGACGAAGCGTTCGGCGGTCGGAGCGGGCCGGGCGGCGTAGCCGCGCGCCGTCTGGACGCCCGTGAGATACAACTCGCCCGCCACTCCCGGCGCCACCGGGGACAGCCACGCGTCCAGCACATAGGCGCGGGTGTGGGGGCCGGGGCCGCCGATCCGTACGGGTTCGCCGGGGACGACGGCCCAGGTGGTCGCGGTCACGGAGAACTCGGTCGGGCCGTAGGAGTTGACGAGCCGGGCGCCGCACTCGCGGTGGAAGCGGGCGGCCAGGGCGGCGGGCAGTGCCTCGCCGCCGCACATCACCAGGCGCAGTGACCCGGCGGGCCGGTACTCGTCCAGGAACGGGCCGAGCAGGGCCGGCACGAAGCACAGGACGGTGACACGCTCCTCGTGGACCAGCCGGGCGACGTAGGCCGGGTCGCGGTGGCCGTCCGGGCGGGCGACGACGAGCGTCGCGCCGCGGGTGAGGGGCCAGAAGATCTCCCGCACCGACACGTCGAACCCGATGGGCGCCTTGTGCACGACCCGGTCCGCCGGGGTGAGGCGGTGGTCGGCCTGCATCCAGGCGAGGGTGTGGGCGATCCCGGCCCGGGTGACGACGGTGCCCTTGGGCCGGCCGGTGGACCCGGAGGTGTAGATGAGGTAGGCCGCGTTGTCGTCGTGGACGGCGACCTCGGGGTTGTCCGGCGCTTCGCCGGCCCCGGCGTCGGGACCGATCCGCTCGAACCCCTCGACGTCCCGATCGGAGATCAGCAGGGTCGCACCGGAGTCGGTGAGGGTGTAGGCGATCCGCTCGGCCGGGTGGCCGGGGTCGACGGGGACGTAGGCGGCGCCTGCCTTGAGCACCGCCCACAGCGCCACGACGAGGTCCACCGAGCGCGGCAGCAGGACCGCCACCCGCGTCTCGGGGCCCGCGCCCCGGCGGCGCAGTGCCCGCGCCAGCCGGTTCACCCGCGCGTTCAGCTGCCCGTAGGTGAGGCGCTCGCCCTCGAAGACGACGGCCTCGGCGTCCGGGGTCCGGGCGGCCTGCTCCTCGAACAGGTCCACCAGGGACGGCCCTTCGACCGGCGCGGCGGTGTCGTTCCATTCCTCCAGGGCCAGGGCGCGCTCGCCGGGCAGCAGCACGTCGAACGCGCCGACGCGGGTGTCCGGCTCGGCGACGGCCTGTTCCAGGACCCGCACGAACCGCTCGGCCAGGTGCGCGACGGTCGCCGCGTCGAACAGCGCTGTCGCGTACTGGATCTCGCCCGCCATGCCGCCGGGCGCACCGTCCGGGCCCGCCTGCTCCGTGAGGTGGAAGGACAGGTCGAACTTGGCCGGGGTGAACGCGACATCGGCCGGCCGGGCGTCCAGCCCCCGCAGGGCCGGTGTGGCTCCGGCGTCGTTGTGGAACGACAGCATCACCTGGAACAGCGGATGCCGGGCCGGCGACCGGGACGGGTTCAGGGCCTCCACCAACCGCTCGAACGGCAGGTCCTGGTGTGCGTAGGCGTCCACGTCCGTGCGCCGGACCCGCTCCAGCAGGTCGGTGAAACGCGGGTCGCCCGAGGTGTCCACCCGCAGCACCAGGGTGTTGACGAAGAACCCGACCAGGTCCTCCAGCGCCTCGTCGGTGCGGCCGGCGACCGGTGTGCCGATCGGCAGGTCGGTGCCCGCGCCGAGCCGGGTGAGCAGTACGCCCAGCCCGGCCTGCACGACCATGAAGACCGTGGTCCCGCACCGCCGGGCCACGTCGGCCAGCCGCCGGTGCAGCTCCGGAGAGATCTCCAGGCCGACCGCCGCGCCGTCCCCCGCCGGGGAGAGCGGACGCGGCCGGTCGAAGGGCAGCTCCAGTTCCTCCGGGGCCCCCGCCAGCGTCTCCTTCCAGAACGCCAGCTGCCGGCCGGCCGGGGTGTCGTCGGCCTGCGCGTCGCCCAGGGTCCGCCGCTGCCACAGGACGTAGTCGGCGTACTGCACGGGCAGCGGCGCCTGTTCGGGCCGTGTGCCGGCGAGCCGTGCCGCGTACGCCTCGGACAGATCACGCGCGAGCGGCGCCATCGACACCGCGTCGGTGGCGATGTGGTGCATCAGCAGCAGGAACACCGACTCCTCGGCCGACAGCCGGAACACCCAGGCCCGGAAGGGGGGCGTGGTCGCGAGGTCGAACGTGCGGCGCGCGGCCTCGGCCACCGCGGCGGCCAGGGCGTCGTGCGTCGTCGGCACGACCGTCAGCTCCGGTCGGGCCCGCTCGACCGGCAGGACGATCTGGCGCGGGCCCTCCGCGTCGTCGGCGAAGACGGTCCGCAGGACCTCGTGCCGCGCGGCCACGTCACCGAGCGCGGCACGCAGCGCGGCCACGTCCAGGGTGCCGGTCAGACGCACAGCCAGGGGGACGTTGTAGGTGTGGGACGGCCCATTGAGGGCGTGCAGGAACCACAGCCGTTCCTGGGCGAAGGACAGCGGCACCCGGTCCGGCCGCGGCTGGGCGACGAGCGGCTCGTACGGGGTGTCCTCCGCGAGGACCCCGGCGAGCGCGGCGACGGTCGGGGCGTCGAAGACCTGCCGCAGCTCGACGCGGACTCCCAGGGCCGCGCGGACGCGGTTCACGAGGACGGTGGCCAGCAGGGAGTGGCCGCCGAGCCCGAAGAAGTCGTCGTCGACCGACACCTCGGGCACGCCGAGCACGTCGGCGAAGAGCCCGCACAGGACCTCCTCGCGCGGGGTGCGCGGCCCGCGTCCCCGCTCCCGCGCGACCTGGGGCGCGGGCAGGGCCCCGCGGTCGAGCTTGCCGTTGGGCGTCAGCGGGATCGCGTCGATCTCCACGAAGGCCGACGGGACGAGGTACGCGGGCAGCGCGGCCGCCAGCGACGCCCGGACCGTGTCGACGGACAACGGCCGTGCGGCGGGCACGGCATACGCGACGAGCCGCAGGTCGCCCGGCCGGTCCTCCCGCGCGACGACCGCCGCGGCGGCGACCTCGTCGAGGGCGGTCAACGCGGCCTCGATCTCGCCCGGTTCGACGCGGTACCCGCGGATCTTCACCTGGTCGTCGACGCGTCCGGCGAACTCCAGGACGCCGTCGCTCCGCCAGCGGGCCCGGTCGCCCACCCGGTACATACGGCTGCCCGCCGGGCCGAACGGGTCGGCCACGAACCGCTCGGCGGTCTGTCCCGGCCGGCCCGCGTAGCCGCGGGCGAGCTGGGGTCCGGCCAGATACAGCTCGCCCCACACACCGTCGGGGACGGGCCGCAGATACGCGTCCAGCACGTACACCCGCGCGTCCGCCAGCGGCCGCCCGATGGGCACGGAGCCGGGGGCGAGTTCCTCGCCCGGCGCGATCGTGTGGACGACGCAGCCCACGGTCGCCTCGGTGGGACCGTACTCGTTGACCACCAGGGCCTGCGGATGCCGCTCGCGCCAGCGCTGGAGCAACTCGCCGTCGAGCGCCTCACCGCCGACGATCAGGGTGCGGGCGTCCGACGCGCGGTCGGGCAGGGTCTCCAGCAGCTTCAGATGGCTGGGGGTGACCTTCAGCAGGTCCGGGCGGTCCGTGTGCGCGTCGAGGTCGCCGAACCGGACCCGGCCGCCGCTGATCAGCGGGGCGAACAGCGTGGTGACCGGCATGTCGAAGGCGAGCGAGGAGTGCACCAGCGACTCACCGGAGACCGCCGGGTACAGCTCGGCGGCCCGGCTCAGATACGCGGCCAGCGAGGCGTGTTCGACGACGACGCCCTTGGGGCGGCCCGTCGAGCCGGAGGTGTAGATCAGGTACGCGGCCTGCCGGGGGTGCGCCGGCACGCCCAGGTCGCTGTCGGCGTACGCGGGCAGGGCGGGCGCCCAGTCGGCGAGCACGCTCTCGGTGACGACCAGGCGGGCACCCGCGTCGGCGGCCAGGCTGTCCACGCGAGCGGCAGGATTGGCTGGGTCGATCGGCAGATAGGCCGCTCCCGCCTTCAGCACCGCCAGCAGCACGGCGAGGGTGTCGGCGCGGCGC
Source organism: Streptomyces sp. NPDC030183 (assembly GCF_055573455.1). NCBI lineage: Bacteria > Bacillati > Actinomycetota > Actinomycetes > Kitasatosporales > Streptomycetaceae > Streptomyces > Streptomyces sp. NPDC030183. The sequence goes on from NZ_JBVIBK010000004.1 coordinate 118,195, forward strand.
GGCAGGACGACCACGACGACGGTCTCCGGGCCGGCGCCGAGGGCGATCAGGTGCCGGGCGAGCCGGTTGGCGCCTCGGTTCAGCGCGTCGTACGTCAGCGAGGCGCCGTCCGAGACGACCGCGAGCGCGTCCGGGGTGCGGGCCGCCTGCGCCTCGAACAGCTCGGGCAGGATGCGGCCCGTACCCGCCGCCGGCGCGCCCTGCCGGTGTACGAGGAGGTCCTCGCGCTCGGTCCCGGTCAGCAGTTCCAGCCCGTGGATCGGCCGCCCCGGGTCGGTGACGGCGGCGTCCAGCAGGCGCGGATACCGTTCGGCGACGCGCTCGGCGGTGGTGCGGTCGAACAGGTCGGCGGCGTACTCGACCGTTCCGCTCCAGCCGCCCGCCGGGTCCTCCGTCAGGGTCAGTGACAGGTCGAACTTGGCCCGGTCGCCGGGCGCGTCCGCCACCGTGACGGCGAGGTCCGGCAGGGTGGGCGGCGCGCTGTGCCGGTTGAACGTCAGCATCACCTGGAACAGCGGGTGCCGCGAGCGCGACCGCCGCGGGTTCAGCTCCTCCACCAACTGCTCGAACGGCACGTCGGCGTGGGCGTACGCGGCCACGTCGGCCCCGCGCACCCGGTCCAGCAACTCGGTGAACGCCGGGTTCCCGGAGGCGTCGGCGCGCAGCACCAGCGTGTTGGCGAAGAGCCCGACGAGGTCGTCGAGGGCACTGTCCGGCCGTCCCTCGACGGGCGTGCCGATCACGATGTCGTCCCCGGCGCCCAGCCGGGCCAGCAGGGCGACGAGCGCGGCGTGCGCCACCATGAAGGCGCTGGCCCCCCGCTCACGGCCGAGGCGTTCGGCCCGCTCGCGCAGCCGCGCGGGGACGGTGAAGGCGACCGTGCCGCCCCGGTACGACATCACCGCGGGCCGGGGCCGGTCGGTGGGCAGCTCGATCTGCTCGGGCAGGCCCGCCAGCTCGGACGTCCAGAACTCCAAATGGTCGCCCGGGAAGTCACCCTGCCACAGCGCGTAGTCGGCGTACTGGACGGGCAGCGGCGCCCAGTCGGGCGCGCGGCCGTCGAGACGGGCCGTGTAGGCCGTGGAGAGGTCGGCCGCGAGGGGACGCATGGAGGCGCCGTCACCGGCGATGTGGTGGACGAGCACGAGCAGCACGTGCTCCCGCTCGCCGTCGGTGAACAGCGTGGCACGGACCGGGAGTTCGCGGTCCAGGGCGAACGGCTCCCGGGCCGCGCGGGCCACCGCGTCGTCGAACCCGGACGGCCGGCACGGCACGACCGTGAAGGGCGGCTCGGTGTCGGCGACGACCTGGTGCGGGCCTTCGGCGTCCTCCGCGATCAGGGTCCGCAGCGCCTCGTGCCGCCGGACCAGGTCCCCGAAGGCGGCGCGCAGCGCGTCGGCGTCGAGGGTGCCGGTCAGGCGGAGCACGACCGGGATGGTGTACGTCGGGGACGGGCCGTCGAGCCGGTCGAGGAACCACATCCGGCGCTGCGCCGCCGACAGGGGCACCCGCGCCGGCCGTGCCCGCCGCACCAGCGGCGCGCGGGTGCCCCGCCCGGCCCGTGCGGCGAGCAGTTCGGCGATCCCGGCGACGGTCGGCCGCTCGAAGACGTCCCGCAGGGACAGTTCGGCCCCGAGGCCGGACCGGACGCGGTTGACCAGCCGGGCGACGAGCAGGGAGTGCCCGCCGAGCCGGAAGAAGTCGTCGTCGGCGCCCACCTCGGGCACCCCGAGGACGGCCGTGAAGACGTCCGCCACCTGCCGCTCCAGACCCTCGGCCGGGGCCCTGCCCGGCTGTCCGGCGGTGAGGGCGGGCGCGGGAAGGGCCGCGCGGGCGATCTTGCCGTTGGCGGTCAGCGGCAGGGTGTCCAGCGCGACGAAGGCGGCGGGGACCATGTAGTCGGGCAGGGCCCGGGAGGCGGCTGCGCGCAGGGCGGCGGGGTCGGCGGGGACGCCCGGCTCGGGCACCACGTAGGCGACGAGCCGCTTGTCGCCGGGCTGGTCCTCGCGCACCACCACGGCGGCCCGGTCGATACCGGGCTGGGCGGTCAGCACCGCCTCCACTTCGCCGAGCTCGATCCGGAAGCCCCGGATCTTGACCTGGTCGTCGACCCGGCTGACGAACTCCAGCCGCCCGGCCGCCGTCCACCGCGCCAGGTCGCCGGTGCGGTACATCCGCGTCCCGGGCGGCCCGTAGGGGTCGGCGACGAAACGGCCCGCGGTCAGGCCCGGGCGGCCGTGGTAGCCGCGGGTGACCAGGTCACCGGCCACGTACAGCTCGCCCGCGGTGCCGACCGGGGCCGGGCGGAGCAGGGCGTCGAGGACGTACATCCGGGTGTTCCAGGCCGGGGTGCCGATGGTGATCACCCCGGGCGGCACGGTGTCGCCGGGCTCGATGCGGAACAGGCTGCAGCCGACGGTGGTCTCGGTCGGTCCGTACTCGTTGAGGACGGTCACACCGGGGTGCCGGGCACGCCAGGCGTCGAGGACGTCACCGAGCAGCGACTCGCCGCCCAGGACGAGTTGTCCGCTGGGGGAGTACTCGTCGGGCACCGCGCCGAGCAGGTGGAGATGGCTCGGCGTGGCCTTCACGAAGTCGGGCCGGATGACCCGCGTGTCCGGGTCGGGGCCGCTGGAGGTCCAGCGGACCAGCTCCACACGGCCGCCGGAGATCAGCGGGCCGAACATGCCGGTCGCGGTGAGGTCGAAGGAGACCGGCGAGTGCACCAGGACGCGCGCACGCAGGCTCTCGTACTCGTGGGTCGCCCACGCCAGGTAGGCGACCAGCGAGCGGTGCTCTACGACGACGGCCTTGGGGCGGCCGGTCGAACCGGAGGTGAAGATGACGAACGCGGCGTGCTCGGGCCTCCGGGCGACGCCGGTCAGCGGGCCGGACGGCCGCCGGGCGATCGCCGGGTCGTCGGGCAGCACCACCGGCCCGCCCGCCGAGGACCGTACGGTCTTAGCGAGTTCGGGGGTGGTGACGACGGCCACCGGGGCGATGTCGCGGAGCATGAACGCGAGCCGGTCGGCCGGGTGGGCCGGGTCCAGCGGCAGATAGCCGGCGCCGGTCTTCAGCGCGGCCAGCAGGGCCACCGGGATGTCCTCGCTGACCGGCAGCAGGACGGCGACGTACCGCTCGGGGCCGGCGCCGAGGTCCGCCAGGTGCCGGGCCAGCCGGTTGGCGCGGGCGTCGAGTTCGGCGTACGAGAGCTCGGTGGCGCCGAAGACGACGGCGGGCGCGTCGGGGGTGCGGGCCGCCTGGGCCTCGACGAGGTCGGTGAGGGTGCCGGGCGGTACCGCGTGGTCGGTGGCGTTCCACTCGGTGAGCAGCTGCCGCCGCTCCTCCTCGAAGACGATGTCGAACTCTCGTACACCTCGGGCGGGTTCCGCTGCGACGGCCGCGAGCAGAGAGGTGAAGCGCTCCGCGATCCGGGCGGCCGTGTCGCGGTCGAAGAGATCGGTGGCGAACTCCAGGAGTCCCGAGACCCCGCCCTCGGGCCGTTCGCCGAGGAAGAACGACAGGTCGAACTTGGCGGCGGGCGAGGCGACCGGCTGCACACGCGCCGAGAGCCCCGGCAGGTCCACGGCGAGGTCGAGGGCGGTTTGCTGGTCGGCGGTGTGGAAGTTCAGCCCGGTCTGGAACAGCGGATGCCGGGCCGTGGAGCGCACCGGGTTCACCGCCTCCACCAGCCGCTCGAAGGGCACGTCCTGGTGGGCGTAGGCGGCCAGGTCGGCGGCCCGCACCCGGCGCAGCACCTCGGTGAAGTCCGGGTCGCCCGTCAGGTCGGTGCGCAGGACGAGGTTGTTGGCGAAGTAGCCGACCAGGGGCGCCAGGGCGTCGTCGGTGCGGTTGGCCACGGGCGAGCCGATCACGACGTCGTCGCCCGCGCCGAGCCGGTGCAGCAGGACGGCCAGGGCGGCGTGGACCACCATGAAGACGGTCGTGTGGTGCTCACGGGCGAGCCGGACCAGGGACGCGTGGACCTCGGGCGCGACGCTGAAGGGCACCGTGTCGCCGCGGTGGGTGGGCCGGGCCGGGCGGGGCCGGTCGAAGGGCAGTTCCAGCTGCTCGGGCAGCCCGGTGAGGACCACGCGCCAGTGGTCGAGCTGCCGCGCGAGTTCGCTGTCCGGGTCGTCGGCGGAGCCGAGCACGGTCCGCTGCCACAGCGCGAAGTCGGCGTACTGGGCAGGCAGTCCGGGCCATCCGGGCTCCTCGCCCCGGGTGCGGGCCGTGTACGCCTCGGCGAGGTCACGGGCCAGCGGGGCCATGGAGGCGCCGTCGCCGGCGATGTGGTGCAGCACCAGCAGCAGCACGTACGCGTCGCCGTCGAGGTCGAACAGGGTGGCCCGCAGCGGGGGTTCGGCGGCCAGGTCGAACGGGGTGCGCACGGCCTCGGCGAGGCGTTCGTCGAGGGCGTCCTCGCCGGTGCGCACGACGGCCAGGGGCGGCACCGCCGACGGCGGCAGGACCACCTGGCACGGGCCGTGCTCGTCCTCGGCGAACACCGTGCGCAGCGCCTCGTGCCGGCCCGCCACGTCGGCGAGGGACGCGGTCAGCGCGGGCACGTCGAGGACGCCCGACAGACGCAGCGCGACGGGCAGGTTGTACGTCGCGGACGGTCCCTCGAAGCGGTGCAGGAACCACAGCCGTTCCTGGGCGTACGACAGCGGCAGGCGTCCCTCGCGGGCCCGTGCCGTCACCGCGGGCCGCCGGGGCGATCCACCGCCCAGCCGCGCGGACAGCTTCGCCACGGTCGTGGCCTCGAACAGCACCGACAGCTCGACGTCGACGTCCAGCGCGGCCCGGATGCGGCTCGCCAGCCGGGTCACCAGCAGGGAGTGCCCGCCGAGCGCGAAGAAGTCGTCGTCGACGCGGACCTCGGGCACGCCGAGCACCTCGGCGAACAGCCCGCACAGGATCTCCTCCTGCGCGGTGCGCGGCCCGCGCCCGGAGGCGTGGGTCCGTTCGGGCACGGGCAGCGCCTTGCGGTCGAGCTTGCCGTTCGGAGTGAGCGGCATGGCCGCCAGCTCGGTGATCTGGGCCGGGACCATGTACTCCGGCAGCCGGGCGGCGAGCCGGTCGCGCAGTGCCTCGGCGTCCACCGGGGCGTCCGGGGACACGGGCACGACATAGCCGACGAGCCACTGCCCGTGCACGGCCGCGGCGGCCTGGGCGACGGCCGGGTGGTCGGCCAGCGCGTCCTCGATCTCACCGAGTTCGACCCGGAAGCCCCGCAGCTTGACCTGGTTGTCGGCGCGCCCGAGGTACTCCAGCTCGCCGTCGAACGTCCAGCGTGCCAGGTCCCCGGTGCGGTACATCCGGGCGCCGGGCGGGCCGTACGGGCTCGCCACGAACCGCTCGGCGGTCAGTCCGGGCCGGTCCAGGTAGCCGCGCGCGAGCTGCACGCCCTCGACGTACAGCTCGCCGGGCACGCCGGGGGCGACCGGGGCGAGTGCCGCGTCGAGCACGTGCACACGGGTGTTGGCGACCGGGCCGCCGATCAGCACGGTCTCGGTGTCCGGCGGCGCGGCCCACGCCGTGACGTCGACGGCGGCCTCGGTGGGGCCGTAGGCGTTGAGGAGCACGGCGTCCGAGCCCTCGTGGAAGCGGCGGACCAGCTCGGCCGGCAGCGCCTCGTCGCCGGAGACGACCAGACGGACACGGTCGGGCAGCCGGGTCTCGGCCAGGTAGGCGCCCAGCATGGAGGCGCTGAGGTGGACGACGGCAACGGACTCCTCGTCCATCAGCCGCCCCAGGTAGAGCGGGTCGCGGTGGCCGTCGGGCCGGGCCACGACGAGGGTGCCGCCGTACATCAGGGTCCAGAAGACCTCCCACACCGACACGTCGAAGCTGACCGGGGTGGACTGCAGCACCCGCTCCCCGGTGGCGAGCCGGTGGTCGCGCTGCATCCACCACAGCCTGTTCGCCATGCCCGCGTACGTGTTGACGGTGCCCTTGGGCCGGCCGGTGGAGCCGGAGGTGTAGATGACGTAGGCCGCGTTGTCGCCGTGGGCCCGCACTCCCGGGTTGTGCTCGGGGCCCTGGACGTCGGGGGCGATCCGCTCGAAGCCGTCCGCGTCACGGTCGGAGATCAGCAGCCGGGCGCCCGAGTCGGCGAGGATGTACGCGATGCGGTCGGCCGGGTAGCCGGTGTCGATCGGCACGTACGCGGCGCCCGTCTTGAGCACCGCCCACAGCGCGACCATGAGGTCGACCGAGCGCGGCAGCATCACCGCGACCCGCGACTCGGGGCCGACACCGCGCTCGCGCAGGGCGTGCGCCAGCCGGTTCACCCGCGCGTTGAACGCGCCGTAGGTGACGCCCTCCCCCTCGAAGCGGACCGCTTCGGCGTCCGGGGCCTCTGACACGCGCGCCTCGAACAGCTCGACGACCGAGCCCTCGTCGTCGAACGGTACGGCGGTGGCGTTCCAGCCCTCCCGCAGCAGGGAGCGTTCCGCGTCGTCGAGCACGTCGACCTGGGAGAGCGGCAGCGCCGGGTCGGCGGTGACGGCGTCGAGGACGCGGACGAAGCGGGCGGCGAAACTCAGCGCCGTACGCCGGTCGTACAGGTCGGTGGCGTACTCCAGGCGGCACAGCAGTCCGCCGGCACCGTCGACATGGCAGTCGAAGTGGACGTCGAACTTGGCGGTGCCGCTGGTGACGGGGCCGGGGTCGGCGGTGACGCCGGGCAGTTCGAAACGGGCCTCGGTGAGGTCCAGCCAGGCGAGCATCACCTGGAAGAAGGCGTGCCGGGAGCGGGAGCGCTCCGGGTTCAGCTCCTCCACCAGCCGCTCGAAGGGCACGCCCTGGTGGGCGTAGGCGGCCAGGCCCGTCTCGCGGACGCGGACCAGCAGTTCCTCGAAGCGGGGGTCGCCGGAGGTGTCGACGCGGTAGACGAGGGTGTTGATGAACACGCCCACCACGTCGTCCAGCGCCGAGTCCGGCCGGTCGGCGATCACACCGCCGAGCGGGATGTCCTCGCCCGCGCCGAGCCGGGTCAGCAGCAGCGACACGGCGGCCTGGAGGACCATGAACGGGGTCGTGCGGGTACGGCCGGCCAGGTCCAGGATCCGCTGGTACAGCTCCGGGGCGACGGGGAACTCCACATGGTCGCCGCGGTGCGTGGCCACCGCCGGCCGGGGCCGGTCGGCGGGGAAGGTGACCTCGGGCGGCAGGCCGTCCAGGGCCTGCTTCCAGTACGCGACCTGGCGGGGCAGGTCGGCGGCCAGGCTGTCGCGCTGCCACAGCGCGAAGTCCGGGTACTGCACGGGCAGTTCGGAGAAATCAGGCGCGTTCCCGGCGCACCGGGCGCGGTAGGCGGCGGTGAGGTCCTCGGCGATCGGACGCAGCGAGGCGCCGTCGGCGGCGATGTGGTGCACGACCAGGAGCAGGACGTAGGTGTCCGGCCCGGTCTCGTACAGCGTCGCCCGCAGCGGCACGTCACGGGTCAGGTCGAAGGGGCGGGCGGCGGACCCGGCCAGGTCGGGGGCGGGGTCCCGGACGACCTCCATGGTGAAGCCGGTGTCCGCGGGCAGCACGACCTGGTGGGGGCCCTCGGCGTCCTCCGGGTAGACGGTGCGCAGCGCCTCGTGCCGGGCGACCAGGTCGCCCAGCGCGGCGCCGAGGGCGTCCGTGTCGAGGGTGCCGGTGAGGCGGACGGCGAGGGGGATGTTGTACGTGCCGGTCCCGCGCTGGAGGCGTTGCAGGAACCACATGCGCTCCTGCGCGAACGACAGCGGGACGCGGCCGGGCCGCTCGTCCGCGGTGATGCGCTTGGCCTCGGGGCCGACACCGGCCAGCCGCTCGGCGACACCGGCGACGGTGGGCGCGGCGAAGACGTCGCGCAGCGACAGGTCCACGCCGAACTCGTCGCGGACCCGGTGGACCAGACGGATCATCAGGATCGAGGTGCCGCCGAGTGCGAAGAACTCGTCGTCGACGCCGACCTGGTCCACGCCGAGGACCTCGGCGACGATGCGGCAGAGGGTCTCCTCCTCGGGAGTGCGGGGCGCGCCGCCACCGGCCGCCTTCGTCTCCGTCGCCTGCCCGGCGCCGTCCGTGACGGCCCGGTGGCCGGTGACCAGCAGCCGGTCCTCCTCGCCGATGACCACCAGGTCGCCCGCGGGCACGTCGAGTCCGCCCGCCGCGCCCGTGAGCAGCTCGGTCAGCCGGTCGGCGAGCCGCTCGACGGCCCCCGGGGCGAACATGCCGGTCAGGTGGGCGAACTTCAGGGTGAGCCGCTCGCCGGGGAACACCGACAGCGACACCGGGTAGTGGGTGCGCTCGACGATTCGGGCGTGCGCGAGCCGTAGCCCCCCGGCCTCGACGCCGTCGCTCATCGGGTAGTTCTCGAAGGCGATGACGGTGTCGAACAGCGTGTCGAGGCCGGATCCGCGGGTGAGGTCCGCGAGGGAGGCGTGCTGGTGCGCACGCAGGGCCGCCTGCCGCCGCTGGAGCCGCTCCAGCAGCGCCGCCAGTGTCTCGCCCCGGTCCACGCGCACCCGGACCGGCAGCGTGTTGACGAACAGCCCGACCATCGACTCCGCGCCGGGCAGTTCCGCCGGACGCCCCGACACGGTGGCGCCGAACAGCACGTCGTCGCGACCGGTGAGGCCGCTCAGCAGCAGCGCCCACAGGCCCTGCACGACGGTGCTCAGGGTGAGCCGGTGGGCACGGGCCCGCGCGGTCAGGGCCTCGGTGACCGCCTCGGAGAGGGCGACCTCGTGGACGCCGTGACCATCGGGGACGGCCCCGGCGGGCGCGAGCAGCGTGGGCGCGGCGAGCCCGGCGAGTTCCTCGCCCCACGCCGCGGCGCACGCCTCGCGGTCCTGCCCGGCCAGCCAGGCCAGGTAGTCGCGGTACGGCGCCACCGGAGCCGGCCCGTCACCGCCGTACAGCGTGAACAGCTCGCGCACCAGCAGGGGCAGCGACCAGCCGTCCAGCAGCAGGTGGTGGTGGGTCACCACCAGTCGGTTCCCGAGCGCGGTGAACCGCAGCAGCGGCGGCCGTACGACGCTGAAGCCGCGCGCCCGGTCGCGGGCCAGGAACGCCTCCAGGTCGGCCTCGTCCCGCTCCTCCCAGGGCACCCGGACCGTGTCCGGCACGACCTGGACGGGCGCGCCCGCCGAGCGGCTGCGGAAGGCGGCGCGCAGGTTCGGGTGGCGGTGCAGCAGGGCGGTCGCGGCGGCCCGCATGCGGTCGTGGTCGTAGCCGCCGTCGATCTCCAGGACGAGCTGGCCCACATACGGGTCGTCGGGCTCGTACAGGGCGAGGAAGAGCAGGCCCTCCTGGAGCGGGGACAGCGGCAGGACGTCGGCGGCGCCCCGGAAGCGGTCCAGTTCCTCCTGGGTGATGCGCACCAGCGGCACGTCGGAGACGGTCAGCGCGCCCCTGGTGTGCGCGGCCAGTTCGGCCAGCGCGCCGGTCCACGCCTCGGCGAGCGCCCGCACCTGCGTCTCGGTGAGCACGCCCCCGGGATACGTCCACACGGCGGTGAGGGCGCCGTCGCGGACGTACGCGTCGATCTCCAGGGCGTGGGCGCAGGCGAGGCCGTCGTCGGCCAGCAGCCGGACGGATTCCGTGCCGTCGGCCAGGTGCCAGCCGCCGAGGGCGTCGGCGTCCAGGCGGCCGAGGTAGTTGAAGGCGATCTGCGGGACGGGCAGGTGCGCGAGCCGGTCGCGGAGCAGGTCGTGGCCGCGTCCGCCGTGCGGGATCGCGCGCAGCTCGTCCTTGGTGCGCCGGATCAGCTGAGGGCCGGTGTCCGTGCCGGCGCCGAGGCGCACCGGGTGCATCCGGGTGAACCAGCCGACGGTGGTGCTCAGGTCGAACCCGGCGGGCAGGTGGTCGCGGCCGTGTCCCTCCAGGTCGACCAGGACCGGTCCCTCGCCCCGGTGGCGCTGGACGGCCGCGGACAGCGCGGCGAGCAGGATGTCGTCCGGGGTGGCCCGGTGGGCGGCGGGCAGCGTCGTCAGCAGGGTGTCGGTGAGGGCGGCCGGGAGGGTGACGGTGACCGTGCGGGCGGTCGCGTGCACGTCCCGCTCCGGGTCGAGCGGGCGGGCGCCCAGGACGGGCTCCTCGGTGCTCAACAGTTCGGTCCACAGCGGGAGTTCGGCCAGGGTGTCCGGGTCGTCGGCCAGCGCGGCGAGATGGTCCGCCCAGCGGCGCAGCGAGGTCCCGGCCGGGGACGGCTCGGGGGCGCGGTCCTCGGCGGCGGCCGTGAGGGCCTCGGCGAGGTCGGGCAGGAGGACGCGCCAGGAGACGCCGTCGACGACGAGGTGGTGCAGGACGAGCAGCAGCCGGCCGGGCTCGGTGGGCCCGGCGTCGAACCACACCGCCCGGACCATCGCGCCGTCCTCCGGTGAGAGCGCCTTGCGGGCCGACTCCCGGTGCTCGTCCAGGTCGTCGCCTGCCGTGGCGCGTACGAGGCAGTCGTCGGCCCGCACGGCGCCCACGGGGCGGATCCGCCGGCCGTGCATCCGCAGGGCGTCATGGCGGTCGAGGATGCTCTGCAGGGCGGCGCGCAGATGGTCGTGGGAGAGCCCCGGCTCGGTGGTGAGGAGCAGCGACTGGGCGAATCCGGTGGTGGGTCCGCCGCGTTCGGCGAGCCGACGCTCCATGGGCGTCTCGGGGAAGCCGCCCACCGGGTCGTCGTCGGGTTCCGGTCCGCTCGCCGGTGCCGCCACGCAGGCGAGCCGGGCGACCGTCGGGTGGTCGAAGACGTCCTGCGGGGTGAGCGCGAGGCCCTGGCGGCGGGCGCGGCTGACCAGCTGGATGGCGTGGATGCTGTCGGCGCCGAGCGCGAACAGGTCGTCGTCGACACCGAGTGCGGGCCGGTCGAGAAGTCCGGCGGCGATCTCGTGCAGCACCCGCTCGGCGGCGGTCTCGGGGGCGCGCCCCCCGGCGGTCAGGGCCGGCGCGGGCAGCGCCCGCCGGTCGACCTTGCCGTTGGGGGTCACCGGGATCTCCGGGAGGGTGAGCACGGCGGCCGGCACGAGGAGGGCGGGCAGCCGGTCGGCGAGCCATGCCCGCGGGTCGACGGACGGGGCGCCGGTGACGTATCCGACGAGCTGCCGGGCTCCGGCGGCGGTGTCGTGCACGACGACGACCGCCTGTTCCACACCGGGCACCGAGGCCAGCACGGCCTCGACCTCGGCGGGCTCCACCCGCTGCCCGTTGATCTTCACCTGGTCGTCGGCCCGGCCCGCGAACTCCAGTTCGCCGTCGACCCGGCGGCGCACGAGGTCGCCCGTGCGGTACATCCGGGTCCCGGGCGGGCCGTAGGGGTCGGCGACGAACCGCTGGGCGGTCAGGGCGGGCCGGTCGAGGTAGCCGCGCGCGAGCTGGACGCCCGCGAGGTAGAGCTCACCCGTGAGGCCGTCCGCCACCGGCCGCAGGGCCGGGTCGAGCACATACGCCCGGGAGTTGTGGGTGGGTACGCCGATGGTGACGGGCTCGCCGGGGGCGCACGCGCGGGAGGTGGCGGTCACCGAGAACTCGGTGGGGCCGTAGGAGTTGTGCAGCTGGGCGCCGCACTCGCGGTGGAAGCGTTCGGCGAGCCCGGCGGGCAGCGCCTCGCCGCCGCAGCTGACCATGCGCAGGGAGGCGACCGGCTCGTACTCGTCGAGGAACGGGCCGAGCATGGCCGGCACGAAGTGGATGATCGTGACCCGCTCGTCGCGCACCAGCCGGGCGAGGTAGGCGGGGTCGCGGTGGCCGTCGGGGCGGGCGACGACGAGGGTCGCCCCCCGGGTGAGGGTCCAGAAGACCTCCCACACGGACACGTCGAAGCCGATGGGCGTCTTGTGCACGACCCGGTCCGCCGGGGTGAGCCGGTACTCGTCCTGCATCCAGGCGAGCATGTTGGCGATACCGGCGTGGGTGACCAGGGTGCCCTTGGGACGGCCGGTGGTGCCGGAGGTGTAGACGACGTACGCGGTGGTGTCCCCGCGCACCACCACGCCCGGGTCGGTGTCCGGCTCGCCCGCACCGAGTCCGCGCACGCTCTCCTCGTCGATGACGAAGCAGGCCCGGGAGTCGGCGAGGACGTGGGCGATCCGGTCGGCCGGGTAACCGGTCTCGACGGGCACGTAGGCGGCACCGGACTTCAGGACCGCCCACAGCGCCACGATCAGGTCGACCGAGCGCGACAGCCGCACCGCGACCCGCGACTCCGGTCCGACGCCCGCGCGGCGCAGGGCGTGCGCCATGCGGTTGACGCGGGCGTTCAGCTCCCCGTACGTCAGCCGCTCGCCGTCGAAGGCGACGGCCTCGGCCGCCGGGGCCTCGGCCGCGCGTTCCTCGAACAGCTCCACCAGGGAGCGGCCGTCGGTCTCGTGCCCGGTGGAGTTCCAGCGGTGGAAGCGCTTCCGCTCCGCGTCGTCGAGCAGGTCGAGGGCGCCGATGGGCAGGTCCGGTCGCCCGGTGGCGGCGGTGAGCAGGCGCAGGTAGCGGTCGCGGTGGGCGGCGGCGGTCTCGGGGGTGAAGCGGCCGGGGTGGGCGTTGAGGGTCAGCTCGATGCCCTCGCCGGCCTCGGGGTCGCCGTACGCGTGCAGGGCGAGGTCCCGCACCGGGCCCGAGGCCAGCTGATGCGCCTCCGCCAGGACCGGGCCGAACGGCAGACGGGCGGCGGCGAAGGACAGGATGTTCACGCTGGGCCCGCCGAGGGTGCCCGGGTGGGCGGAGGCGGCGAGGTCACGGCGGAGGTCGTCGTGCGGGTACCGCTGGTGCCGACTCGCCTCGGACAGGCACGCGGCGACCCGGTCGAGCAGGTCGGCGAAGGTCGTGGAGCCGTCGACGCGCACGCGCAGCGGCACGTCGTTGACCAGCATCGCGGGCGTCGCCAGGGCCCCCGGGCTCTGCCGGGCCGCCATGAACACCCGTACGACCACGTCCTGGGCCCCGGTGACCCGGTGGGTGTGGGCCGCCATGGCCGCGATGACCGGGATCGACCAGCGGGAGCCGGTGAGCGCGCGCACCCGGCGGGCCGCTTCCTCGGGCAGCCGGGTGACGGCGCCGGGCAGGCTGGGGGCGAGGACGGTGGCGCCGGTGCCGAGTTCGGTGGACTCGGGCAGATCCGCGAACTGGCCCCGCCAGTAAGCCGCGTCCCGCTCCCGGCGCCGCGAACCCCGGTAGGCGTCCTCCTCCGCCAGGACGTCCCGCAGGGCGCCGAAACCGGAGTCCCCGGGCTCCTGGCCGGCGCTGAGCGCGGTGTAGATCTCCAGCAGGCGGCGGCAGTGCAGGACCTGGCCGTAGCCGTCGAGGAGGATGTGGTGGTAGCGAAAGTGCAGCCAGTGCCGGTCGGTACCCAGCCGCAGCAGGGTGTGGGCGAAGAGGCGGTCGCCGGTCAGGCGTATCGGCTGTGCCTGCGCGGTCTCGGTCCAGGCGCGGGCGGCGGCCACCGGATCGGCCGCGTCGCTGACGTCGACGTACGCCAACTCGCCCTGGAGGGACGGCTCCACGAGCTGTTCGACCGTCTCCCCGTCGTCGTGGAAGCGCACCCTCAGCGCCTCGGTCTCGGCCACCGCGCGTGCCACGGCCCGGGCGAGCAGCGCGCGGTCCACGGGGCCGGGGACGTCGAAGTAGATGCCGCAGGTGAACAGCGGGCTGTCCGGGTCCAGTCGCTGAGCGACCCACACCCCGTGCTGGGCCGCCGTCAGCGGCAGCGCCCCGTTTCGGTTCGTCTTGGCAGTGCTCATGATCAGGCCCGCTTCTCGCTCGTGTGCTCGACCGCCGGCTGCTCCGTGAGCAGGTCGCCCAGGGCCTTGGCGAGCGCGTCGATCGTGGGGTGGTCCCAGGTCAGCGCGTCGTCGACCGTCACCTCGAACTCGTCTTCGATGTCCGCGGTGATGGCCAGCGCCGTCAGCGAGTCCAGGCCGAGCTCCGTCAGCGGCATGGACGTGTCGATGTCCTGCGGCGTACGCCGCAGGTACGTCGCCACGCGCTCGGTCAGCCAGGTGTGGACGTCGCGGGAGCCAGCGGTCATGAGGGTCTTCCTTCTGGGGCGAGAGGGGTGGTGTGCGGGGCCGGGCGTGCGGGGGCCCGGCGGGGGCGCGGCATGACGCGTTCGGGCGTCAGGTGGGTCAGGTGGGTCAGGTGATCGGCGCTCGGCGGACGGCGGTGTCGGCGTCCCGCGGTCGTGCGGCCGGCCGGGTGGTCACACGGTCAGCGCCCGCCCGGTCAGGCCGAACGAGAGGCGCTCGCTGTGCCGGTGCAGCAGCTCGGCGAAGAGCGGGGCCTCGACCGGGCCGGGCAGCGGGCCCGGCCGGCGTCTGCCGGGCGCCGAGCGGTGCAGGGCCGCACGGAGCCATGAGGGGTCGGCCAGGAAGGTCCCGGGGTCGGCGTGCCGCCAGACCTGGAGGCAGGCGGTGCGGGCCCACAGGCGTACGTACCGGGTGACGAGGTCGTAGTGCTCGGGGCGGGCGTCGACCCCGAGGTCGACCGGCGCCAGCCGGACGCATGCGGAGGCCAGCTCGGTCAGGTCGGTCCGGTCCGCCTCGGTCGCAGCCCGCAGATCGGCGTGGCCGGCAGCCCAGGGCGCGTCGGCCAGGGCGTGCAGTGATCCGGCGATCGGGTCGCGGCCGGCCGCGTGCAGGGCCAGCCGGCCGAACGGCAGCGCGGGCAGGCCGGTCCCGAGCGCGAACAGGTCGCCGGGCGCGTCCGCGGCCGGACGGGACCACGACCGCCGGGCCAGCAGCGGAAGCTGGGGCAGCAGGCTCATCTGGCAGGCGGCGCGGGCGATGTGCCCGAAGCCGACCGGCGCGAGGTCGCGCAGCAGCTTCTGGAACAGCGCGGTCGTCCCCTCGCGCAGGTAGAAGTGCGCGCCGAGCAGCTCCGCCAGCCGGTCCATGGCCTCCAGGAGCAGCCGGGCCACCTCGAACTTCACCGCCGACGAGTACACGCTCGCCTGTCCCGGCAGCAGGTGCAGCGCCCGGGCGCCCACCGCGCCCAGGGCCTCCGCGCGCAGCAGGTCGGCGAAGACGGCCGTCAGCTGGGCACGGACGTAGGGCAGGTCGGTGGCGGGGGCGCCGTACAGCCGGCGCTCCGTCAGGTGGTCCAGGGCGAGACGCAGTCCGGTGTCGAGGATGCCGCTCGCCATGGCGGGCAGGACCGTGCGGGTGATCTGGAGGGCCTTCAGGGCGTTCTCCAGGCCCGAACCGACGGGGCCGAGGACCGCGGTGTCCGGCACCGCCAACGCGTCGAACCGCAGACCGCCGAGCTGGAGGCCGCGCATACCTACGGTGCCGAAGCGCGGCAGGTCGGTCAGCCGGCCAGGGTCGGCGCTCGCACGGTCGACGAGCACCAGGGAGTGGCTGCGCGGGCCCGGTCGCGGGTCGCTGCGGGCGAGGACGACCATCGCGTCGGCGCGCCGGATGTTGGTGACGACCTCCTTGCGTCCGCTCAGACGCAGCCCGTCCGGTGCGGCGGTCGCCGTGAACTCCGTGCCGGCCATGTCGTTGCCGTGCGCCAGCTCGTGGAAGGCGATGGCGATACGGCGGCCGTCGAGCAGGGTCCGGGCGGCGAACGCGGTCTGCTCCTCGTTCCCCGCGGTCCACAGCGTGACGCCGGCGATGAGGGAGCTGGCGCCGTAGCCGAGGCCGAGGACGGGGTCTCTGCGGTAGACGCTCCGCATGACCTCCACGAGGTGGTCCGCCCGGTCGAGCCGTCCGCCGTGCTCGGGCGGGACGAACTCGGCGTTGAGTCCGTAGTCGTGGAGCAGCGACTCCCCGGCGGCGAGCGTCTCGGCGCGCTCGTCGGCGTCGAGGATCGCGGCGGCGCCGACGGGGTTGGCGGGGTCGTCGAGGGCGCCGAGCAGATGCTCCAGTTCGTCGGCGCGCTTCGGGGCGGGGCCGGCGGCCGGTGGGCCGGTCTGCGTGAGGGGGGTCACGCGGCACCTCCCAGGAGCGTGAACTCCGGTGCGTTCCAGTCGAGGAGGACGCCGGCCATGGCGTCCGAGACAGCGTTGTCGTCGGCGCCGAGGAGGGCGGTGAGGCAGGCTCTGGGCCACAGGGCGCCGGCGCCCAGCGGTCCGGTGCGCAGGCCGGGGTTCTCCTGCCACAGCAGGAGGCACGCGGCGGCCGCGTAGGCGCGTTCATAGCGTTCGGCGAGCTCGAAGGCGGTGCTGGGGAGGCCGCCGGCGACCGGCACGAAGGTGGCCGACTCCTGTTCGAGCAGGTCCAGTTCGTCGAGGAGCGGACCGGTGAGCGCGGCCAGTTCCGGGGGCCCGGTGCGGCGCACGCGCTCCACGGTGTCGGGCAGCGACTGCACGGCGCCGCATCCCGTGACGGACAGGAGGGACAGCCGGTCGGGGGCGAAGGGGGGCAGGGGCGCGGTGAGGTCGGCGGCGGCGCGCACCCCGTCGGTGTCGGCTCGCCGGCGACGCAACTGCCGTGCCAGCCGCGGCAACTGGTTGAGGAGCGCGGCCCGGTTGACCACGGTGCTGCCGTCGAAGATCGCGCAGATCCGGTGGTCGCGTTCCAGCTTGGCGAAGCCGCCGCCGGGCGGGGAGGTGAGGAAGCCACGGACGCCGAGGAGTTCGCCGAGGGTGGTGAGCGTCTCCTGGGTGACGGTGGGGACGTACGCCTTGGCGATCGGCGCGACGACGCTCAGTTCGCCGGGCAGGGTGTGCGCGGAGCGGGTGGCGAGCAGGCTGACGGCCTCGGCGAGCAGCGCGGAGGTGGCGGCCCGGCCCAGCACGCGCCGTACGTGCGGGATGTCGGCCAGCCGGCGGCCGTACAGTGCGCGGCCGGTGGCGAAGTCCCGGGCCAGGCGCAGGGCGTGGTCGGCGGCGCCGAGGGAGAGGGCGCCGACCGCGATCCGGGTGAGCTGGAGGGTCTTGAGGACGATCGGGATCCCGTCGCCCTCCCCGCCGATCAGCGCGTCGGCGGGGACCCGGGCGCCGTCGAGGGCGAAGCCGCTGATGTCGGCGCCGCGGATGCCGTGGGTGCGGATCTTGGGCAGGTTCCGCCAGCTCCCTTCGGGCAGGCGTTCCCGGTCCACCAGGAAGAGGCTGAAGCCGCGTGCGCCGCCGGCCGGGTCGGTGCGGGCGAGGACACAGGCGAGGGCGGCTCGCGTGGCGTTGTTGATGAGCCACTTCTCGCCGTCGAGCCGCCAGCCGCCGCTGTCCTCGGCAACCGCCGTGAGTTCACCCGAGAGCAGGTCGGCGCCGTGTCCGCGCTCCGTCAGCCCCCAGCACACGGCGTCCCCGGCGCGCACCCGCCCGGCCAGGCCGGTGATCTGCTCCGCCGTGCCGGCCACCCACACCGGGGCCGTCCCGAGGAACGTCTTGCCGTGGGCGATCGCCACGGTCAGGTCCCGGCGGGCGACCGCCCGCAACAGCCGTACGGTCTCGCTGAGTTCGGCGCCGTCGGACAGGACGTAGTGGGCGGGGAGCCCTGCCTCGTCCAGGGCGAGGACCGCCCGGGACGGGAACTCCTCGTCCGCGTCGAGCGCGGCGAGCGCCGCGGGGGAGAAGGCGTCGTCCACCGCTTCGGTCCCGTCCCCGGTGAGCAGCGCGTCCAGGGCGCTCGCCGTGGTCATCGCGGGCCCCGCTCGCGGTGGGCCGCGAGTGCGGAGGTGAGCCGCGGGTCCTCACTGAGGAAGAAGGGCTCCAGCTGTCCCGAGAGGTACAGGTCGCGCATCGCCGAGCGCTGGATCTTGCCGCTGGTGGTCCGGCGGACCGAGCGCGGCCGGACCAGGACGACGGCGCCGACGGGCACGCCGAACTCGCGGGCGATGGTCTGCTTCATGGCGGTGGCGAGTGAGCGCAGCCGTTCGGTGTCCGGCTGCGGACGGATCTCGTGCACGGCGACGACCGCGGGTTCGGCTGCCACGCCGTCGGCGCCGCCGACCAGGAACACCGCACCGAGCAGGTCGTCCAGCTCCTCGTGGCGCAGGCGGAGTTCGTCCTCGATGTCGTGCGGGTACACGTTGCGGCCGTGGACGACGAGGACCTCCTTGCGGCGGCCGGTGATGTACAGGTCGCCGTCGAGCCGGCCGCCGAGGTCGCCGGTGCGCAGGAACGGTCCCCGGCCGTCGGCGGTGCGGGCACCGAACGTGGCCTGCGTGGCGGGCTCGTTGCGCCAGTAGCCCCCGGCCACACAGGGGCCGCTGAGCCAGATCTCACCGATGCGCCCGTCCGGCAGTGGCCGCGCGGTGTCCGGATCGACGATCAGGGCCTGTGAGCCGGTGTCCGCCCCGCAGCCGGTGAGTGTCCGGGACGGCTCCGTGGCCGTGGCCGGGGCGAGGAGTCCCCGTTCCAGGCCCTCCGCGCCGACCGGTGTGGTCACCGGCCTGCGTCCGCCGGTTCCGGAGGCCATCAGGGTCGCCTCCGCCAGGCCGTACATCGGGAGCATCGCCTCGGGCCGGAATCCCACGGGTCCGAACCGCTCCTGGAAACGGTCAAGGGTGCCGGCCCGCACGGGCTCGGAGCCGTTGACGGCGGCGGCGACACGGGACAGGTCCAGGGTGGCGAGCTGTTCGTCGGTGACCCGGCGGACACACATGTCGTAGCCGAAGTCGGGCGAGGCCGTGATGTTGACGTCGAGTGAGTCCATCATCCGCAGCCACTGGTACGGATTGCGCAGGAAGCTCACCGGGTCCAGCTGCGCGTACCCCCGGCCGAGCAGGATGCCGGGCAGCATCAGGCCGATCAGGCCCATGTCGTGGTAGAGGGGTATCCACCCTCCGGCGCGGGCGGAGCCGTCCACGCCGATCGAGCCGAAGATGCGCTGCCCGTTGGTGAGCAGGTTGCCGTGGCTGACCATGACCCCCTTGGGGTCGCCGGTCGATCCGGACGTGTACTGCAGCAGCGCCACCGTGTCCGGTGAGACCGAGGGCTCGGACCACGCGGAGGGATCGCCGTCGCCGGCGTCGGTGGTGTGGACGGTCAGACCGTCGACGCCCGCCTCGGCGGCCCATTTCTCCAGGGTCGCCCGGTCCTCCTCCTGGGTGAGGAGCACCCGTACGCCCGCGTCCCGTGCGATGGCGGCGAGACGGCGGTGCTGGTGCCCGGAGCGGGCCGGCACCGGGGCGGGTACCGCGATGAGGCCCGCGTAGAGGCAGCCGAAGAAAGCGGTGACGAATTCGAGTCCCGGTGAATGGGCGAGAAGGGCCCGGTCGCCGGGCTCGTACCGTTCCTGCAGCCATGAGGCCGTGCGCCGGGCACTTAGTTCGAGTTCCGAGAAGGTTCGGCTGGAGCCGTGAATTTCGTGGGAACCGGAAACAAAGAATACGGCCGGTTCGTGCGGATCACGGGCCGCACGTTCCCTGAGCGACGTGATTAATTCTGGCACATGGCAGACCGTAGATGATCATGATCCATGGAACGACAACAGAATGTCCAAGCGAACCTAAAGAAACGCCATCGAACAGCCAAGGATCCTTGGGACTACCTGGGTCGACGTGGCAGGGCGAGCGGCGTAGAACGGACCTGTGCATCAGACGACCACGTCGACCATCCTTATCCGGGACTTACACAAGAAATTCCGAGGGAACCATGCATTGCGGGGAGTTGAACTGGAGGTTCACCCGGGAGAGGTCATGGCCCTGCTGGGCCCCAATGGCGCAGGCAAAACCACTCTGGTAAAAATTCTGACGACGTTGCTGCGACCGGACTCCGGACAGGTCTTCGTGAACGGCTGGAATGTCGCGAAAGAGCCGGAAAAGGCGCGCGCGACCATCGGTATGGCCGGCCAGTATTCGACGGTCGACGGTATGCTCACCGGTTCGGAGAATCTGTATCTGATCGCGAGACTGCGGGGGATGGGCCGCCGCACCGCGCGCCGCGTCGCCGACGACCTGCTGTCCCGATTCGGCCTCACCGCCGCGGCCGGCCGCCCGGCGGGCACCTACTCCGGCGGCATGCGCCGCCGCCTCGACCTGGCCGCCGCCCTCATCGGCGCCCCGCCCCTGATCGTCCTGGACGAGCCCACCACCGGACTCGACCCCGAGAGCAGGCTGGACACCTGGGAGGCGGTCGGCGAACTCGTCGCCGACGGCACCACCGTCCTGCTCACCACCCAGTATCTGGAGGAGGCCGACCGCCTCGCCGACCGGATCACCGTCATCGACCAGGGCCGGGTGGTGGCCGAGGGCACCAGCGACGCGCTGAAGGCCGCGGCAGGCAACCGCCTCGTCCTCCACGTCGCCGAGGACCGCGACCTCACCCCCGCCACCCGGGCCGCCGCCCGCGCCACCGGCGTGACGCCGGCCGTCGACCGCCGGGCCCGGCGGGTGGAGGCCGCGGTGACCGACGGCAGGGCGGCGCTGAGCCGGGCGCTGGCCGCCCTGGAGGAAGAGGGGGTGGACGTGCTGGAGGTGGGACTGCACCGGTGCACGCTCGACGACGTGTTCCTCGGGCTGACCGGGCGGGCCGCACGCTCCGGCAAGGGCACGGGACCCGCCGTCGGGGGACCGCGCCCGGCGCGCGGGCCCGGACGCGAGCGATCCGGGGCGCACGACGTCCCGCTCGACGTCCCGCACGGCGAGGCCGGCTCGCAGTCGGGGGTGACGCGGTGAGCGCGCCCGCCCGTACGGCCCACACCGGTGCCGGAACCGGCATCAAAACCGGCACGGGAAGCGGCCGAGCCGCCGCAGCCGGCGGCGACCCCCGTCCTTACCGCCCGGCCGGCCCCCGACGCCACCTCGTGGTCAGGGTCGCCGCGGAGAGCACCGACCTCGCCCTGCGCAACCTGCTGCACCTGCGGCGCAGCCCCGGACTGCTCATCTCCTGTCTGTTCGAGCCCGTCCTGTTCGCCCTGCTCATCGGCTACGTCTTCGGCAACAGCCTGGGAGGCCCGGCCTACCGCTCGTATCTGGTGGCCGGACTGATCGCCCAGACGGTGGCCTTCACCACCTCGTTCACCACGGTCGGGCTCGCCAGGGACCTGGAGCAGGGCATGGTCGACCGGTTCCGCACCCTGCCGATCTCCCGGGTCGCCCTGCTGCTCGGCCGGACGACCTCCGACCTGACCACCTGTGTGGCCAGCGTCGCCGTCACCACCACCTGCGGCCTGCTGATGGGCTGGCGCCCGCTCAACGGGCCCTTCCACGTGGCCGCCGGGATCCTGCTGGTGCTGCTGTTCGCCTTCGCCATGTCGTGGATCGGCGTGTTCGTCGCCCTCGTCGCCCCGAACACCCAGGTCGCCAGCAGCCTCGGCCTGATCTGGCTGTTCCCGGCGACGTTCATCTCCTCCGGCTTCGTCTCCGGCACCACCCTCCCCGGCCCGCTGGCCACCGTCGCCGCCTGGAACCCGATCACCTCGCTCGCGGGCGCCCTGCGCCGGCTCTTCGGCAACACGCCCCCGCCGGGCTTCCCCGCGCAGCACGGCTGGCCCGCCCAGCACCCCGCGCTCTACACCGTGGCCTGCTCGGTGCTGCTCATCGCCGTCTTCACCACCCTCTCGACGTGGCGCTACCGCACCCGCACGGGCCACTGAGCCCGTCCCCGGCCCGCACCGGACACGCGCCATACGCACAGGAGTCCCCATGACCGCCCCTTCCTTACGGCTCGGCCTCAACCTCGGCTACTGGGTCGGTGGCAACGACGCCTCCCAGCTCGCTCTCGCCCAACTCGCCGAGGAACTCGGCTACTCGGCGGTGTGGGTCTCCGAGGCGTTCGGTTCCGACGCCGTGACGGTCCTGACCAGGATCGCCGCCCGCACCACCCGCATCGACGTCGGCACCGCCGTCCTGCAGATCCCCGCCCGTTCGCCCGCCATGACGGCCATGACCGCCGCCACCCTCGACACCCTCTCCGAGGGCCGCGTCCGCCTCGGCCTGGGCGTCTCCGGCCCCCAGGTCTCGGAGGGCTGGCACGGCGTCAGGTTCGCGTCGCCGCTGGGACGTACCCGGGAGTACGTCGACCTGGTGCGCCGCGCGCTGCGCCGTGAGCCGCTCGCCTACGAGGGAACCCATTTCACGCTGCCGCTCCCCGACGGGCCGGGCAAGGCGCTCTCCTTGACCATCCGCCCGCCGCGCGAGCACATCCCCGTGTACCTCGCCGCCCTCGGCCCGAAGAACCTGGAACTGGCCGGGGAGATCGCCGACGGCTGGCTGCCGGTGTTCTTCTCACCCGAGCACGCGGGCAAGCAACTCCAGGCGCTGCGGGCGGGGCTGGCCAGGTCCGGACGCACCCTCGGCGCGTCCGAGGGCCCCGACGGCCCCTGTTTCGACATCGCCCCCAGCGTCCCCCTCGTGACCGGCACCGACTGGCGGGCGTGCGCCCGGCGCGTCCGCGGCTACGCCGCCCTGTACCTGGGCGGTATGGGCGGCCGCGACGACAACCACTACACCCTGCTCGCCGAGCGCATGGGCTTCGGTGCCGAGGCCCGTACCGTCCAGGAGAGGTTCCTGGCCGGCGACTACCCGGGCGCCATGGCCGCCGTACCGCTGGAATTCCTCGACGCCACCTCGCTGCTGGGGCCGCGCGAGCGGATCGCCGAGCGGATGGCGCAGTACGCCGAGGCCGGCGTCACCACGCTCAACGTCATGCCCGTCGGCCCCGGGATGCCCGGCCCTAACCGCGCGGCCCAGGCACTACGCACGGCGGCCGAGGCGGCGGAACTCACCGGGCTGTTCGCCTTCGCCCCCCACCACCAGCGCTGAACAAGGAGACACCCCCACCCATGACTTCCCCCGCCACGACCCAGCTGGTCTGCCTCCCGTACGCCGGAGCGGGCGCCTCGTTCTACCGCCCCTGGAAGACCCTGGCCGCGGACACGCTGGAGATCGTCGCCCTGCAACTGCCGGGCAGGGAACGCCTGATCGACGAGGAGCCGTACCGGGACGTGCACCGGGCGGTCGACGGCCTGCTGGCCGAGCTGACGGAACGGCTCGACGGCGGCGACACCCGAGTGGCTCTCTTCGGCCACAGCCTCGGCGCCGTGCTCGCCTACGAACTCGCCCACCGCCTGGCCGCCGAGCCCCGCGTCGAACTCGTCCACCTGTTCGTGAGCGGCTCCCCGGAACCGGCCCGGGGCCGCGAGCGCCACGCGACCGGCCTGTCCGACGAGGAATTCCTCGCCCGGGTCGCCGAGTTCGCCGGCTACCACCATCCCGCGCTGGACGACCCGGAGATGCGCGAGATGATCCTGCCCGCCCTGCGCGCGGACGTGGAGATGCACGAGAGCTACACCCCCGGCACCGACCTGCCCCTGGACGCGCCCCTGACGGTCATCCGGGGCGAGGACGACGACCTGGTCTCCTACGACGACGCCGAGTCCTGGAGCAAGGTGGCCGGCCGCGACTTCGATCACCTGGAGGTCCCCGGCGGCCACATGTACCTGACGGACACGGCGCCCGCCCTGATCCGCCTGATCGCCTCGACGGTGCTGTGACCACCCGCCCCCCTTCGTACCCAAGGAGCACCCCCATGCGTCTGCACGGCAAGTCGGTCCTCATCACCGGCGCCGCCCGCGGACTCGGCAGAGCCACCGCCGTCGCCTGCGCCGCCGAGGGCGCCGATCTCACCCTGGTGGACATCTGCGCCGACCTGCCCGGTGTGCCCTACCCGCTGGGCACACCCGGCCAGTTGGAGCACACGGCCACCCTGTGCCGCGCGGCGGGCGCCGCCGTGCTCACCGCCGAGGCCGACATCCGCGACACCCGCGCCGTACGGGAGGCGGTCACCCGCGCCGAGGACCGCTTCGGCCGGATCGACGTGGCCGTCAACAACGCCGGCATCGCCGCGCCGTCGGGCAAGCCGGTGCACGAGATCAGCGAGGACGAGTGGTCGCTGATGATCGACGTGGACCTCTCCGGGGCCTGGCGTGTCATCCGCGAGGTGGGCAAGGCCATGAGCGCCCGCCGCGCCGGCAGCATCGTCAACATCGCCTCCACCGCCGGTCTGGTCGGCTACCGCCACTTCGCCGGCTATGTCGCCGCCAAGCACGCCGTCGTCGGACTCACCAAGGCCGCCGCCCTGGACTACGCGCCGACGAAGGTACGCGTCAACGCCGTCTGCCCCGGGTCCGTACGCGACGACGCCACCGCCGAGGGACGCATGCTCGCCGAGATCGCCCGGGCCCTCGACGTCCCCGTCCACGAGCACGAGCAGACCTTCCTGGCGGCCCAGCCCATGAACGCCCTCGTCGAACCCGAGGACGTGGCCGCCGCGGTGGTCTTCCTCGCCTCCGACGAGTCCCGCCGGATCACCGGCTCCGTCCTGACCGTGGACGGCGGCTTCAGCGCGCGCTGAAGCCCCGCGAACACCGAGGAGTACGCGCCTTGTCCGCGCCCCACTGCCACGCCCTGCGCCTCCCCTTCGAGGCCGTCCCCGACCTGGCCGGCCTGCCGGACCTGTGGATCGAGGACGTGCCCGCCCCGTCGTCCCACCCGCTGGCCGAACGCCGCCGCGCCGCCGAACTGGCCCGCCCCGCCGAGGACGTGCGGCGAGTCCTGCTGCGCTACGGCGACGGCTCCTGCGACCTGATCACCGTGGCCGACCGGCACCGGTGGGACGGGCAAGCCCTGACCGGCCTGGCGGCGGTCGGGGTCGGCCTTCCCGCCGCCGGGGCGAGCGGCGTCCGGGTGAGCGGTGCCGGGGCAGACGGTGTCCGGGCGAGCGCCCCCACCCTCCCACCGGCCCCCGCGTGGGGCTTGCCCACCGACGACACGGCCGCCCACAGCCACCACACCCTCCCGTTGGACGAGGTGGGCGACGAGGACAGCTGGCTCAGCGCCCTCTGGGTCACCCTGCACCGCTACGACCCCCGGACAGCCCCCGTCATCGGCACGGACCACGGCACCTTCTCCTGCGAACCCGCCTCCACACTGGCCGAGTTGAAGCCCTCTCCGGCGGACGCCGAGCCCGGCGGCGCCGCTCTCGCCGGGCTGCTGTTCACCGACCGTGCCCTCCCCGGCGAGTACACCCCCTGCCTGGCCCCGCCCTTCCCCCTGACCTTCTCCGTCGTCCACGACTCCCACGGCCCTCACCTTCGCTGCGACCACCTGGGCAGCCATGTGTCCCCGGAGATCGCCGTCCAGTTCACCCGCCACCTGGCCCACGTACACGATCAAGTCCTGCGCCGCCCCCGAACACCCGTGCGCGACGTCGAACTCCTCGACGACGCCGAACGGACCCGCATCGCCGCCCTGGGCCGCCCGCCCCGTCCGCTGCACACCACCCCGACCACCATCCCGGACGCCTTCGCCCGCATCGCGACGACCGCCCCCGACCGCATCGCCGTCACCGACGGCACCACCAGCCTCACCTACCGCGAACTCGACGCCCACGCGACGAAGCTGGCCGAGGGACTGCGCGCCAGAGGCGTCACCGCCGGCGACCGGGTGGGCGTCTGCCTGGACCGCACCGCCGAACTGGTCATCACCCTCCTCGCCGTCCTGAAGGCCGGCGCGACCTACGTCCCGGTCGACCCCGCCTACCCGGCGGACCGCCTCGCCCACACGGCACGGGACGCGGGCATCGGTGTCGTGATCACCCGCCACCCGGAGTTCCCGGCGGTCCCCGGCTGCGCACCGACGTCCCCGGACGACCTGCGGGACGCGGCCGGGCACACGGCCGCCCCCCACAGCACCACCGCCCCCACCCCCGGGCACACTCCGGACACCCCGGCCTACGTCATCTACACCTCCGGCTCCACCGGCCGCCCCAAGGGCGTCCTCGTCCCCCACCGCAACGTCATCGCCCTGATCGACGCCACCCGCGACGAGTACGGCCTCGGCCCCGAGGACGTGTGGACCTCGTTCCACTCCAGCGCCTTCGACTTCTCGGTGTGGGAGATCTGGGGCTGCCTGCTGACCGGTGGCCGCCTGGTCGTCGTGCCGTACTTCGTCTCCCGCGAACCCGACCGCTTCCGTGACCTGCTGACCTCCGAGAAGGTCACGGTGCTCAGCCAGACACCGTCGGCCTTCGCCCAGCTCCTGGACACCGACCACAGCGAGCTGAGCGTCCGCCTGGTCGTCTTCGGCGGCGAACCCCTCGACGCCCGCATGATGCTCCGCTGGTTCGACCGCCACCCGGAGTCGACCTGCCGGGTGGTGAACATGTTCGGCATCACGGAGACGACGGTCCACGTCACCGAGCAGACACTCACCCGCACGCTGGCCCTGGCCGCCACCCGCTCCGTCGGCCGTGCCCTGCCCGGCTGGCACCTGTACGTCAGGGACGAGGAGGGCCGGCTGCTGCCACCGGGCGTGGCGGGCGAGATCTGCGTCGGCGGGGCCGGCGTCGCGCTCGGCTACCTGGGGCAGGAGGAGCTGACGGCCCGGCGGTTCGTGCCGGACCCGTTCACCGGCGGCACGATGTACCGCAGCGGCGACCTGGGCCGGCTGCGCCCGGACGGGCGCCTCGAACACCTCGGCCGGATCGACAGCCAGGTCAAGATCCGCGGCTTCCGTATCGAACTCGACGAGATCCGTGCCGTCCTGCTGGAGGACCCCGACGTCCGTACGGCCGCCGCCGTCGTCCACCGCGACGACCCCTCCGACGCGGCCGCCGCCCGTATCGACGCGTACGTGACGCTGTCCCCGGGCGGCGACCCCGCCGCGGTCCGCGAACGGGCCGCGAACATCCTGCCCGAGTACATGCTCCCCGCCACGGTCACCGCCCTCGACAAGCTCCCGCTGACACCCAACGGCAAGCTCGACCCGTCGAAACTCCCCCCGCCGGAGGTACGGCGCGGGCCGGCGAGTACCGCACAGCCGCACCAGTCCGCCCCCGACGACGACCTCACCCGCACCCTGTGCGAGATCTGGACCGAGGTGCTGGGCGTGCCCGTGACCCCCGACGACGACTTCTTCGAACTGGGCGGCAACTCCCTGTTCGCCGTCCGCATAGGCGCGGCCCTGCGCGCCCGCGGCCTCCCCTCCCTCCGACTCCGCGAGCTGTACCGCCACCCGACGATCAGGGCCACGGCGGCGAACCTGAGCACGCCGGGGGAGTGACCGTACGCCGGCAGCGGGGTGCGGCCACCGGCATCACGGCCGCACCCCTCCTTCACGAGGTCGTATAGGGGTCTTGGCTGAGCAGGTGAGACTTCAGGCCCTCGCCCACGCCCGGCTCCGGGGTGCCCGCCCAGTCCTTGATGAGAACGGCGCCCGTGCTGCAGCCCCACGGGTTCCAGGTCCACGCGAGATACCCCGTGCCGTGCGCGTCGGCCCAGTCCACCAACCGCCGCATGTAGTCGAAGCCGCAGTTGTCCTGGCCGAACTCTCCGATGACGACCGGCACCTTTTGTGCGAGCGGCGCGATCTGACTGTCCCAGCAGGATGCGGTCGCACAGGCGTTGAAGCTGTACGCGTGCCACGACGCGGCGATGTTGTTCAGCGGGTCGGTCGGCATGTGCGCCAGCCACTCGCGCATGTCGTTGGCCCACTCCAGGCCACCCAGCATCAGGACGTTGGTCGCGCCGGTGGTCCGGACCGCGTCGACCAGGTCCTGCATGCCGGCCGTCTCGTAGGACAGGCCCGTGCAGGTACCGCCGTCCCGCCAGCACCGCCAGCCGACGGTCTTGTCCCAGTCGCCGGCGATCTCCGGGTAGGGCTCGTTGAACAGATCGAAGACGACGGCGTCATCGCCCTTGAAGGCGTTGGCGACACTCGTCCAGAACTGGGGGGCGTACTGCGCGTCCGGCATCGGTTTCTGGCAGGTCGCGGTGGTGTCCTTGCAGTGCCAGTCCGGCCCGTCGGCATAGGCGCCCCGCGTCCAGTGCAGGTCGAGGATCGGGGTGATGCCGTTGTCCACCAGCAGGTCGACGTAGTCCTTGACGCCCTGCTGGTACGTGGCGCCCTTGGGTGAGCCGTTGATGCCGAGCCAGCATTCCTCGTTCAGCGGCAGGCGTACCGCGTGGATGTTCCAGGTCTTCATCGCGTCGACGGAAGCCTGGTCGACCGGGCCGCCGTCCCACAGCCCCTTGCCCTGCACACAGGCGTATTCACCGCTGGAGCGGTTCACACCCAGCAGCCGGTACGGCTTGCCGCTCGCGGTGACGATCTTGTTGCCGGACACCTTCAGCTCCGGGGCCGGACCGCTGGGACCGCCGGTCGGAGTGGCGGTGGGGCTGGGAGACGGGGAGGTCGAGCCGGTACAGGTCACGCCGTTCAGCGCGACGGACGCGGGTTCCGGATTGGCGCCATTCCACGCGCCGGTGAACCCGATGGAAGCCGAACCGCCGGTATTCAGAGCCGCGTTCCAGTCGAGGCTGGTGGCGGACACGCGGCTTCCGGACTGGGTCCACGTGGCACTCCAGCCGTTGGTGACCTTCTGGTCGGCGTCCGGGAAGTCGAACGTCACGGTCCACCCTCGTACGGGGGAGCCGAGATTGGTGATGGCCAGGTCCGCGTTGAACCCTCCCGGCCATTGACTCTGCACCTTGTAGGCGACCGAGCAGCCGGTCGCGGCTGCCGAAGCCGGCAGGGTGGCGAGGGCAAGACCACCCAGGATGAGCGCACCGGCGGCTCCGGTGGCCACCAAAACATGACGACGTTTCACCTGATCTCCTCGTTGCGTTAAGGGATCGATGAGCGCGAAACATCATCGTCAAATCAGTGACTTATAAAAGTCAATGCGCATTCTGTTGACTTCTGAATACCGAGTGGTCGGTCGGAGAGAAAAGGCTCATGCTATTCAAGTCAACTACTGGCTTGAAAGAGTGATGCCGGGCGGGGGACGCTACGCGGCCCCAGACCTGGACGGGGTTGTGTCCCAGCTCTCCACGGGCCGCGCCGACCCGCCGCGACGGATCACCGACATGGGGCGCGGCCTCCTGCCGGCCCTGGCCCCGCCCGACGTCATCGCCGGCCCGCGGATTCCCGACGCGGACGGCATGGGGTGAGCCGTCCCCTTCTTCGAGCGGACGGTGTCCGCGCCGCCGGGACCGGTGTCGTCAACGAGGCGTGCTCTCCACCCGTTCGAACTCCTCCTCGGCCAGGGCGCCCCAGGCCGGCTGCTCGGCCGCGGTCTTGGGCAGTCGGCGAAGCGCCAGGACGCCGAGCGCGACGTGGAGGAGGCCGGCCACCGCCACCGCCGCGTGCAGGCCGGTGACGAAGACCGACTTCGCGTCCGTGACCACCGCGGACGTGAGACCGGGCAGGCGCAGGGTCTCGTCGAGTGTGGGAGCGAGGTCGGGTCCTCGGAGCCGGAAGAGCAGCGCGGCTAGGGAGCCGATGAGGGCACTCGATCAAGCGATTGACTGTGTCAGGCGCCACAATCGAGCGACATTGTCGAGTGACAAGGTCGCTTGTATGGTTCTAGTCATCGACAGCCTGTGCGGAGCGAAAGGCAAGCTCATGACCCACGAGACCCTGCGCGGAACCGAACCGATCCCCCAGCGGCCCGCCCTGCCTCTGGTCGGCCACGCGTTCGACATCCCGAGTGGGGCCGACGGCCTGCTCTATGTGATGAAGGAGGCCAGGGAGCTGGGGCCGCTGTTCAAGCTCCGCGTGTTCGGCAACGAGATCAACTTCGCCTCCGGGCTCGACCTGGTCACCGAGCTGGCCGACGAGAGCCGGTTCCGCAAGAACGTCCACCCCGACCTGGTGATCCTCCGGGGCATCGGCGGCGACGGACTGTTCACCGCGTACAACGACGAGCCCAACTGGCGGAAGGCGCACGACGTCCTGATGCCGGCGTTCTCACTCGGCGCGATGCGCGGCTACCACGCGACGATGCTCCGGGTCGCCCGGCAGCTCATCGGCAAGTGGGACGCGGCGGCCGGCGCGGAGCCCGTGGACGTGGCCGACGACATGACGCGCCTGACGCTCGACACGATCGGCCTGTGCGGCTTCGGCTACGACTTCGAGTCGTTCGACCGCGACGAGCCGCACCCCTTCGTCACCGCGCTCGCCCGGGCGCTCGCCTTCGCCCAGGACAAGGGGGAGTCCATCCCTGGCGCGGAACTGTTCAAGTGGAAACAGGCGGAGCAGTTCCGTGAGGACGTGGCCCTGATGGAGGGCCTTGTCGACGAAGTCATCCGGCAGCGCCGGGAGTCCGGGGACCTGAGCACCGACGACCTGCTCGGGCGGATGCTGCACACCCGTGACGCGGTGACGGGCGAGCCGCTGGACGACGTCAACATCCGCTACCAGGCCATCACGTTCCTCATCGCCGGTCACGAGACCACCAGCGGGGCGCTGTCGTTCGCCCTCTACTACCTGACCAAGCACCCCGAAGTCCTCGCCCGCGCCCAGGCCGAGGTCGACGCCCTGTGGGGTGACACGGACGCCCCCGAGCCCGACTACGGCGACATCGGCAAGCTGACGTACATCCGCCAGGTGCTCAACGAGAGCCTCCGGTTGTGGCCGACGGCGCCCGCCTTCGCGGTGGAGCCGATCGAGGACACGGTCATCGGCGGGAAGTACGCCGTGCGCAAGGGCGAGTCGATCCAGATCCTCATCCCGCAGCTGCACCGCGACCCCGCCTGGGGCGACAACGTCGAACTGTTCGACCCCGACCGGTTCCTGCCCGAACGGGAGGAGGAGCGGCCGGTCCATCTGTTCAAGCCGTTCGGCAACGGTGAACGCGCCTGCATCGGCCGCCAGTTCGCGCTGCACGAGGCCACGCTGGTCCTCGCGCTGGTGATCCACCGCTACCGTCTGATCGACCACACCAACTACCGGCTGAAGATCAAGCAGTCGCTCACCCTCAAGCCGGACGAGTTCACCCTGAACCTGGCCCGGCGCACCGGCGACGAGCGGCGCCTGCCCGCCGCCCGGGCCCACGCCGCCGCCACTGCCGTCGCCGGCAAGGACCGCCCCGCCGTCCGACGGGCCGCCGGGACCGCGCTGACCCTCCTGCACGGCTCCAACCTGGGCACCTGCGTGGGCATCGCCCGCGACCTGGCCGACGACGGCGGCGAGCGCGGCTTCACCGCCTCCGTCGCCCCCCTCGACGACGCCGTGGGCAAGCTCGCCGCGGCCGACGGGCCGGTCGTGATCGTCGCCGCCTCCTACAACGGCAGGCCCACCGACGACGCCGCCGAGTTCGTCACCTGGCTGGAAGGGCTGGAGCCCGGCGCGCTCGACGGCCTCCGGTACGCCGTACTCGGTGTCGGCGACCGCAACTGGGCCGCCACCTACCAGCGCGTGCCCACCCTCATCGACGAGCGGCTCGCCGCCGCGGGCGCCACACCGCTGCTGGAGCGCGGCGCCGCCGACGCCGCCGGTGACTTCGCCGGCACGGTGGACCGCTGGACCGCCGACCTGTGGACCACCCTGCTGGAGCGGTACGGGACCGCCGGGGAAGCGGCTGCCGCCGAACCGGAGGACGACCAGGGCACGGGACTGTACGAACTGGAGGACGCGACCGAGTCGGTCATCGGCGTGCTCGCCGCACGCCACGGCGTCCAGCCGATGGAGGTGCTCGACGCCGGTGAACTCGTCGACATGAACCACGGGTTGGGCCGCTCCAAGCGCTTCCTCAAGCTGCGGCTGCCCGAGGGCGTCACCTACCGCACCGGCGACCACCTCGCCGTGCTCCCGAGCAACCCGGCCGACCTCGTCCGGCGGGTGGCCGATCGGTTCTCCCTCGACCTGGACCGCACCGTCCGGCTCCGGGCCCGCCGCCGCAGCCGGGGCGCCTTGCCCGTCGACCGCCCGCTGACCCTGCGCCGCCTGCTCACCGACTTCGTCGAACTCCAGGACCCCGCAACCCGGGAGCAGGTCGCCCTCCTCGCCGCGCACACCGCGTGCCCGCCCGAGAAGCGTCCCCTGGCCGAACTCGCCTCGGCGGACGAGGAGACCTTCCGCGAGCAGGTGACCGCCGCCGGACGCAGCCTCCTCGACCTGCTGGAGAAGTACCGGGCCTGCGAGCTGCCGTTCGAGGTCTTCCTGGAGCTGCTGCCCGTGCTGCGCCCGCGCCACTACTCGATCTCCTCGTCCGCCGCGGCCTCGCCCGGCGAGGTCGACCTGATGGTGTCGCTGCTCGCCGCGCCCCACCGCGGCGGCGAGGGCACCTTCCGCGGCATCGGTTCGCACTACCTCCAGACGGTGAGCGCCGGCGACACGGTCCAGGCCCGGGTACTGCCCTGTAGTGAGACCTTCCGGTTGCCCGAGGACGACTCGGTGCCGGTGATCCTGGTCAGCGCGGGCACCGGTCTCGCCCCCTTCCGCGGCGCCGTCCTCGACCGCCACCACGCCCGGTCGAACGGCACCCTGCTGTGCTACTTCGGCTGCGACCATCCCGACGTCGACTACCTGCACCGCGCGGAGTTCGAGGCGGCCGAGGCCGCCGGAGCCGTCAGCATGCGGCCCACCTTCTCCTGCGCGCCCGAGGACGGGGCCCGCTTCGTCCAGGACCGCATCGCCAAGGAGAGCGACGAGGTCTGGGGGGTCCTGGAGGCCGGCGGCCGGGTCTACGTCTGCGGCGACGGCCGCCGTATGGCCCCCGCCGTGCGGGAGGCGTTCATGGCGATTTACCGCACGCACACCGGTGCCGGGGACGACGAGGCGAGCGCCTGGCTGAACGCCCTGATCGAGTCCGGGACCTATGTCGAGGACGTCTGGGCCGGCTGACCACCGCGCCACCGCGCCACCACGACGCCGCGCCACCGCGCCACCACAACGCCGCGCCACCGCGCCACCGCGCCACCACAACGCCGCACCACCGCGCCACCACAACGCCGCGTCACTGCGCCACCACAACGCCGCGCCACCTGGCCACAGACCGACAGGGTCACGGACACCCCCCACATCCGTGGCCCTGTCTCTTTCGCACCGCGCCGCCTCCCGCGCCCTCCTGAACCCGTGCTCCTGAATCCCTGCTGACGAACTCGTGAGGTTCTCATGCTCATCGCACGCTCGGCGCCCCGCCGACGACCAGCTGCCCTACCCACCACCCCTCGAAGGAGCGGACGGTGAACGCGCGCGGCGGTTCCGCTCTCACCTTCGGCGTGGCGGTCGCCCTCGTCGCCGGGGTGACCCTGGGCAACGGCGGAGCGAACGTGATGCCCGTCTTCGTCGACGACTTCGCGACACGCTTCACGCTGTCCGACTCCGCCGCCGGCCTCGTGGCCGCGACCCAGCTGATGGCGACCGCCGTCGTCACGCTCCTGCTGGCCGGGCGGGCGGCGCGGCCGGGGCGGGTGCGGATGGCCCGTCTGGGCCTGGCCGTCTCGTGCGTCGGCTTCCTCGGCGCGGCGGCGGCCACCGACCCGGTCACCCTGGTCCTCGCCAACCTGGTCCTCGGCGCGGGTCTGGGCGCGGTCTACGCGGCGGCCACGGCCGCGCTCGCCGCCACCGACGACGCCGACAAGGCGTCAGCGGTCACCATCTGCGGTGTCGTCGGGGTGACGGCGCTGCTGATCATGGGCGTGCCCATGGCCAACCACGACCTGGGGGAGGGCGCAGGCTTCCTGCTCATGGCGCTGTGCTGTCTCGCAGCCTGGCCGCTGGTGCGGCGGCTCCCCGACGGCCCCGCCGGTCCCACAGCGACGGGCGCCGGTCCCACGCCGCCGCGCGCCGGGTCCGCCGGTGGGCGAAGGGCGGCGTCGTCGAGGCCGTCGGTCGTGCTGCTCGTCGGTACCGGGCTCCTGTGGGCCGTCACCCAGGGCGCGTGGTCGTACGCCTCGGTCCTGGGGCGCCAGCACACCGGCATGTCGCACTCGGCCGTGTCGGCCGTCCTCGCCGTCTCCAGCGTCGTGGCACTCGTCGGCGCGGTCGTGGGGCCCGTCACCGCGCGGTACTTCGGGCGCATGCGGTCGATGGCCGCCTTCGTCCTGGCGCAGTCCCTCGCGATGGCGGTCCTCATCTTCACCCACGACCCCGTGTTCTTCACCGTGGCGGCCGTCCTCTGGCAGGGCTGCCAACTGGCCGTCCTGGTGCAGATGCTGGCCGCGGCGGCGCTCCTCGACCCGACCGGTCGGCTGGTCGCCTCCCTCAGCGGTGCGGGGGCGCTGGGCACCGGCGTGGGTCCGTTGGCCGTCGGCGCCGTGCTCGACGGGGCCGGGGCCGGCGTACTGAGCATCGCCCCTGGCGAGCGGCACCTGCCTCGCCTCGCTGCCCCTGCTGAGGATGACGGTGGCCAGTGGGCGGACCGCCGCCGCGCCCCAGCCCGGACGCGTGCCGGCGGGCTGAGGAGGCCGCACGGCCGGAGCGTGCCCACGGACCTGCCGATCAACTGCCGAGGGGTCGGCGCGGACGAAGACCGTCCGCGCCGACCCCTTCTCGCGTCCTGTCAGCTCATCGGCTCGTCAGCTATCGGCTCATCCGTGCATCGGCTGGTCACTGCGTCGGCAGGGGCACGAACTCCATCCGGCCGCCCGCGAGGGCGACGACGGCGGAGACCAGGGCTTGGAGGCAGGTGAGTTCGGCCTCCTCGTCGGGCAGGGAGAGGCGCTGCGACGAGAGGCCGTCGAAGCCGGCGAGGAAGAAACGGGCGAGGGTCTCCGGCGGCTGGGCCAGCCGGTGACCGGCACGCTCGGCCGCCTCGGCCACCAGCTTCGTCGTCACGGCCGTCACCTCGCGGTAGTGGCCCTCCAGGGTCTCCTTCAGCCGGGGCGTCCGCAGCGCGAACATGGTCAGTTCGGTCAGCAGTAGGTGCGTGGTCGGTTGCTCGCGCACGGTCCGCCACAGGGCGGCGGCGAGTGCCGCGACCGTCTCCTCGAAGCCGGCGTCCGTGGGCGCCGCCCGTTCGACCTGGGCGATCAGATCGTGGGTGAGCTGCTCCATGACCGCGCGGTACAGGTCTTCCTTGGTGCCGAAGGTGTAGTGCACCGTGGCCTGGGCCACGCCCAGCTCGGCCGCGATGGCACGGGTGCTGCCGGCGGCCACGCCCTCCCTCGTCATGAGGTCGATGGCGGCCTTGATCAGCTGGGGACGGCGCTCTGCCGCGGAAACGTGAGCCATAAATCCACTATACCGACTTAGTCCCGCGAACAAGTCGTTCGATCATGTCGGAGAGTGGTCCCGGGCCGGTGCGTCACGACCGGTCCCCTCCCGCTTCCCGCCGGGAGCGGGAGGGGACCTCTGTCATGCAGCGATCCTCAGGGAATCACATGGGTGCTCAGTGCTGTCCGAGGCGGCCTGTGCTCAGCAGGCCGGGCAGCGGGTTGATGAGGTCGCCGCTCGGGGACTGGCGCTGGGCGGTGGGGGCGGCCGGCCAGATCGCGGGGCAGTGGGTGTTCTTGCGCGGGGTCTTCAGGGTGAGCAGGTACCTGTCGATGGCCTTCCGTGCGCACGGGCTCAGCCAGTAGTCGCCGTGGCCGACGCCGTCGTAGGTGAGGAGGACGGCCTCACGGCCGATCTGCCGGGCCGCGTTGGAGCCCCAGGAGTACGGTGTCGCCACGTCGTAGCGGCTGTTGGTCACGAGGATCTTCGGGGTGCCGTCGACACGGAGCCGGTGCGGCGGGTTGGCCACCTCGGCCGGCCAGTCCTGGCAGCCGGTCAGATCGGTCCACGCCAGGGAGCTCAGCCGGGTGACCGGGGCGAGCCGGGCCAGCTTGCGTTCGTAGCGGGCGAGCGTGCCGTACGAGGGGACGTCGAAGTCGTAGTCCTGGCAGGTCACCGGGAGGTACGGGAACTCCGTCGGTTCGCCGCGCTGCCTGAGGGGTCCTGCCGGGGCGGGGGCGCCCGCGTTCAGGTCGGCGAGGTACTGGGCGAACTCGAACCAGACGGCCGGGTCGTACATGTTGCCGAACGCCGCGCCCTGGAGCTCCTGGGTGGTCACGGTGTGCGGCGGGTCGCCCGGCAGGACCAGCTCGCCGGCGGCCGCGCGCCTGTAGAGCGAGTCGAACAGGGCGCGGGCGTCCTGGCCGTGCAGCGCGCAGGCGGGCGTACGGGCGCACCAGTCGGCGAACTGGCCGTACGACTCCTCCATCGCGATCGTCTCGGTCCTCTGGTAGTCCCAGGTGCCCAGGCTGTGGTCCATGTTGGAGTCGAGCGTCATCGCACGGACGCGGTGCGGGTAGCGCTCGGCGTACTGCTGGCCGATGCCGGTGCCGTAGGAGACGCCGTAGTAGCTGATCCGCTTCTCGCCGAGACCGGCGCGGATCGCGTCCATGTCGCGGATGACGCTCCCCGTGTCCATGTGGTCGACGAGGGAGCCGGTGAGGGCGCGGCAGTTCTTGCCGAGGGCGCGGTTCGCGCGGCGCAGGGAGGTGAAGGACGCGGCGCTGTCCGGGTAGAGCAGTTCCGACTGCGCCGCCACCAGGTCGCCGTCGCACCGCACCGGGTTGCTGCGGGCGACGCCGCGCGGGTCGAAGCCCACGATGTCGAAGCGCTCCAGGAGCGCGGGCGAGAAGCTCTCGGGCGCCCCGAACGCGAAGTCCACGCCGGAGCCGCCCGGGCCGCCGGGGTTGATCAGGAGCGAGCCGATCCTGCGCGCGGGGTTGGTGGCCAGATGACGGGTGAGCGCCAGGTCGAGGGTGGCGCCACGCGGCTTCTTCCAGTTCACGGGCACAGTGAGGGTGGCGCACTCGAAGGTGCCCTGACCGGAGGGGGACTCACAGGGTTCCCAGGCTATGCGCCCGGGCGACGGGGTCTCGGCCGTGGGAGCGGCGACCGCGGTTCCGGTGAGCAACTGCCCGAACAGGGCGGTGACCAGGGCGCCGACGGTGATTCGCCCGCGCCGTCTGGGACGAGCGGTGGATCGGGCCAGTGGGGGGTGGGATGACACGGATGTCCCTCCAGGAGACAGGAGTTCAAAGGCGTCACAGCATGATCCCAACTGGCGTGCGAAGCAACAAACATGATGTCCACTCAGACGAGGGCTGGCCGGATCGGCTTGACCTTCACGCGGCGTGAGGCCGTTGAGTGGGCGCATGAGCGACTACTACGACGCGTTCGAGATGAGCCCCGTGCCGCCTCCCGGCCCCGACGCGGTTCCGCCGGAGCCGTTCCGCGGCATCTACGGGATGCCGGCGTTCGTCACCATCCCCACGACCGATGTGGCGGCCTCGGTGGACTTCTGGGGCCGCGGTCTGGGGTTCTTCGAACTGTTCAGCATCCCGGGCAGGGTGGTGCACCTGCGCCGTTGGGTGTTCCAGGACGTGCTCCTCGTCCCGGCGGAGAGCGTTCCGGAGCAGGCGCCGGCGCTCGGCGTCAGCTTCGCGTGCCTGCTCGGCCAGGTCGACTCCCTCGTCGAGGACTGCCGCTCCCTGCGCCCGGACTCGGTCGACGGGCCGCGGGACACTCCCTGGAACACCCGCGACGTGGTGGTGACCACCCCGGAGAACGCGCGGATCGTCCTGACCGCGGCGTAGCCCTTCGATCCGGCGAGTGAGGAGGCGCGGAACCTCGCGGCAGTCGGCATCACCCCACCGGGCGACGGTCACCGTGACAATGGGGGCCATGCCTGATGCGACGGACGCGGACGCGGACGCGGACATGGAGACGGACACGGACACGGACACGGACACGGGCACGGGCACGGGCACGGGCACGGGCACGGGCACGGGCACGGGCACGGGCACGATGGCGGACAGCGACGGACTGACCGTCGGTCAGGTGTCGGCGCGGCTCGGTGTGACCGTCCGCGCGCTGCACCACTGGGACGAGATCGGTCTGGCGCGGCCGTCACTGCGCACGGCCGGCGGATACCGGCTCTACACCCCCGCCGACATGGAACGCCTCCACCGTGTCGTCGTCTACCGCGAACTCGGCGTCGGCCTCGACGGCATCCGGTCCATCCTGGACGACGCGACCGCCGAGGTGTCCGCCGCGCTGCGCGCGCAGCGTGCCCGGGTCACCGAACGGATCGACCGCCTCCGGCGGCTCGGTACCGGACTGGACCGGATGATCGACGCCCATGAGCGCGGCCCGCTGCTGACCGTGGAGCAGCAGGCGGCGATCTTCGGCCCGGCATGGAACCCGGACTGGCCCGCCGAGGCCCGGCGGCGCTACGGGGACACGGAGCAGTGGCAGCAGTACGCCGAACGCTCCGCTTCGCGCGGCCCGGAGGAGTGGCAGGCCGTCGCCGACTCCGCCGCCGGCCTCGAACGTGCCCTCGGGGAGGCGATGGACGCGGGTGTCGCCCCCGGTGATCCGGAGGCGAACCGGCTCGTCGAGCGGCACCGCGAGGTCTTCTCCGCGTACTTCCCCCTCACCCGGCGGATGCAGGTCTGCCTCGCCCGCAGGTACGAGGCCGACCCGGGGTTCGCCGCCCACTACGACGGCGTCCGCCCCGGCCTCGCCGCCTGGTTCCGTCGCGCCGTCGACGCCGACGCGCGCGCCCACGACATCGACCCGGACACCGCGACCTGGGAGTAGAGCCCCGGGGGGAAGACCACGTCTCGCCGCCCCGGCCGGCCAGGGGCGAACACACGCGGTGCGGGGCTGCACGGGTGCGGGCCGGCGGCGTCGGGTGGTGCGGTGCCGGTAACCGCGGACGGCACTCGTACGCCGCTCGATCGGCCTCCCCCGACGTAGTGCCGGCCTACCCGGCGCTGGGCTGCGCGGTGCGGGGCCGCGGCCGGGGGGCGGGCTGTTCGCCCGAGCCTCGGATGATCAGGCGGGTGGGGACGGTGATCGTCCGGGCCCGGCCCCGGTCACCGTCGAGGCGGGCCAGGGCCGTGGTCGCGGCCGCCCGGCCGAGTTCCTCCGCGTCCTGGGCGACGACGGTCAGGGCCGGCTCCAGCGCCTCGGCGAGCGCCACGTCGTCGAAGGCGACCACGGCGACCTCCTTGCGCTTGCTGCGGGCGAGTTCCGCCACGATGCCCAGCGCCATGATGTTGTTGCCCGCGAACAGGGCGGTCGGGGGATCGGCCAGAGCGAGGAGCTGGGCGGTCGCGGCCTCGGCGCCCTTCTGGTCGTGGGCGTTGGCGACGAGGGCGCGGTCGTGCGGGAGGCCCGCCTCCAGCAGTGCCGAGCGGTAGCCCGCCTGGCGCTCACGGCGGGTGTACAGCTTCGGGGGCAGGTCGCCGACGAAGCCGATCCTGCGGTGCCCGTGGGCGACGAGGTGCGCGACGCCCTCCTGGGCCCCGGCCCGGTTGGAGCTGACGATGCTGTCGGTGACCAGGCCGACCCCGGGCCGGTCGAGGAAGACCACGGGCAGCCCCGCCGTGCGGTGGGACTTCAGATGGGAGTGGTCGGCGCCCACGGACGGGACGACCATCAGGATGCTGACCCGGCGGGCGAGGAACTTGTCCGTGAGGGCCCGTTCCCGCACGGGGTCGTCCGCGGACGAGCCCATGAGCAGCGTCAGTCCGCGGTCGCCGACGGTGTCCTCGATGGCCCGGGCGACCGCCCCGAAGAAGGGGTTGGCGAGGTCGGGGATGACCAGCCCGATCGTGGTGTCCGGGCCGCCGACGCGGATGTTGCGGGCCATGAGGTTCGGCTGGAAGCCGAGCTTCGCCACTGCGGCCAGTACCTGCTCCCTGGTCCGCGCGGAGACGGGCCCGTCCTCGTTGAGGACCCGGGAGACCGTCTTGGCGCTGACCCCCACCTCTCGGGCGACATCGGCCAGGGTGGGGCGGCGGTTCGCTGCCATGGAGGAAACCGTCTCCTGAAGGGCTCTCCTCTCCGGCCGCGGCCTTCGGCCGGAGACGGGAGAGCGGGGTTGGGCTGTCAGGTGGCCCGGACACCGGCGGCCTTCGCGGCCTCCGAATCCGCGACGACAGTATCTCCGGCCGCGTCGACGGTGAGTGCGCCGGTCATGATGGCGACCACCTCGGCCATGGAGTAGTCGGAAGGCTTGATCACGGCGGCCCGCCGGCCCAGCCGGTGGACGTGGATCCGGTCGGCGATCTCGAAGACATGGGGCATGTTGTGGCTGATGAGGACCACGGGCATGCCCTTGTCGCGGACCCGGCGGATCAGATCGAGGACCTGGCCCGACTCCTTGACGCCGAGCGCGGCGGTGGGCTCGTCCATGACGACCACCGAGCGGGCCCAGGCCACGGCGCGGGCGACCGCGACCGCCTGCCGCTGTCCGCCGGAGAGGGTCTCCACCGCCTGCGTGAGCGAACGCAGACCGATCTTGAGGTCGGCCATGTGCTCGGCGGCCTCCTGCCGCATGCGCTTCTTGTCGAGCATGCGGAAGGCGCTGCCGAGGACACCGGGGCGGCGCAGTTCACGACCGAGGAACATGTTCGAGGCGATGTCCATCGACGCGGCGACCGCGAGGTCCTGGTAGACCGTCTCGATGCCGTGGGCGCGTGCGCTCTGCGGGCCGGAGAACGTGATGGGCTCGCCGTTCAGCCGTATCTCGCCCGCGTCGGGGACGACGGCGCCGGTCAGGGCCTTGATGAGGCTGGTCTTGCCGGCTCCGTTGTCGCCGATGACGGCGAGCACCTCACCGGGCAGCAGATCGAAGTCGGCGCCGTCGATGGCGGTGACGTGTCCGTACCGCTTGACGAGGCCGCGGGCCTGCAGCACGGGCGTGGGGGCGGGGGTCGCGGTCATCGTGCCTTCTTCCGGGAGATCTGGTCGACGGTCACCGCGAGGATCACCAGGACGCCCGTGATGAGGGTCTGGTAGATCGAGGCGACGCCCATCAGCTGGAGACCGTTGCGGAACACACCGACGATGAGGACGCCGATGAAGGTGCCGAGCACCGAACCGCGGCCGCCGAAGAGGCTGGTGCCGCCGAGGACCACGGCGGTGATGCTGTCGAGGTTGTCGGTCTGCCCGGCCTGCGGATCGCCGACGCCGGTGCGGGAGATGAGCAGCAGGGCGGCGACGCCGTACAGCAGACCGGCCACCGTGTAGACGCCGACCGTGAGGCGGGAGGTGCGGATGCCGTTGAGCCGCGCGGCCTCGGCGCTGTTGCCCAGGGCGTAGACGTGCCGGCCCCAGCCGGTGCTGCTCAGCGCGTAGGCGAAGAGCAGGAACAGGGCGATGGTGACCAGGGAGCCGTAGGTGACGTCTGTGTAGCCGAGGGGGAAGGTCTCGCCGAGGGCGGTCAGCGGGCCGGGCAGATTGCTGACCGTCTGCTCCTCGGAGTAGATGTGCGTCAGCGCGAACGCCACGTTGAGCATGCCGAGGGTGACGATGAACGGCGGCAGCGGGATCTTCTGCACCAACAGGCCGTTGAGCAGCCCGAAACCGCCGCAGACGACCAGGCCCAGCGCGATCGCGACCAGCGGCGGGACGGAGCCCTCGGCCGCCATCTTGGCGATCACGATGCTGCCGAACGCCATCACCGCCCCGCACGACAGGTCGATCCCGGCCGTGAGGATGATCAGGGTCTGTCCGATGGCGAGGGTGCCCACGACCATGACCTGCTGGATGATCAGCGAGAAGTTGCCGCCGGTGAGGAACTGGTCGGTCGAGAACGAGAAGAAGGCGCACGCCAGGAGGAGGGCGGCCAGGGGGCCGGTGGTCGGTGCCGTGAGCAGTCTGCGGACCGTGGTCGGCGCTTTGAGCTCCGAGTACGGCGATGTCGTCGCTGTCATGCGAAGTCCTTGTCGGAAGACAGAAGTCCTGGTCGGCGGACGAGGTGTCCTGGTCGGCGGACGTGGCGTCCTGGTCGGAGGACTGGGGGAGGAGCCCCCGCCACCGGTACGAGGGGGCGGCCGTCCCCGGTCAGGGAGGGGGCGGCCGCCCGGCTGAGGGCGGTGGCGGGGTCGTACGGTCCCGGGGAGGCTCAGCCCCAGCAGTTCTCCAGGCCGTAGGCGGTGTCCTTGGAGTCGACGCCGTCCTGCGCCTTGTCGGTGATCAGCGTGACGCCGGTGTCGGTGTAACCGGACGCCTTCTTGCCGTCCTTGGCGAACGCCACGACGGCCTTCACGCCCTCGGCGGCCATCTTCAGCGGGTACTGCTGCGAGGTCGCGGCGATCTTGCCGTCCTTGACCGCCTGGGTGCCGGTGCAGCCGCCGTCGACGGAGACGATCAGGACGTCCTTCTCCCGGCCCTTGGCCTTCAGCGCGGTGTAGGCGCCGAGGGCCGCAGGCTCGTTGATGGTGTAGACGACGTTGATGTCGGGGGACTTCTGCAGGCAGTTCTCCATCGCGGTCTGGCCCTTGGCCTGGTCGCCGCCGGTGTCCTGGGCGCAGACGACGTCCTTGTCCGAGGCGCCGAAGCCCTTGAGGAACCCGTCGTGCCGCTGGACGCCGACCGAGACGCCGGGCGCCAGGTCGAGGGTGGCTATCTTCGCCTTCTTGCCCTTCATCGCGGCCTTGGCGTACTCGCCGATCAGTTCACCGGCCTTGAGGTTGTCGGTGGCGAAGAGGGCGTCGACGGCCTTCTCCGGGTCGGTCGGGGTGTCCAGCGCGATGACCAGGACGCCCTTGGCGCGGGCCTTCTCGATCGCGGGCACGATCGCCTTGGAGTCGCTCGGGGTGATCAGGATGCCCTTCACACCGGCGGCGACCATGTTCTCCAGAGCGGTGACCTGCCCGGCGTTGTCCCCGTCGAACTTGCCTGCCGCGGTGGACAGTTCGGCCCCGTTCTCCTTGGCCGCCTTCTCCGCGCCCTCCTTCATCTTCACGAAGAACGGGTTGGTGTCGGTCTTGGTGATCAGGCCGACCTTGACGGTGCCCGAGCCGGAGCCGGAACCCGAGGAGGAGGAGTCCGAACCGGAGCCGGGGCCGCAGGCCGTCAGCGTGAGGGCCGCGACGCCCGTGACCGCGGCCGCTCGGAGGAGGGAGGAGGACAGACGAGAGGTGCGAGACATGTTCGACTCCTGTGGGATAGCGAGCGGCACGGAGCTGGGCCACCCGGGGTGTCATCGTTGACTTATGTCATCGTTGACACTGCATGGCGAGGATGATGGACTCCGGATCCGGGCAACGTCAATGCCTTCCGCCCGTCACAAATCGGCAACGTACGCGGCCGTCGTCCCCTACGGCCGGTGAGCCCCCTGTCGTCGTTCCGGCCCCTTCGCCCGGTCCTTCCGGGCCTTCTTTCGAGAGAGAGCAGCCCATGAGTCCGAGTCGGATCACTGTTCTGGGAGAGTGCGTCGCGGACGCCTTCACGGAGCCGGCCCCCGCCGCCGACGAACTCGCGCTGCGGGTGCTGCCCGGCGGTGGACCCGCGAACACGGCGGTGGCCCTGGCCCGGCTCGGCACCCCGGCGCGCTTCCTCGCCCGGCTGTCGGGGGACGTGTTCGGCCGTCTGTTCCGGGCCCATCTGGAGGCGTCGGGCGTCGACCTGTCGTACGCCGTCGCCGCCGCCGAGCCCAGCACGCTGGCGGTGGCGGAGCTGGACGCCACCGGGCAGGCCGCGTTCTCGTTCCACGCCCAGAACACCGCCGACTGGCAGTGGACCCCGGACGAACTGGCCCGGGTGGACCTGTCCGGGACGGCCTGTGTGCACACCGGCTCGCTGGCGCTGGTCCGCGAGCCCGGCGGCGAAGTGGTGGAACGTTTCCTGGAGGCGGCGGCCTCCCGGGCCACCGTCAGCGTCGACCCCAACGTCCGGCCGCTGCTGGTGCGCCCCGAGGTCTACCGCGCACGTCTGACGCGCTGGTGCGGTCTCGCCGACATCCTGCGGCTGAGCTCCGACGACCTGGACCTGCTGCTGCCTGGCACGTCGCCCGAGCGGGCGTGCGACACCTGGCACGCCGCGGGGGTACGGCTCGTCGTGATCACCCTCGGTGCCGACGGCGCCCTCGCCTCCCTCGACGGCGAGCGGGTGCGGGTGCCCGCGGTGCCCACGAAGGTCGTCGACACGGTCGGCGCGGGCGACTCCTTCACGGCCGGCCTCCTGCACCACCTCGGCACCCTCGGCCTGCTTGGCGGCCGGCTGGACGGGCTCGCTCTCGACGAGGTCGCGGAGGCGTGCGGGTTCGGCGCCCGGGTGGCGGCCCTGACCTGCTCGGTGGCGGGCCCCAATCCGCCGTGGCAGCAGCAGTTGGCCCAGCTCACGCCCGTCGCGGGCGCCTGAACCGCGGCCCGCGCCCACACCGTCCCATCCACCCGACCGACAAGGACACGAGACCGTGAAGAAGACCCTGCTCGCCGAGTTCACCGCCCGTGAGGGAACGCGCGACGAGGTGGCCCGCCTGATCGCGGAGTACGCCCTGAAGGTGCGCGAGGAGGAGGGCAACCTCGCCTTCGACGTCTACACGAAGGCGGCCGAGCCGCGCGCCTTCTGGATCTTCGAGGTGTACCGCGACGAGGACGCCTTCCGGGCCCACCTCGACGCCCCGTACGGCAAACCCTTCAACGCCGCGCTCGTGCCGCTGATCGAGGAGGACGCCTCCGTACTGACGTTCCTCGATCCGCTGACGGTCGCCGATCCGCCGGCGTGACCGGTCCGTCGGCGTGACCGATCCGTCGGCGTGACCGGGCCGCGGCCGGTGGGGCGCGGCCGGTGGGGCGCGGCACGGTCACGGCCGGTGGGTCACGGCCGGTGGGGCGCAGGGTGTCCCGGGCGGGTCGGGCCGAGCCGCCCCGGACGAGGTGCGCTGTCGGTCGGCCGGGTCAGCGCTGGGTGTAG
This sequence comes from Streptomyces sp. NPDC030183, assembly GCF_055573455.1. Classification (NCBI taxonomy): domain Bacteria; kingdom Bacillati; phylum Actinomycetota; class Actinomycetes; order Kitasatosporales; family Streptomycetaceae; genus Streptomyces; species Streptomyces sp. NPDC030183. Next base: position 162,466 of record NZ_JBVIBK010000004.1, read on the forward strand.
ATGAAGCCGATCTTGTCCGCCTCCTCGCCCGCGCGGCCGTGGAAGCCCGCGATCTGCCAGCCGGACGGGGCGGTGCGGGTCACGCATGTGGAGGTCGTGGTGCCGCCGGCCAGGGTGCGGCCCAGGTTGGTGGTGAACTTGGCGGAGAAGATCCGGGTGCGGCCGTCCTTCTGGCCCTGGCACAGGGTGGCCGCCGTGAGGTACTCGCCGCTGCCCAGGGTGAGGGAGGACGCGGTGCCCCCGGTGCCGCCGTGGGCGAGCACGGTGCCGTTCGCGAGGGTGAGGCTCAGCTGGTCGACACGGGTACCGGCGCGCAGGGCCACGGTGGTGGCGCGGGCCCCGGCCGGGATGCTGTCGATGTCGTTGAAGTAGTCGCCGTGCGGCCCGCCGAACTGGTCGCTGAGCTGGAAGGCGGCGTTGCGCGACCAGGAGAAGTCCACCGTGAGCGGGTCGTGGTCGGAGAGCATCAGACCGCCGTCGGTGAGGAACTTGGCGTGCTCGTTGTTGTAGCGCGTGGCGTTCAGCGAGACGAGCTTGCTGCCACGGTAGAGGATCTTGTCGACGACCTCGCAGGTGTTGGGCACGGTGGTCCCCGTCTGGTCGCAGACCAGGGCGTCACTGCCCTTCGCTGGGGCCACGCCACCGCGGATCAGCTTGACCCACGGGTCGGTGAGGCCGTTGGCGGCGGCGAACTCGGCGATGGTGTCGCCGGAGCGGGTGTACCGGGTGTTGGTGTCGCCCATCACGACCACGGCGTTGCCCGCGGAGTGGGAGGCGATGAAGTCGGTGAGCTGGCTGAGGTTGGCCCGGCGGGCGGCGAGGTCGTCGTCGTTGGTGCCCGCGTTGGTGTGCAGGTTGTAGAAGTCGACGTAGACGCCTTCGGCGAGCCGCTCGCGCATGAAGGTGAAGCCCTTGGGGGTCAGGCAGTCGCCCGAGCCCAAGGTGCAGTTGTTCCAGCGCACCCGCTCGAAGTCGTCCTCGTCGTAGGGGAGTTTCGAGAGCGTGTTGAGACCGCTGCCGATGCCGGCGCCGCCGCTGGTGGGGGTGCGGTACGGGTGCGCGGTGTCGGCGGCGTAGAGGAGGGCGTGGTAGTTGAAGTCCTCCTGCGCGTGGACGACGTCGTACGACGCGATGCGTTGGCCGATCGTCGTGGTGCTGGGCTCGCGGGGCGTCGGGGCGCTGGAGATCGCCTCGGGCAGGCCGGCGACGTTGTAGCTGAGGACGTTGAAGGTACCGGAGCCGGCGGCCGCGGCGGAGGGGGCGGCCGCGGTGAGCCCGCCGAGGACGGCGGCCGCCGTCGTCAGGCAGGCGAGGAGTCTGCGCATGGGGAGTTCTCCTGGAGCTGAAGTGGAGCCGTGGAGGTCGGGGGAAAGCGGTTGCCGGGTGAATCGTGGCTGAGGTTACCCACGGTTACTCGGGTTGTGTCGAGAGTTTGGGCAGCATTCAAAGGGAGTTGCCGTCGTGTACGCCCGGGCTCGGCGGCTCGCTCGGCGCGTGTGATGCTGGCGGCATGACTGGGAGGCGCGAGGTCGTGGTGGTCCGCTGGCCGGGGCGTGCCCCCGGTGACGAGGAAGGGCCCGCCCGGTTGCTGGCGGACTACCACTTGCGGACCGAGGCGGAGAAGGGCCGAGCCGTCGCCGGGGTGGACGAACTGCCCGAGCGCTACCGGGCGGAGGTCGCGGATCCACGGACCGCGTTCGCCGCCGATGCCGTGCTGCTGGCGATGAGCGGACAGGCCGCGGTGGGCTGCCTGGTGGTGACCGCGCCCGTCGACGGATGCTCCGAGATCAAACGTCTCTGGACGGACCCCGCCCACCGGGGCAGGGGCGTCGCGTCCGGCCTGGTCGGCGCGGCGCTGGCGCACGCCGCGGACACCGGGGTGACCGCCCTGCGGCTGTCGGTGTGGGGGTGGCGCACCGGAGCCATCGCCCTCTACCAACGGCTCGGCTTCACCGCCACCGAGTCGTGGGACCCGAGGGATCAGCTGGTGTGCATGCGGCGGGGGGTCTGAGGGGGCCGGGGGCTGTGCGAGCCGGAGGGCTGAGGGGACCTGTGGTCTGAGGGGCCGGGGGTCTGAGGGGTCGGGATCGGGTGGGCCGGGTCGGTGGCCCCTGGTTCCCTCCTGTCCACCGTGGACCCGGCGCCGCCCCGCCCCGCGCAAGGAGGCGGGCCTGCGGCTGAACGGCCTCACTCCCCGTGAGACCGAGGTTCCTGACGCTGGTCGCGCAGGCTCCGTCGAACGGGGAGATCGCCGCGACGCTGGTGGTGGCGGAGCAGACCGTCAAGACGCCCATGACCCGGCTGCTGGCCAGGCTAGGAGTCCGGAATCGTGTCCAACTCGTCGTCGTGGCCCACGAGTCGGGGCTGATCACACCGGGGCGGTCGTGAGCGAGCCGTCGGCTCGCGAGGAACCCGCGTGCGAAGACCGGTTCGCCGGCCCGTGCACCGAAACCGTCCACCCGTGCCTCCCTCGCGCTCACAAGGGTGATGGCGGCGCGGGTGATCAGCGTCGGGTCGCGCGGGCCTCACCGGGAGCCGGTGGGTGAGGCCGGGGGCTCGGGTGGGCAGAACTCTGCCGAGACGACCTTCTTGCCGCCGCCGACCCAGTCACCGTTGAAGTTGAGGGTGATCATGTGGCGGCCGTCCCGGGTGCCGAAGGACTGGGTGGAGGAGCCGTGGATGCCGCCCGAGTGGCCCCATACCTTGATGCCGCAGGTGGTCTCGTACTCGATGAGGCCGAGACCGTAGCGCTGGTTCGGGAGGTTGCCCTCGGTCGGGACGGTGTCGGTCATCTGCCGCAGTTGGGCCGGGCGCAGCAGCCGGCCGGTGAACAGGGCGGTGTAGAAGCGGTTGAGGTCGGACGCGGTGGTGATCATCTCGCCCGCCGCCCAGGCCCAGGACGGATTCAGCTCGGTGACGTCGTAGGTCGTGCCGGGGTCCTCCGTGAAGGTGGAGTAGTGACGGGTGGGCGCCGGCACGTGCGGATCGGTGCCGGGGAAGTACGTCGAGCGCATCCCCAGGGGCCGGGTGACGCGTCGTTCGATCTCGTCGGCGTAGGGCCTGCCGGTCAGCTTCTCGATGATCAGGCCGAGCAGGAGGTAGTTGGTGTTGGAGTACCTCCATGAGGTGCCCGGTTCGAACTGGGGAGGGTTCCGCAGGGCGAGGGCGATGACCTGCTCCGGGGTCCAGTCGTCGTAGCGCGTCTTCAGGAACTCGATGCCGAGCACCTGCTTCACGAAGGTGGCGTCCTCGGCGAAGTTGAAGATGCCGCTGGTGTGGTTCATCAGCTGACGCACCGTGATCTTCGTACCGTCGTGGCCGCTGCCCCGGACCAGGCCGGGCAGATAGTGGTCGACGGTGGCGTCGAGGTCGAGTCTCCCCTCCGCCTGGAGCTGCAGCAGGACGGTGGCCACGAGCGACTTGGTCACGCTTCCGGTGCGGAACGCGTCCCCGAATCCACGCGGTTGCCGTGTGCTCAGGTCGGCGACGCCCGAGGTCGCCTTCCACACCCCGTGGGCGTCACGCACCTCCGCGACGACTCCGGGCACGCCCGCGGCGACGGCGGCGTCCATGGCGGCCCGGGTGGCGGCGTGATCGGAACGGGCGGACGGGGCGGATTGGATGGACGGTGGGCTGGAGGCCGACCGGGTGGTGGGCGTCGAAGGACCGGCCGCGGCCGCGGGGGTGGCCGACAGGGCCGTTCCTGCCGCCGCGATCGCTGTCACGCCGGCCAGCGTCGTCCGTATCAGGCGGGTGGACATGGGCATCGGCCTCTCTCTCGTCTCTCGGCTCGGGTACTCGCCGCATGGTGCCGACCGCCCTCAACGGGCCACCAACGCGCCGCTAACGGCGGTGCCCTGAGCGCCTTTTGAGCACGGCCCGCGGTGCACGAGGATGGGGGTGCTGTTCGATCGACGTCGTACGCCGGGCGCCCGCTGTTCCGCGGCCGGCGCGGGGGAGTGCCGGTGAGGTTCGCAGTACTGGGAGCGGTGACGGCCGTCGACGACGACGGTGGGGCCGTCGTCCTCCGAGGGGCCAAGTCCCGGGCGTTGCTGGCCGCGCTGCTGCTGGAGCCCGACCGGACCGTGCCGCTGGAATCGGTGAGGCGGGTGCTGTGGGGCGAGGAGCCGCCGCCCACGGCCACCGCTTCGCTGCACAACCATGTCGCCCGGCTGCGGCGCGGCCTCCGCGACGGCGAAGGCACCCGACTGCGCACCATGAGCCACGGTCTGCGACTGCGGGTCGAGGACGGCGAGTTGGACCGGCAGGTGTTCGAGGGGCTGGTACGGCGGGCGCAGGAGGCCGGCGACCGGGGGGAGTGGGAGGCGGCGGTGCGGGACGCGGGCGCCGCGCTCGCGCTCTGGCGGGGCGCGCCCTTCGCCGATGTGCCCGCTGTCGCCGATCACCCCGTCGTCACGTATCTCCAGGAGCAGCGGGTGGAGGCGCTGGAGTGCCGCTTCGAGGCCCTGCTGCGCCTCGACCGCCTCGACGGGCTCGCCGCGGAACTGGGCGCCCTGGTCGAGGAGCATCCGTTCCGGGAGACCCTGCACAGCCGGCTGATGCTCGTCCTCGGCCGCACGGGCCGTCAGGCCGAGGCGCTGGCCCACTTCCGTGCCCTGCGCCGCACCCTGGTCGAGGAGCTGGGGGTCGAGCCGGGCGCGGCCCTCCAGGAGGCCCATCGCGAGGTACTCGGTGGGACGGTCACCGGCCCGCGACAACCGCCCGCGTCCGCTGCGCCGACGGTGCCGGTCGTGTCCGCCGCGCCGGTCGTGTCCGCCGCGTCGCCCGTGTCCGCTGCGCCGACGGTGCCGGTCGTGTCCGCCGCGCCGGTCGTGTCCGCCGCGTCGCCCGTGTCCGCCGCGCCGACGGTGCCGGTCGTGTCCGCCGCGTCGCCCGTGTCCGCCGCGTCGTCGGTGCCGGCCGCGCTGTCGGTGGACGCCGCGCCGACGATGCCGACCGCATCCGCCGAGCCGACCGCGCCGGATCCGTCCGCCGCGCCGCCCGCGTCCGGCACGTCCACCACGTCCGCCGTTTCGATCGCGTCCGCCGCCCCTGCTGACTCCACCGGGTTCGCCGCCGTCCCCGTGGCGCCCTCCGTAACCACCGCCCCGTCCACCACACCCGTCGCCCCGCACGAGACGCTCCCGCGTCCGGAGCACGGTGCGACGCTCCCAGGGCGGGAGGACGAACCCCTCACGCCTCCCGAGTACGAGACGCTCCCCCGTCCGGATCAACTACCCGCGCCCCCGGTCGGGTTCGTCGGCCGGATCGGGGCCGTCGCGGAGATCCGGGCCGTGTTGGAGGCGGAGCGGGACCGGGCCGCGCTCGCCGTGGTCAGTGGGATGCCGGGGGTCGGCAAGACGGGCCTCGCCCTGCACATCGCGGCCCAGCTCCGCCCCGCGTTCCCCGACGGCCGGCTCTACCTCGATCTGCACGGAGCCACCCCCGGCCGGACCCCCCTCACGCCCGCCGAGGCCCTCGCCGCCCTCCTGCACGGACTGGGCGTGGACGCCCGCCGCGTCCCCGGCGGCGTGGCGGCCGGTTCCGCGCTGCTGCGCTCCGCGCTCGCCCCGACCCGGACACTGCTCGTCCTCGACGACGCGGCCTCGGTCAGCCAGATACGCCCGCTGCTGCCGGCCGGGGCGGGCTGCGCCGTCCTGGTGACCAGCCGTCAGCCGCTCGCCACCCTGGGCGCCGCCGCCCAGGTCCGCCTGGACCCGCTCTCCCCGCGCGAGGGCGCCCTGCTGCTGGAGCGGGCCTCGGGCCGGTCGTGGGGCGCGGCCGACGCCGAACCGGTCGCCCGGCTGGCGGCGCTGTGCGGTCACCTGCCCCTCGCGCTCCGGATCTGCGCGGCCCGGCTGAGGAGCAGGCAGGCGCTGCCGGTGGCCCGCCTGACGGAACGTCTCGCCCGGCAGGAGGACCGTCTGGACCACCTCGACCTGGAGGACCTCAGCGTGCGCCGCTCCCTGCTGGCGGCCTACGAGGCGCTCCTCGCGTCGGGCGACCCGTGCGACGCCGACGCCGCCGCGGCCCTGGTCCTCATCGGCGCGCTGGACCTGCCGGAGTACGGGGCCCCGCTGATGGCCGTCGCGACGGAGCGCACCGAGCGGAGCGCCGAGCGGGCGCTGGACCGGCTGACGGAGGTGGCGCTGCTCCAGGAGACGGGCTGGGGCCGCTACGTTCCGCACGACCTGGTCCGCGACTTCGCCCGGGAACTCGCCGCCCGGCCGGACGCGCGGCACGCCCACGCGGTCGAGCGCTCCCTGCGCTGGTACCGGCGGCGGCTCGCGCGATGCGCCGCCGCGCTGCGGCCGGGACGCGGGGGACCGCCCAAGCTCTCCGGCGGCGGCCCGGCCTTCGCCGACGCCGCGGAGGCACTCGCCTGGGGCGACCTGGAGTCGGCGAACCTCCTCTTCCTGGCCGGCTCGGGCGCGCCCGGCCCACCGGTCCCGACCAGCACCAGCACCCACGACCGGCGGCACTCGACCTGCGCCCACGGCCCGCTGGACCCGGCCCAGGCCCATGGCTCGCCGGCGTCGGCCCGCACCCACGGCCCGCTGGACGCGACCAGTACCCACGGTCAGTTGGACCCGGGCTGCGCCCACGGCCCGCTGGACGCGGCCCATGGTTCGCCGGCGTCGGCCCGCACTCATGGCCCGCTGGACGCGACCAGTACCCACGGTCAGTTGGACCCGGCCTGCGCCCACGGCCCGCTGGACGCGGCCCATGGTTCGCCGGCGTCGGCCCGCACTCATGGTCCGCTGGACCCGACCAGTACCCACGGCTCGCTGGACCCGGCCTGCGCCCACGGCCCGCTGGACGCGGCCCAGGCCCATGGCTCGCCGGCGTCGGCCCGCACCCACGGCCCGCTGGACCCGGCCCGCACCCACAGCCCGCTGGACGCGGCCCGGACCCACGGCCCGCTGGACCCGACCAGGGCAGTCAACGGCCCCTCGCGACAGGCCCCGACCCAAGGGCCGCTGGACCCGGCCCAGACCCTGGAACTGATCCACGACCTCTTCCCCTATCTGCACGATCGCGGGCGGGCCCGGGATCTCGAACGGCTGACGCGGCACGCCGTCGTCCTGGCCCGGGCCGGTGGCGACGCGGCGGCCGAGGGGCGTGCCCTGGGCCACCTCGCCTCCGCGCACTACTCGGCGGGGCAGATCCGGCAGGCGCTGCGCCTCCTCGACGAGGCCGTGCGGCTGAGCGAGCACCTCGCCGACGACCGGACCAGGATGCGGCACCTCGGCAACCGGGCCGCCCTGCTGCGGGAACTGGGCCGGGGCGCGGACGCCCGGGCGACGCTCGCGCGGTGCCTCGCCCTGCGCCCCGACACCCTCGCCCCCGCCGAGGAGGCGCTCCTCGCCGGACACCAGGGGTACGTCGCCGAACTCACCGACCCCCGCTCGGCGGTCCCCCTCCACCGGCGCAGCCGGGAACTGGCCCGACGGGCGGGCAGCACGGTGATCGAGCAGGTCGCCCTCTGCAACACGGGCCGCGCCCAGCTGGCCCTCGGTGAACCCGCCCGAGCCCTGCGCAGCTTCGACGACGCGTTGCGGGTCATGGCGTCCGGCGCGGCCCACTGGAACGCCGAGCGGGAGACCCGGCTGGGCCGGGCGCAGGCACTGCGGGCCCTCGGCCGCCTCGACCCGGCGCGGGAGGCGTGCGGGGCGCTGCTCCGGGAGGCCGCCGAGCGCGGCGACGCGTACGGGCGGGGCCTCGCCGAGTACGAGTATGGGCATGTCCTGCGGGCCCTCGGGGACGACGGGGCGGCCCAGCGCCACTGGCGCGGCGCGCTGACCGCCCTGGAGGGCACGGACGCGCCGGTGCTCCACGAACTCCGTTCGCTGACGCGGGAGTTCCGCCCCGAGGGACGTTCGGCACGAGGGTGAGGCGACCGTCGCCGTACAGCGGCCCCTCAACGTGCGGCGGCCCTCATCGCGCGTCGGTCGCCGAAGGGGCAGTGGACGGGGTCGGCGCCGCCGAGGGCTCCTCGGTCGGGGAGGACGCACCCGGCGTCGCGGACCGCCCCGTGGAGGAGTCCTCGGCGGGATCGGGAACGGGGGTGGCGGACGAGGGCGATTCCGTGGCGGGCGGCGGCAGTGAGGGCGACTCCGTGCGGGGGGGCGTGGGAGGGGGACTGCTCGCCGGTGGCGGGGCGAGCGGCGGCGACGGGGGCGTGCGCGTCCCGGACGTGGCGAACAGCGTGGGGACGGTGATGAGGGCGGCCACCGCGCAGGTGACGGCGGTTCCGGCGGCGGCACGCAGCAGACGGCGGCGGCCCGCGGCGCGGCGGATCGCCTCGTAGCGGCCGGGCGGTGCACCGAGGTGCTCGGCGGGCGGGCGCAGGATGACGGCCAGCGGATCGTCGGGCTCGAACTCCGGGCCGTCGTCAGCATGTGTGATCAAGGCTTCTCCTCAGATGGGCGCGGAGCAGTTCGCGGGCCGCGTGGAGATCGGCCTTGACGGTTCCTTCCTTGCGTCCGGTCAGGACGGACACCTCCCGGATCGGCATGTCAGCGTAGTAGTGCAGCAGGATCGGGACGCGCAGTCGCTCCGGCAGCGACTGCACCAGCAGCCGCACCGAGGGGTCGGCCTGCTCGGTGTGATCGCCCCCCGGGCGCACCGCCGCCTCGGCCGTGGCCCGGCGCATCGCCCGGCGTTCCCGTTCGAGCTTGCGCCAGTGGTCCCGTACGAGGTTCGCCGCGGTGACGTAGAGGAAGCCGTGCGGTTCGGAGACGGAGGTCCAGCGGGCCCAGAGCCGGGTGAACGCCTCCGACGCGATCTCGTGGGCCGTCTCGTCGTCGTCGACCAGCCTGCGGCACCAGCCGGCGAGGCGGGGGTAGAGGGCGGCGAACAGTTCGGACGCGGCCTTCTCGCGGGACCGTTTCAACGCTCTCCAGGGTCGTGGGCTCGTCATGTCGTGCGGGCGGTCGTACGGGAAGGGACGAGGCCCGCCCCCGGGGTGGCCGTACGGGCGGGCGGCGGGTGAGGGGTGACCGGTCACCGCACCGGCTCGCCCGTACGGCCGGTGGCGCTCAGCGAGGCGAAGACGATGACGTTGTCCCGGTACTCCTCGCCGGAGCGGGGTCCACCGCAGGTGATGAGACGGAGTTCGGGGAGGTCCACGTTCCCGTAGACCTCCGCCGCCGGGAAGTCGGCCTTGGCGACGGTCCGTACGCGGTCGACGGTGAACTCCGCCGTCGAGCCGTCGGCCCGGCGCACGGTGATCCGCGCGCCGCGCCGCAGCCGCGCGAGCCGGCGGAAGACACCGTCGCCGTAGGCCCCGACCGTGACATGCCCCAGGATCACCGAGGGGCCGGTCTGACCCGGTGTCGGTGAGTGCCGGTACCACCCCGCCCGGTCGTGCTCCACCACCGGCGGCACCTCCACGCTCCCGTCCGCCGCCAGCCCCAGCCCCATGACCGGCGTGTCCACTCCGATGGCCGGGATCAGCAGCCTGACCGGCACCGAGCGCGCCAGCGGCGACGGCGACCCGCCCGAGGAGGACGACCGGCGGGCCGCGTTCGACGAGGGGGCGGACGGGGCTGTGTCGAGCGGGGGAGGGCCGGAGTCCCGGCCCCCGGCACCGCCGCTCCCCTGACACCCGACGAGCAGCGAGGCCGCCGCCACGGCGATGAGGGAGCGCCGGGAGAGCGCCGCGGTGGGCGGTGTCATGCCGTGTCGCTCCGGCGGCGCCGGACGAGCACGATCGCGCCGGCCCCGCCGACGAGGGCCGCGACAGCGCCCGAGCCGATGAGCACGGCGCCGGTCCCCGACCCGTCCGACCCCGCCGCCTCCCCGGTGTCGGGCGCACCGCTCGGCACCACGGAGACCTGGCTCGGCACCGGAGACGAGTCGGTGGCGTCGCCGTCCTCGGCGGGCCCGGGCGTGGTCGAGTCCTCGGCGGGCCCGGGCGTGGGTGAATCCTCGGCGGGCCCGGCGGTGGACGGCACGGGGCTGGCTGTGGAGGTCGCCGAGCGGGGCGCGGCGGACGGGGCGGTGGCGTCGGCGAACGCGGGCAGCGCACCCGCCAGGACGGCGGTGCAGGCCAGTGCCGCGGCACTGAGGACGGTACGGCGCATGTGTCGCTCTCTCTCGTCGGGCCGCCCGGACGGTGACCCGGCGGGGCGGCGTTGCGGATCGAGCGGAGAGACGAGACAGCGGCCGACCCCGTTGTAAAGAGATGGCAAAGCCGTTGCCGGGGCCCGGAGTCGGCACGGCCGCCGCGGCACCCCCGGCCCGGGCGACCGCGGGACCCGCCCTGGTCACACGCGCCACGGGTCACACGAGGAACAGCAGCTCCACGGCGACCATCACGTCCACCACCCCGCACCACTCGGCGAAGCTGGGCGCGACGACACCGTCGAGCCGGCGCATCCTCAAGTGGGCGAAGTCCCAGACGCCGTGGAGGAACCAGCCGGCGGCCACCAGGTACCGGCCCACATCGGGGTCCAGCACCAACCCGGCGACCGCGAGCGCGCCGAACACGACCGCGCCGGCCGCCTGGACGCCGAGGAGGGGCCGCCCGTGGGGAGTTCCGCGCAGAGCGCCCCACAACAGCACGGCCAGCGCGACGCCCACCATGACCCCGGCGGGCGAGACCAGGTCCAGGAGTTGCAGGGCGAACGCGAACACCACGCCCGCGCCCAGCACCGGCCAGGTCGCCTTCGCCCTCCCCGCCTGATGGACCACCACGTACAGCAGCGGCAGGAGGGGCAGGAACTCGCCGTATCCCCGGACGGCGCCGGCCGAATCCTCCGAGCCGCCCAGCACCAGCCCGGGGACGGTCAACGCGAGGGCGAGGGCCGTGGGCCAGCGCCGCAGCAGCGCCCTGGCCGGACGCCGCTCCTCGGACACACTCGACGAGGTCGTCGCACACATGGAGATCTCCTGAGATACGGGGGCGGGGTATTTCCCACGTCCCTCAGACTGCTCCCGGACGACCGCCGCCAGTAGTGCCGTATCCGCATGCGAGCACGTGGAGTTGTCACGTCCGCGCGTGACATCTGTCATGCGGGGCCGCGTCCGTACGAGAATGGCCCGGTGCGGGACGGGGAGAGCGAACGCGGGGCGGGGCTGACGAGCTTCCGCCGATTCACCTGGTGGACGGTGCCGGGGACCGCCGTGTGCCTCCTGCTGCTGTTCTACGGCGAGTGGGTCCTGGACCCGGACGTCCCGGCCTGGGCGCGCATCCCGGTCGCCGTCGCCCTCGTCGTCGACGCCGTGGCCGCCGCGGTCCTGCTCGGCGGCCCGCTGAGCCCGTCGGCGGCCGCCGACGGCGCTCACCCGGTGCGCCCGCCGAGGAACTGGATACTCGCCGCGGTCGTCGCCACCGTCGTGCTCGCGGCGCTGCCGCTGGCCCGGCGCGCCTACGAACTGTGGGCGGTCGCCCCCGCCGTCACCACGGCGATGTGCGCTCCCCACCTCCGCCCGCGCCACCGCCGGTCGCTGCTCGCCGGGGCGGTGCTCCTCGCCACGCTGCCGGGCGCGGCCGTCAGCCTCGCCGCCGGCGACGGCAAGGTCTTGTTCGCCGTGCTCTTCCCGGCCGGGTTGGTCGCCTTCACCGCGTGGACGGTGCTCGGTCCCCTGTGGGCCTGGAACATCGCCGGGCGCCTCGATCGGGCGCGACGCCTGGAGGCCGAGCTGGCCGTCCGGGACGAACGGCTCCGCTTCGCCGCCGACCTGCACGACATCCAGGGCCACCACCTCCAGGTCATCGCCCTGAAGAGCGAGTTGGCGGCGCGGCTCGTGGAACGGGACCCGGCGCGCGCCGCCGCCGAGATGCGCGAGGTACGGCAAATGTCCGCCGACGCCCTCCGCGACACCCGGGCCGTGGTGCTGGGCTACCGCCGTACGACCCTCGACGACGAGATCACCAACGCCGGGAAGGTACTGGCCGCGGCCGGCATCGACATCCGCACCGCCCCCCGAACCGCCTCTGCCGCCCATGACATGGCCGACGCCACCCGCCATCTGCTCGGCCTGGTCATGCGGGAGGCCACCACCAACGTCCTCCGCCACAGCCGCGCCCGGTACGCGGAGATCGACTACCGGGCCACCGGCGGTCGCGCCCGGCTGCGCGTGGCCAACGACGGCGCCGACGAGCGCCCCGGCACGGGCAACAGCACCGGCGACGGCACCGGCCTGACCGCCCTCGGCGAGCGACTGCGGTCCGCCGGCGGCCAGTTGACGTGGCACCGCGACGGCGACCGCTTCGAGATCACGGCCACCCTGCCGCTCGCCTCCGCCGACACGGCCCCCCAAACCCCTGAAAAGGCCGGCCAGATGAAGGAAGTGGCCCCATGATCCGGCTTCTCATCGCCGACGACGAGGACCTCCTCCGAAGCGCCCTGGCCGCGCTGCTCGCCCTGGAGGACGACCTGTGCGTGGTCGCCGAGGCCGCCACCTCCACCGACGCGGTACGGCTCGCACGCGAACTCCGCCCCGACATCGCCGTGCTCGACCTGGAGATGCCGCCGACCGACGGACTGCGCGCCGCCGAGGAGATCGGCGCCGAACTGCCCACCCGTACCGTCATCGTCACCCGGCACGCCCGGCCCGCCGTGCTGCGCCGGGCCCTCGCGGCGGGGGTGCGGGGCTTCGTCCCCAAGACGACCCCGGCCGCCCGGCTGGCGGAGATCATCCGTGATGTCGCCGCCGGACGCCGCTATGTCGACCCGGACATCGCCGCGTCCGCGCTCACCGAGGACGACTGCCCCCTCAGCGACCGCGAACTCCAGGTCCTGCGCGCCGCCCGCACCGGGGCCTCCGTCGCCGAGATCGCCACCGCGGTCCATCTGGCCCAGGGCACCGTCCGCAACTACCTCTCCGCCGCGATGTCCAAACTGGGCGCGCCCACCCGCCACGCGGCGGCCCACCACGCGTGGCAGCAGGGCTGGATCTGACCCGGCCCCCGAGCACGTGCCGTCAGTACACGTCCCGCACGTACCGCTTCTCGTTGGCCAGCTGCTTCACGTACGCGGCGGCCTCCGCCTCGTTCAGCCCGCCGTGGGCGACCGCGATGTCCCGCAGCGCCCGGTCGACGTCCTTCGCCATCCGGGAGGCGTCACCGCAGACGTAGAAGCGGGCGCCGTCCTGGAGCCAGTGCCACAGCTCGGGGCCGTGCTCCCGCATCCGGTCCTGGACGTACACCTTGGCCCGCTGGTCCCGCGAGAAGGCGGTGTCCAACCGGTCCAGCACCCCCGCCCGCCGCAGCTGTGTCAGCTCGTCCTCGTAGTAGAAGTCCGTGGCCCGGTGCTGCTCGCCGAAGAACAGCCAGTTGGGCGCCCGGTGGCCGAGGGCCTGCCGCTCCTGGAGGAAGCCGATGAAGGGGGCGACGCCGGTGCCGGGGCCGACCATGACCATCGGGGTCGTGGCGTCCGCCGGCGGCCGGAAGTGCGGTGACCGCTGCACGAACACCGGCACCTCCATGCCCGCCTCGCCGTCCGCGAGGAACGGCGAGCAGACCCCGCCGCGCGGCTGCCCGTTCAGGTTCTCGTACCGCACGACCGACACGGTCAGCGACACCTCGTGCGGGTCGACGAGCGGGCTCGACGAGATGGAGTACAGCCGCGGCTGGAGCCGCTTGAACATCCCGGCCCACTCGGCCGCGGAGGCCCGCACCGCGAACTCGGCGACCACGTCCACGGCCTGCCGGCCCCATGACCACTGGGCGAGCCCGTCCTTGTTGTCGGGCCGCATCAGTTTCTTCAACTCCCGGTTGTCCCGCGTCCGTTCGGAGACGAAACGGAGCAGGTCCGGGGTGATCCGGGTGATGTCGAGATGCCGGTGCAGCGCCTCGGCGAAGGGCAGCTCGCCGACACCGCCGACCTCGACGGCGGCCGAGCCGTCCAGACCGGTCACCGCGAGCCACTCGGCGACCAGGTCGGGCGAGTTGACCGGCCGCACCCCGAGCGCGTCCCCGGCCTCGTACGACAGCCCCGTCCCCTTGGTGTCGAAGGTGAACCGGCGTACTTCCTTCGCCGCCCCCGGCAGGCTGAGCAGCCGGTTGCCGACCAGCCGGGCGGGCGAGGGCACGGGCCTGGCGGAACGGGGGGCGACAGGGGCGGCGAGGGGCGCTGCGACGGGCGCGCCCTGGGTGGCGGCCTCCGTGAGCCCCTGGGGAGCGGACGCCTCCGCCCCGGCGCCGAGCGCGGTGAGCACCTGGCCGAGCCAGGCGTCCGCCGACGGCTCGTAGTCCGGCTCGCAGTCCGTACGGGGCGCCAGCCGTACCGCGCCCAGCTCGTCGAGCCGGGCGTCCAGTCGCCGGCCGTGCCCGCAGAAGTCGTCGTACGACGAGTCCCCGAACGCCAGCACCGCGTACCGTACGCCGTCCAGCCGTGGCGCCTCCCGGTGCGCGAGGGCCTCCCAGAAGCCGGAGCCGTTGTCGGGCGCGTCCCCGTCGCCGAAGGTGCTCGTGATGAGCAACAGATCGGCGTCGCGCGGCAGTTCGGCCGGGGCCGCCTCGTCCATGCCGATCAGGGTCGCCCGGTGCCCGGCCGCGCCCAGATGCTCGGCGGCGGCCACCGCGAACTCCTCCGCGGTGCCGGTCTGCGAGGCCCACAGCACCACGACGTCCCGCCCCGCCGTGCGCACCGAGGGGGCGACCGGGGGCTCCGCCGACCGGGAGTACATCCCGGCGAGCACCCCGTTCACCCACAGCGCGTGCTCGGGGCTGAACGGCGCGTCCGGCGGCAGCACGGGCACCCCCGTGACCCCGGACCCGAGCCCGGCGAGGAAACCGGTGAGGTACTGGCGCTCCTGGGCGGACAGGACGGGCGGGGGAGCGGGCTCGAGCCCGAAGGGGTTGCCGCCGGGGGTGACCGAGACCGGGACGAGCGCCCCGACCGCCTGCACCTCACCTCCAGGGCCGTCGCCCACCGGGACCCTGCCCCCTGGTGCCTTCCCCGCCTCCACCTCCGCCCCTCGGCCCTTCACCGGCTCGGCCCCGACCGGCAGCGGCAGCGGCACCGGCGCGGGCGCCGCCACCTTCGTCAGCCCCACCGCGCACACCTTCAACTCCGGCTGGAACGACAGCGGGTCCACCGCGTCGCTGGTCACCGCGTTGATGCTCAGGTACTCCCCGAACAGGTCGTTCCAGTGGAACGGCGCGAACAGGCACCCCGGCCGCACCCGGTCCGTCACGACCACCGGCAGCACGGCCCGCCCTCGCCGCGAGGCGACCTCGGCGAAATCACCGTCGGCGAACTCCAGCGTTTCCGCGTCCTGCGGATGCACCTCCACGAACGGCCCGGGGTTCAGCTTGTTGAGCTTGGCCACCTTCCCCGTCTTCGTCAGCGTGTGCCACTGGTGCTGCAACCGCCCGGTGTTGAGCACGAACGGGAAGTCGTCGTCCGGCAGTTCGGCGGGCGCCATGTGCGGCCGCGCGTGGAACACGGCCCGCCCGCTCGCGGTGGGGAACGTCAACCCGCCGTTCGCGTCCACGTACCGGATGGGGTTGCGCGCGGGCCCGGTCTGCTCCGCGGCCGGCCACTGCACCGTCGTCGACCGCAGCCGCTCGTACGTCACGCCCCGCAGGTCCCACCCGGTCTTCGGGTTCCACGCCTGCTTGATTTCCTCGAAGACCTGTTCGGCGCTGTCGTACGAGAAGCCCTTCTCGAAGCCCATCTCCCGGGCGACGGCGGCGATGATGCGCCAGTCGGCCATCGCCTCGCCCGGCGGATCGGCGGCCGCGGCGGCCAGCGTCAGATTCCGCTCGCTGTTGACGAGGACGCCCTCGGACTCGGTCCACAGGGCCCCGGGCAGCACGACATCGGCGTACGCGTTGGTCTCGGTGTCGGCGAACACGTCCTGCGTGACGACGAACTCGGCGGCCTCCAGGCCCTCGATGACGGTCTTCCGGTTGGCCACGGACGCCACGGGGTTGGTGCAGATGATCCAGCACGCCTTGATCTCGCCGTCGGCCATCCTCCGGAACATCTCGACGGTGCCCTTGCCGAAACCGTCCGGGCGCAGCGTGTCCGGCGCCAGCCCCCACAGCTCCTCGACGAACGCCCGCTCCTCGTCCACGAGCACCGACCGCTGGCCCGGCAGCCCCGGCCCCATGTAGCCCATCTCGCGCCCGCCCATGGCGTTGGGCTGCCCGGTCAGCGAGAACGGCCCGCTGCCCGGCCGGCAGATGGCGCCGGTCGCGAGATGCAGATTGACCAGGGCGTTGGTGTTCCAGGTGCCGTGCGTGGACTGGTTGAGCCCCATGGTCCAGCAGCTCGTCCACTCGGCCGCCTCGCCGATCAGCCGCGCGGCCTGCCGTATGTCGTCCGCCGCGAGCCCGGTGACGGCCGCGACGGCGTCCGGCGCGTAGTCGGCGAGGAAGCCGGGCATCGCCTCCCAGCCCTCGGTGTGCGCGGCGATGAACTCGGGATCGGTGTGCCCGTTCGCGTGCAGCAGGTGCAGCAGCCCGTTGAGCAGCGCGAGGTCCGTGCCCGGACGAATCTGCAGGAACAGGTCGGCCTTCTCGGCGGTCGCCGTCCGCCGGGGATCGACGACGATCAGCTTCGCGCCCGCCTTGACCCGGTCCATCATCCGCAGGAAGAGGATCGGGTGGCAGTCGGCCATGTTCGAGCCGATGACGAGGAAGACGTCGGCCTTGTCGAGGTCCTCGTACGAGCCGGGCGGCCCGTCGGCGCCCAGCGACAGCTTGTAGCCGGTGCCGGCGCTCGCCATGCACAGCCGGGAGTTCGACTCGATCTGGTTGGTGCGGATGAAGCCCTTGGCGAGCTTGTTCGCCAGGTACTGGGCCTCCATGCTCATCTGGCCGGAGACGTAGAACGCGAACGCGTCCGGCCCGTGCTCGTCGATGATCGCGCGCAGCCGCCGGGCGGTCTCGGTGATGGCGTCCGCGACGGGCGCGGGCACCGGCTCGTCGCCCCGGTCGTCCCGCACGAGGGCCGTGGTGAGCCGGCCGGGCGCGGCCAGCATGTCGGCGGTCGTCGCGCCCTTGGTGCACAGCCGGCCGAAGTTGGCGGGGTGGGACTTGTCGCCGGTCGCCTTCAGGACCGTACGCCGACCGTCGGGACCCGTCCCGACGTCCAGGAGTATGCCGCAGCCGACACCGCAGTACGAGCACACGGTCCGCACCTGGGTGGTGGTGCTCTGCGGGCCCTGTGCGGCCACGGGCGGCCCCTCTCTGTCGGCGTCCGGGGTGTCCGGTCCCTGACCGGGACGCCGTCTGGTACGGCGTCCGGTCGGCTTCCGCTCAGCGTCCTGATGGCCGCCGGGCAGGCTCGATCGTACGAATTGCCCGTTACGCCGATGTCACATGACCTGATCATGAGGGGTTACGCCCGCCACACACCGCCGGGCAGGAGGATGTGAGGGTGTGATCCCGCCCGGTGTGACGGACGGGGGTGTCGCGGTCCGTGTCGCTGTTGGGCCGAACGGGTGACCATGCGTAAGAATTGGTCGATGCAGTCAATCAGTGCGAGCCAGGGGGAAGGCCGGTGAACAGGGTGAACAGCCACGATGTCACCGACGAACAGTGGGAGGGGCTCGCACAGGTCGTGCCGCTGCGGGGCCGGGACGCATGGCCGTCCGCGGTGGACCACCGGGCCATACCGGAGGCCGAGACCGAGGCCCGGCGCCGTTTCGTCGTCCTCCGCGTCAATGTCTTCGCCGACGCCCGCGATGTCGCCGAGACGCTCATGGCGGGCATTCCGGTCCTCCTCGACCTCTCCGGTGCGGAGGCCGAGGTGGCCAAACGCGTCCTCGACTTCAGCACGGGCGTCGTCTTCGGCCTGGCGAGCGGAATGCACCGCGTCGACCGCAACGTGTTCCTCCTCACGCCCAACGGAACAGAGGTCCGCGGGCTGATGGAAAACGCAGGAGTCCCGGGAGTCTGAGTCCTGCGGGGCCGATGCGCTCCCCACGGTGCCGGCTCGGAGCCGCCACCCAAACGCACCGCCTTGCCCCGCCCCTTACGTCACCGCCGCCTACCGCTGCGGCGCCGCCGTCCATTGCGGCGCCGCTGTAAGCGCCGCCGCCGCTGTGTGCGCCGCCGTCGCTGTGTGCGCCGCCGTCGCTGTGCGCGCCGCCGTCGCTGTGCGCGCTGCCGTCGCTGTGCGCGGCGGTCCGCGCCGTCTGCGAGCGTCCTTGCCGTCTGTGAGGGTCCCGCCTTCCCTGACGGCCTCGTATCCGGGGCGGCCACGGTGTCCGCGACGGCCCGAGGGTCGTCGGCTCGCGCAGGCGGCGGTGGCCGCGACGGCCACCGTGGAGGCGGTGAGGAAGGTGCGGCGGGAGGGGCGCCGCCCCGGCGGCTGACGGACTCCAGGCGGCCCCGGCACACGACGTGCCGGGAGCCGCTTCGGGCGCCCGGCGCGGCCCGAGCCGCTCCACCGTCCGACGCGGTCCGGGCCCTCGGATCCGTCGGGCCCGGAGCCCCAAGGGCCCTCCGCGGATCCCCAGGCGGGGAGCCACCCACTCATGCCGGCCTCCCGTGCCCCCGACCTTGCGGCGCCGTCTCCCCATCCCCTCGGCCCTCCACGCCCTCCCCTCCTCCCAGGTCCCCGGAAGTGTCCGGTCTCCCCGCTGCCCGCCCCCTCCCCGGCGCTCCCCGTTCGCCCCCGGCGCGCCCCCGTGCGGGAGCGCTCCCTCGAACGTAGGAAGATCCGTCTGAGGGAACGGTTTGCCTGCGTTGGGGAGTCCTACGGTCCGCATATGACCGTGTCATCCTCGCCCTCGGTGCGGCCCCGCACGGACGCCGGTGTCCGCTTCGAGCGGCCGTGCGTCACCGAACTGCGGCTCTCGGCGTTCGCCGGGCACCGGGGCGTGGCCGTTCCGCTGGGCCCGCTCACCCTCCTCGCCGGGCACAGCGGCAGCGGCAAGACGACGGCGCTCAAGGCGTACGAGGCGCTCGCCAGGCTCGGCGGCGGCGCCCGCCTCGACGAGGCGTTCCCCGACCCGCACGGCTGCGTGCCCGAGCGGGCCCGCCCGGACGCCCAGCGCCGCCGCGGCTTCCGCGTCGGCTGCACCGCCGACGGCCCCGAGGGCCCCGTCCGGCTCGACATCGCCGTCCAGGCCGAACCGGAACTCCGTATCGTCGGCGAACGGTTGACCTCCGGCGGGCTGACCCTCCTGGAGACCGCCCTGGTCGACCCGAACCGCCCCGTCGTCCAGGCCGCCTGGCACACGGCGGGCACCACCCCGGTCACCCGCGGCCCCCTGCCCGACGACCGTCTCGGCACCGCCCTGCTGCCGCTGCGCGTCGCCGGCAAGACCGACGGCCAGCGCCGGGTCCTCGCCGCCGCCGAACAGATGGTGGTCGCCCTCCGCTCGGTCTTCGTCTGTGACCCCCGTCCCCACCGGATGCGCGACGCCGTACCGCTCGGCTCCGGTCGCCTGCTGCGCGGCTGCGACAACCTCGCCGACGTGCTGTGGCGCACGCGCACGGAGTGCGGCCGACGCCACGCGCAACTCGTCGCGGCCGTCCGGGACGGCTGCGCGGGACCGGTCGTCGACCTCCTCGCCGAGCCCGCCACGGCCGGAAACGGCCAGACCACCGTGTCCCGGGCCGCAGGCGCCGACGGCCGCCGTTCCGGAACCAGAGCCGGAACCAGAGCCGGAACCGTGGCGGGGACTGTGGCCGGGGCCAAGGCCGGGACCGGGAGTGAAGCCAGGGCCGCGACCGGGGCCGGCGTCGAGCCCGGATCCGGCTCCGGCGCAGGCCATCGCACCGTGCGGGCGGTGCTCGACCGCGGCCACGGCGTACGGACACCGCTCGCCCTGCTGGGCGACGGCGAGCTGCGGTACCTCGCGCTCGCCCTGGTGCTGTTCACCGGCCCCGGCGTGCTGGAGGTCGACCCGGCCGCCGAGGTGCCGGCGGCGTTCCAGACGCTGACCGTCCTGGCCGACGGCCTCGACCGCTCCCTCGACCCCCGCCAACGCGACCAACTCCTGCGCGTGGCCGCCCGCATGGGCGAGCGCGGCCACATCCGGCTGGTCGGCACGGTGAGCGACGCCTCTTGGGCCGCCGGGGTCCCGGGAGCGACGGTGGTACACCTGGACCGTGAAGGATCCTGAAACCCCGGACGGACTCGACGTCCCCACCCTCCAGCGGCGACTCGCCGACTTCGCGGCCGCCCGGGACTGGGGGCCGTACCACACCCCGAAGAACCTGGCCTCCGCCCTCAGCGTCGAGGCATCCGAACTCCTGGAGATCTTCCAGTGGTTGACACCAGAGGAGTCGTCCCGCGTGATGTCGGACCCCGACACCGCCCACCGCGTCACCGACGAAGTCGCGGACGTCCTCGCCTACTTGCTCCAGCTCTGCGAGGTCCTCGACATCGATCCGCTGGCCGCGCTGGACGCGAAGATCGACCGCAACGAACGGAGGTTCCCGGCTCCGGAGGGCCCGTGAAGCCGAGCCGCTCCACCCCTTTGTTACTCTCTGTAGTCGCAGAATGGTCCTCTGTCGACTTGTTATCCACAGATTTCGGGCTTCCTCTGGCTTTCTGTCTCAGTCGCCCTCACTGTGGGTAATGAACAGACAAGAGGTCGGGCGGACGTGTGAGAGCGCGTCGGGGACAGTCGGGAGCAGCGCATGGACGCGGTGCGGCTCATCTTGGCGAGCAGGCGCGCTCTGGCGGGCAGCGTCGAGGAACCTCAACTCATGGCGGAGGCATGGCAGGCGTACGCCCTCGCCCAGGCGATCGGCAGCCGCCTGGCCGTCTCAGGGCCACCCGAACTGCGCGGCGAGGCGCTGGGGTTGACCGAACTGGCCGGCAGCGGCTGCGGCATACTCGGTGCCCCTCCGCTCGGCCTGGGCGATTTACGCGCCGCCCAGCTCACCGAGTTGGGTGACGCCCACGACTCCCTCACCCGCCTCGGCGGCCTCCTCGGCGAGGTCGGTATCGCCCTGGTCGGCCTCGCCAGCGCCGCCGACGAGGAGTCGACCTACTGGCAGTGCATGGAGGCGATCGACGCCGCCGACGAGGCCCGCGACAGAGTCCTGGAGATGCTCCGCCGCCTGGCGGTGAGAGACCAGGTCCTCGCGGAACGGGACGCGGCGGCCAGCTGATCCGTTCCCCCGGCTACGGCTACGGCTACGGCTACGGCTACGGCTACGGCTACGGCTACGGCTACGGCTACGGACGGGCGCGGGGCGTGGGCGCTGCGGTCCGGCGCCGCATCCGGGTCACGACCACCCGCACCCGCCGTCCGACCCGGCGTTTCCGGGCCGGACCGCGGGGGACGATCAGACGGAGTCCGCGCCCTCCGCCGGGGCGGGACGCGGCGCCGACAGATCGGCGTCGAGCTGGGACAGGTCCGCGTTCAGGGCAGCCATCAACTCCTCCATCTGCTGGAGCAGACCCTTGGGCTGCGCAGGCACGGCGGCCTGCTCCGGCACGGCTTCCTGGGACATGTGACGGCCTCCTCGGCCCTCGCCCCTCAAAGGGGGCACGTGTGCGAGCGCCCCGGCAGCGACCGCCGGCGACGGGTGCCGGGCGGTCCGGCTCCTCCCGAGCAACGATCACCGTTCCCGCCGGTCACTGGCACCGTCCGCCCCATACACCGGATTGGCGGATTTTCACCCGCCCGGGCACCGCGATCGGCCACAGGACCGGTGGAGTTGACCGTCTCCCGAGCGTGCAGGATGAAGAGCATGGATCTTCGCATCTTCACCGAGCCCCAGCAGGGGGCCACCTACGACACGCTGCTCACCGTCGCCAAGGCCACGGAGGACCTCGGCTTCGACGCCTTCTTCCGCTCGGACCACTACCTCCGCATGGGCTCCGTGGACGGTCTGCCCGGCCCCACCGACGCCTGGATCACCCTGGCCGGCCTCGCCCGTGAGACCAAGCGGATCCGGCTCGGCACCCTGATGACCGCGGGAACCTTCCGCCTGCCCGGTGTGCTCGCCATCCAGGTCGCCCAGGTCGACCAGATGTCCGGCGGCCGCGTCGAACTCGGCCTCGGTGCGGGCTGGTTCGAGGAGGAGCACAAGGCGTACGGCATCCCCTTCCCCAAGGAGAAGTTCGCCCGCCTGGAGGAGCAGCTGGCCATCGTCACGGGACTGTGGGCCACCGAGGTCGGCAAGACGTTCTCCTACGAGGGCACCCACTACCAGCTGACCGACTCGCCCGCGCTCCCCAAGCCCGCGCAGGCCAAGGTGCCCGTACTGATCGGTGGGCACGGCGCGAGCCGCACCCCGCGCCTCGCCGCGCGCTACGCCGACGAGTTCAACATGCCGTTCGGCTCGCTGGAGGACAGTGAGCGGCAGTTCGGGCGGGTCCGTGCGGCCGCCGAGGAGGCCGGCCGCAAGGGCGACGACCTCGTCTACTCCAACGCCCTGGTCGTCTGCGTCGGCAAGGACGACGCCGAGGTCGCCCGCCGCGCCGCCGCGATCGGCCGCGAGGTCGACGAGCTCAAGACGAACGGCCTCGCCGGGACCCCCGCCGAGGTCGTCGAGAAGATCGGCCGCTACCAGGCCATCGGCTCGCAGCGCCTCTACCTCCAGATCCTCGACCTCGACGACCTGGACCACCTGGAACTGATCTCCTCGCAGGTGCAGTCCCAGCTGTCGTAGGACCCACCCCCGGACGACCCGGACAAGGCCCCGCGCCCCGCCGAGGAGCGCGGGGCCCCGCCCCCAGCACTCAGCCGACGGCGCGTACGTGCACGCTGACGGCGTAGCCGCCGCCCTCCTCGTAGGGGGCGCCGTCCCAGGTGGCGTACCGCTGTCGCAGGGTCAGCCCCGCTCGTGCGCACCAGTCGTCGAAGTCCGTCAGTGTCACCGTCGCTTCGGGCAGCGGCAGGTGGGCGGCGTCCAGGCCCATGCCGGTGACCAGCAGTCCGCCGGGGCGCAGTACGGCGGCCAGGTGCCGGACCACGGTCGGCTCGGTGCCGGGGGCCAGCAGGGGGATGACGTTCCCGGCGGCGACGACCAGATCGAAGTCGGGCTCCAGACCGAGGGTGTCCAGGCGGGCGAGGTCCCCGTGGAGCCACCGCGAGGCGGGTGCCTCGCGCCGGGCCACGGCGAGCATGGAGTGGTCGACGTCCACCCCCGTGCAGTGGTACCCCAGCTCGGCGAGCCGGATCGCGACCCGCCCGGTACCGCAGCCGGCGTCGAGGATCCGGGCGCCGGGCTCCAGCAGCGCGGCGCAGAAGGACGCCTCACCGTGGATGTCCTGACCGGACTCGGCGAGCCGCGCGAACCGCCGGGCGTACTCCTCCCCGCCCTGTCCGCCCGTCAGCTCCGCCCAACGATCTCGCTGCGCCGCCATGTCCGCCTTCCCTCCGCTCGGCCCCGCTTCAGCATCGAGGCACTGCCCTCCCGCCCCCTGGCGGACACATAGATCATCCAGATCATCGGCAATCGACTTGACGCTTTCAAGCAATGCGCGCCGCCTCAGGGGCGGCTTCCCTAGGATGCCCCCGTGGGGAACGACTCGGTGAAAGAGTTCATGACGCGCACGTACCGAACGCTGTTTCACAGACGGGGCACAGTCGGGCGAGCCGACAGCCGCCAGTTGCGCAGGTATCGCCAGCGCGCTGAATCCTGGCACGGCAAGCACCCACTGGGCTTCGACACGGCCAACATCGATATTCGGCGAATCTACGTTCCCCTGCAGTCTGCCACGGGCACCGAGCGCACCGATATGCGCGAGACGTTGAGCGGCGCTTCGCGGATCGTCGTGCTGGGCGAACCGGGTGCGGGGAAGTCGTTACTTCTGAAGAGCGAGATACTGCGATGGGCTGAACGGGGGGACGAGGAGCAGGTCCCCGTCATCGTCAACCTGCACCAGTGCAATGCGTCCGACAACAGCCTGTGGGACCTGATCGTGGCGGAGTTCAGCCAGGCAAAGGTCTCCGGAGCCTCATCGTTGGTCGGCAGGCTGCTCGACGCCGGTCGACTCAGGGTGTTCTTCGACGGTCTCGACGAGGTGGGCAGGGAAGACCGCGAGCGGGTCGAACAGCAACTCCGTGAGTTCGCCCGTACACATGCCGAATGCCCGATGATCGTCACCTGTCGAACTGCCGTGTACGACGGGCAGCTCAATCCCGACTTTGACCACGTCGCTCGAATAGCGGAATTCGACGATGCGTCCATGAGGCGTTTTCTGTACAACTGGAACAAGGTCGAGGCTGAGTTGAACGTGGAGCGCGTCATATCGTCGCTCCGTAGCAACCGTGAGTTGATGCGTATCGCGCGCAGGCCCTTGTTGCTCACCATCATCGCGTATCTCCAGTCGGGAGACCGGGCGGAGGCGTTCGGTCCGCTTCCCAGCTCTCGCGCCGGCTTCTACAAGGAGGCCGTCGCTCATCTCCTCGACCGCGACCGGCAGTTGGGTCGTACACGGGCCATCGCGCGATTCCATGCCAATCGCAAGCTGCTCACACTTCAGCGCATCGCGCTGGCCATGCATGACGTTCCCCCCGGTCGCGACGACCGACTCGCCATTTCCGGGGAGCGTCTGGAGACGGTCATCCGTGAGCTGCTCGTCGGCTTCGACATGCAGACCGACGACTTGCTGCTGTTGCGGGACGAGATCGTCGAACGAAGCCAGTTGCTGCGTCCGCTGGACGCGGTGAAGAGTCAGTATGGATTCGCGCATCTGACGCTGCAGGAGTTCCTGACGGCCCAGGCGCTGCACGACTCTCCCACCAGGCTGTTGACGCTCTACCAAAAAGACCCCGACGCTTGGCGCGAGGTCGTCAAACTCTGGTGTGCCGTCGCCAGTGTCGACTGCACTCCGGTCATCGGGAGCATCTTCGGAAGCTCGTCCCTGGACGGCAAGATCCTCGCCTTGGAAAGTCTCGCGGACGTCATCTCCGTCAAAGCGGAGACGGCCGAGGAGATCATCGGCTACTTCATGAGCCGCCTGGACCTCGCCGGGCAGGAGAGCGCCGCCGTCATCAGCGCGCTCGGAGCACTGGCGGCGAACAACACCCCTCGCGGGAACGAGACTCTCGAACTCCTCCACGGCATCGCTCGGGACGCGCCGTCGGAGCGTCAGGGCGCAGCGCTCCGGGCCTTGGCCGCATCCGACCGGCAGGAAGCGGCGATCCACCTCGGCGAGATCGAACTGGATCAGAGCCGCCGTGCCGGCGCCCGTGCGGCGTTGCGGTCGATGGGGGAGATCGCCATTCCTCAGCTCGCGCATGCGGCGCGCGCCCGTTCGGAAGTGTGGGCCGTGGACGCTCTGGCGAGGATCGGCACACCCGCGGCGGCGACCGAACTCGCCTCGCTGCTGTGGACGACGTCTGCCGTGGCCCGTCGATCAGCCTGGTTGCTGGCCTGGCTGATGAGAATTCCGGATGTGGAGGAGGCGCTGCGGGAGTGCGAGATACCGCAGGCCGTCGACGGGAGAGGCACCTACGGCTGGCTGTGGGACCCCGACGAGCCGTCGGAGGAGCTCCGCCTCATAGCGGGGCGCATCGGATTTCTGCTGGACAACGGTCACCTGGACGGGAACGTGACCGACCCGCCGAAACCGGACGAGCCGATCGAAGTGCGGGAGATCGACCGGAGGATCGGAATTCCCCTGGCCGCTCTTGGAATCGAACGGTACCGCTACAACCAGCCGTCCCTCCCGCCGCACCTGCGGCATGGACGATTTCCCCCGACCAGTCAGCAGATCCATCAGTGGGTCAGCTCACTGAACGCCCAGGAGCGGCGTGCGGAGTTCGCCGAGGTGTTCGGCAGGCATCGGCTACTGCCCCCGCTCTACCGTCACCTGCCGGCACTGCTGCCGGCAGAGATCGAGAATCTCATCCTGGTCCGCCTCATCGAGCACAAGGAGAATCACACCCCTCTGACGAAGGACGCGTGGCAAGAGGCATGCGCGCCTCCTCCTCGCTCTCCTCTCCTGCTGAAGAACGCCATGCAATGGGTCTTCCGCATGTCCGTCGCGCTTCTGGTGTTCGCGGCCGGCGCGAGGGCCCTGACCACGATGAGCGGATACGAACTGTCCTGGGTGCCGGCCGCACAGCCTCCGTGGTCGGCCCTGTCCGGAGTGGCCAGTTGGATGTGTGCGACTCTTTCCGTCGCGGTGTTCGTGGTCCGTACGATCAACCGGGGAATGAAACAGGATTCGGATTCCTGGGAACTCATCTACACCATGTGTCTGTTTCTCTGGGTCCCCTGTCTCCTTTTCCTCTCCATAGAGCTGCTGACCGCCTGGACCGGTGCTTGGGTCACCTGGGGTGCGATCATTGCGCTCCTGCTTCTGAAAGGGCTGGCGAACCGGCACATCGGACGCCGCGAGAGAAACCTCGCCAACCCCTTCCGTCGCATGCTGGCCGTGGACCTCAGTGAGGACGGTCTCTCCCCATGAGCCGGGTGGCTTCGTGACCCGGCGTGGCTTGGTGGTCAGCAGAGGGGCGCCCTCCCCGAAAGGCGAACGCCAGGTCTGATTTCCGCCGGTTTTCTGTGTCGGTCGCGGTGATGCTCGTCGTCATGAATCGACTTGAGGGCAACGTGGCCCTGATCACGGGTGGTGGCCGGGGTATCGGTGCCGCCGTGGCGGTTCGGCTGGCCGAGGAAGGCGCCGACATCGTCCTGACCTACGAGAACGACGCGGAACGCGCCACGCGGGTGGCCGAGCGGATCGAGGCGAGGGGGCGCCGGGCCCTCGCCGTGCGGGCCGACAGCGCGGACCCCGAGGCGCTCACCGCCGCGGTGGACGAGGCCGCCGCGACGATCGGCCGACTCGACATCCTGGTCAACAACGCCGGCGTCTTCCACGTCGGCCCGATCGAGGACTTGGAGCCGGCGGAGATCGACCGCACGCTGGCCGTGAACGTCCGGGCCCCGTTCACGGCGTCCAAGGCCGCGGTGCGGCACATGGGCCGGGGCGGCGGCCGCATCATCAGCATCGGCAGCAATGTCGCCGAGCGCGCGGTCTTCCCCGGACTGGCGCTGTACTCGATGAGCAAGACCGCCCTGATCGGCATGACGAAGGGCCTGGCCCGAGAGCTCGGCCCGCGCGGAGTCACCGTCAACCTGGTGCATCCCGGCCCCACCGACACGGACGCCAACCCCGCCGACGGGCCGAACGCCGAGACGATCGCCGGCCTCACCGCCGTCGGCCGCTACGCGCAAGCCGCCGAGATCGCGGCCACCGTCGCCCACCTGGCGGGCCCCGACGGCGCGTACATCACCGGAGCCTCGATCCACGTCGACGGCGGCTTCACCGCCTGACTCCCGAACAGCCCCGGTACAACCCCCGAACAACCCCTGAACGACCGCCGACAACCCCCTCGACCAACCGCATGAGGACGGCGGCACGGCCGGTGCCCCACCCACCGGCCGTGCATCCGGCCAGAACCAGGGGGCCACGGCCAGGGCCACGGCCAGGTCCAGGCCCAGGTCCAGGTCCAGGCTCAGGGCCGAAAATTCTCACTGCCCACAGCACGTTCTCTGTAGGTTGTAGGGACACTTCCAACCCGACTCGAGGCCAACCCCAAGTGTTCCTGACGATCAGCACCACCGGCACCCCAGAGCGCCCCGCGACCGACCTCGGTTACCTGCTGCACAAGCATCCCGACAAGGCGCAAGCGTTCTCCACGTCCTACGGCAAGGCGCACGTCCTCTACCCCGAGGCCGGCGTCGAGCGGTGCACGGCCGCGCTGCTGCTGGAGGTGGACGCGGTGGCGCTGGTCCGGCGGGGCAAGGGCAAGGGCCGCGGCGGCGCCCCGGACGCGGCGCTCGCCCAGTACGTCAACGACCGCCCCTACGCGGCCTCCTCCCTGCTCGCCGTCGCGCTGAGCAGCGTCTTCTCCAGCGCGATGAGCGGCCGTTGCAACGCCCGGCCCGACGCCCCGGGCGAGGCCCGCCCCCTGCGCATGGAGATACCCGCCCTGCCCGCGCGCGGCGGTCCCGACCTCGTAGCCAAGCTCTTCGAGCCGCTCGGCTGGACCGTCACCGCCGACGCGGTCGCGCTGGACGAGCAGTTCCCGGAGTGGGGCGCCTCCCGTTACGTCCACCTAATCCTGGAGTCGGAGTCCCTGACCCTGGCCGAGGCGCTGCGCCACCTGTACGTCCTGCTGCCCGTCCTCGACGACGCCAAGCACTACTGGGTGTCGTCCGACGAGGTCGACAAGCTGCTGCGGGCCGGTGAGGGCTGGCTGCCCGACCACCCGGAGCAGAAGCTGATCACCAGCCGCTATCTCTCCCGCCGCTGGTCGCTGACCCGCCAGGCCATGGAGCGCCTGGAGCTCGTACGGCTGGCCGAGGCCGACGACAGCGAGGTCGAGGAGATCGACAACGCCGTCGACGAGCCGGAGGAACTGGAGGAGCCGGAGGAGACGGAGGGGCGTGAGGAGCGGCAGGCGGCCGGTACCGCCGGTGCCGCCGCTGCGGCCGAGGGCACGGAGAGCGCCCCCGCCACCGCCGCCGACGGCCTCGCCGTCACCACCGCCACCGGCACCGCCACCACCCCCGCCGCCCAGGCCGTCGCCGACGAGGACAGGCCCACGCCGCTCGCCGTGCTGCGCCGCGACGCGATCATCGCCGCGTTGAAGGACGCCGGCGCCGCCCGCGTGCTCGACCTCGGCTGCGGGCAGGGCCAGCTGCTGCAGGCGCTGCTCAAGGACCCCCGGTTCACCGAGATCGTCGGCACCGACGTGTCGGTGCGCGCGCTCACCATCGCCTCCCGCCGCCTCAAGCTCGACCGCATGGGGGAGCGGATGGCCTCGCGCGTGCGGCTCTTCCAGAGTTCCCTCGCCTACACCGACAACCGGCTCAAGGGCTACGACGCCGCCGTGCTCTCCGAGGTGATCGAGCACCTCGACCTGCCCCGGCTGCCCGCCCTGGAGTACGCCGTGTTCGGCTCGGCCCGCCCCCGTACCGTCCTCGTGACCACCCCGAACGTCGAGTACAACGTCCGCTGGGAGACCCTCCCGGCCGGCCACGTCCGCCACGGCGACCACCGTTTCGAGTGGACGCGGGAGGAGTTCCGCGCCTGGGCGGCCACCGTGGCCGAACGGCACGGCTACGACGTCGCGTTCGTCCCCGTCGGACCCGACGACCCGGAGGTGGGGCCACCCACCCAGATGGCCGTGTTCAGCATCAGCGACGTGAACGAGAAGGAGGCGAAGGCGGCATGAGCGACACCACCGTGGAGACCGGCGTGCGGAAGGCCGAGGGGCGCACCCTGCCCGTCACCGACCTCTCCCTCGTCGTCCTGATCGGCGCCTCCGGCTCCGGCAAGTCGACCTTCGCCCGCAAGCACTTCAAGCCCACCGAGATCATCTCCTCCGACTTCTGCCGGGGCCTCGTCTCCGACGACGAGAACGACCAGAGCGCGACGAAGGACGCCTTCGACGTACTGCACTACATCGCCGGCAAGCGGCTCGCCGCAGGCCGCCGTACCGTCGTCGACGCGACCAGCGTGCAGTCGGAGTCCCGCAAGCAGCTGATCGACCTGGCCAGGAAGCACGACGTGCTGCCGATCGCCATCGTCCTTGACGTGCCCGAGGAGGTGTGCGCCGAGCGTAACGCGGCCCGCACCGACCGCGCCGACATGCCGCGCCGCGTCATCCAGCGCCACATCCGCGAACTCCGCCGCTCCCTGCGCCACCTGGAGCGCGAGGGCTTCCGCAAGGTGCACGTCCTGCGGGGCGTGGCCGACGTCGAGAACGCCACGATCGTCACCGAGAAGCGTTACAACGACCTCACCCACCTCACCGGCCCGTTCGACATCATCGGCGACATCCACGGCTGCGCGAACGAGCTGGAGACGCTCCTCGGCAAGCTCGGCTACGTCGACGGCGTCCACCCCGAGGGCCGGACGGCCGTCTTCGTCGGCGACCTCGTCGACCGCGGCCCGGACAGCCCGGGCGTGCTGCGCCGCGTGATGTCGATGGTCGGCTCGGGCAACGCGCTGTGCGTGCCCGGCAACCACGAGAACAAGTACGGCCGCTACCTCAAGGGCCGCAACGTCCAGCACACGCACGGGCTCGCCGAGACCATCGAGCAGATGGAGGGCGAGAGCGAGGAGTTCAAGAAGCAGGTCCGCGAGTTCATCGACGGCCTCGTCAGCCACTACGTCCTCGACGGCGGGAAGCTGGTCGTCTGCCACGCCGGCCTGCCGGAGAAGTACCACGGCCGCACCTCCGGCCGGGTGCGCAGCCACGCCCTGTACGGGGACACCACGGGGGAGACCGACGAGTTCGGGCTGCCCGTGCGCTACCCGTGGGCGGAGGACTACCGGGGCCGGGCGGCCGTCGTCTACGGCCACACCCCGGTTCCGCAGGCCACCTGGCTGAACAACACCATCTGCCTGGACACGGGCGCCGTGTTCGGCGGCAAGCTCACCGCGCTGCGCTGGCCGGAGCGGGAACTGGTCGACGTACCGGCGGAGCAGGTCTGGTACGAGCCGACCCGGCCGCTGGCCACCGAGGCGCCCGGCGGGCACGAGGGCCGGCCGCTGGACCTGGCGGACGTGCACGGCCGCCGGATCGTGGAGACCCGCTACGACGGCCAGGCCCGTGTCTCCATCCGCGAGGAGAACGCGGCCGCCGCCCTGGAGGTCATGAGCCGCTTCGCCATCGACCCGCGGCTGCTGCCGTACCTCCCGCCGACCATGGCCCCGACGGCCACGTCGCATGTGGAGGGCTATCTGGAGCACCCGGCGGAGGCGTTCGCGCAGTACAAGGAGGACGGGGTCGCGCGCGTCGTGTGCGAGGAGAAGCACATGGGCTCGCGGGCCGTCGCCCTGGTCTGCCGTGACGCGGACGCGGCGCGCCGCCGCTTCGGCGTTGGGGGCACCTCCCGCTCGAGCGCAGCCGAGAGTGGGGGAGGGCCCACCGGGTCCCTCTACACCCGTACGGGCCGTCCGTTCTTCGACGACGAGGCCCGCACCGAGCTGGTCCTCGGCCGGGTGCGCGAGGCGATGACGGCGGCCGGGCTGTGGGAGGAGCTGGACACCGACTGGGTGCTGCTCGACGCCGAGCTGATGCCGTGGTCGCTGAAGGCGTCCGGGCTGCTGCGCACCCAGTACGCGGCGGTCGGCGCCGCCTCCGGCGCGGTGTTCCCGGGGGCGCTGGCCGCCCTGGAGGGCGCGGCGGCCCGGGGCGTCGACGTGGGCGCACTGCTGGACAAGCAGCGGGAGCGGGCCGCCGACGCGGCCGCGTTCACCGAGGCGTACCGGCGCTACTGCTGGCCCACGGAGGGCCTGGACGGGGTGCGGCTCGCCCCGTTCCAGATCCTCGCCGTCCAGGGCCGCAGCCTGGCCGCGCTGCCGCACGACGAGCAGCTCGCCCTGATCGACCGGCTCGTCGAGTTCGACGCGAGCGGACTGCTGCAGACCACCCGCCGCCTGTTCGTGGACACCGGCGACGAGGACTCGGTCCGCGCCGGCGTCGACTGGTGGCTGGAGATGACGGGCCGCGGCGGCGAGGGCATGGTGGTGAAGCCGGTCGGCGCCGTCGTCCGTACGGAGCAGGGGCGGCTGGTGCAGCCCGGCATCAAGTGCCGGGGACGGGAGTACCTGCGCATCATCTACGGCCCGGAGTACACCCGCCCGGACAACCTGGCGCGGCTGCGCGGCCGTTTCCTCAACCACAAGCGGTCGCTCGCCATCCGCGAGTACGTCCTCGGTCTGGAGGCCCTCGACCGGCTCGCCGAGGGCGAGCCGCTGTGGCGGGTGCACGAGGCGGTGTTCGGGGTACTGGCACTGGAGTCGGAGCCGGTCGACCCCCGGCTGTGACCGCCGGGCCCGCGCCTGTGCGGCGACTTTGCGGCTGATAATGTCGCAGACAGGCGTGGCCGTGCTCCGCGTTCGAATGGTTTCAGCGGTTCCGGCACTGCTCGGGGGCAGCGATCGCAGCCAATCGCAGGCGATCGCTGTCACCCGGGTCGGTCCCATCGGTTCCATTCGAAGGTATGCGGGGTACCCCATGCGTCGCAGCGCAGCGCAGTCCGGGCGAGAGCGATCGGCACTCGACGCCGCCTACGACGAGTGCCGCCGCCTGGTCCGCACGACCCGGCCCACCGAGTACGCCCTGATGGGTCTGATGCCCCCGGCGGCCCGGCCCGCCTGCTGGGCCCTGTACGCGGCGTTCGCCCACGCGGACGACCTGCTGGACTCCACCGACGGCACCCCCGAGGAGCGCGCGGCCCGGCTCCGCGAGTGGCGGGCCGCGCTGGAGGCCGACCTCACGAGCGGCACCAGCGACGACCCGATCCGGCTCGCCCTGACCGACGCGGTCTGGCAGTGGGGGCTGGACCTCGGCGATCTGCTCGGCGCGCTGGAGGCGGTCCAGCGGGACGGCGACCGGCAGTCCGTCGCCACCTGGCAGGAGTGGCGGGAACGGTCCCACGCCCAGAACATCAGCTGGCCCGAGCAGTTCATGCGGCTGCTGGTGCGGTGCGGCCTGCCCGTCCCCGTACGGCTGCGGGACGTCCCCGGCTTCACCCGTTTCGTGGAGGGCCTGTTCCTCGCGGACATGCTCCGCGACCTGCCCGAGGACCTCGACGGCGGACACGTCTGGTTCCCCACCGAGGTGCTCGACCGTTTCCAGGTCGCCCCGGCCGATCTGATCGCCCGCCGGTGGACCCCCGCCGTCCGGCGGCTCATCGCCCACCTCACGGGTGAGGCCCGCGACTGGCTGGAGGGCGCCCGCCGGGTGCTGCGCGGCAGTCTGCCGCTGGGCCCCGCGATCGTGCTGGACACCACCGTCGACCTGTTCACGGCGGAGCTGGACGCGATCACAGCTGCCGGTCCCGCCGCGCTGAGCCGGCCCGTACACGTCCCCCGCCTCAAGCAGTGGCGCGTCCTCGGCCCGGCCCGCGCCCGCGCCGCCGCGATCTGGCGGCTGACCCTGCCGCCCGCCACGGCCACCCCGGGTGGCCGCCCGGCCACCGCCCCCGACGACGACACCGCGCACCCCACCCCCGAGTGGCAGCCGGTGCCGGTCGCCGAACCGCCCCTGCCGCCGCGCCCCCACGTCGACGGCGTACGCCCGCCCGACATCCCCCTCGCCCAACTCCCGAACCACGTCGCCATCGTCATGGACGGCAACGGCCGCTGGGCCACCGGCCTCGGCCTGCCCCGCGACGAGGGCCACCGCGCGGGGGCGGTCGCCCTGCGTGACGTCGTCCAGGGCGCCCTGGAGATCGGTCTGCGCCATCTGACGGTGTACGCCTTCTCCACGGAGAACTGGAAACGCTCACCCGACGAGGTCTCCAAGCTGTTCGCCATCATGCGCGCGGAACTCCTCGACGGCGAGTTGCTCCAACACGACGTACGCCTGCGCTGGATCGGCTCCCCGGAGGGCCTGCCCGACGACGTCGTCGACGTCCTGCGCGCCCAGGAGCGCGCCACCCGCCACCGCACGGGCCTGACCCTCAACGTCTGCGTCAACTACGGCGGCCGCGCCGAGCTGGCCCAGGCGGGCGCGGCCCTGGCCCGCGCCGCCCTCGCCGGCGACATCGACCCCTCCCGCGTCACCGAACAGCTCTTCGCCGCCCACCTCCCGCACCACGCGATGCCCGACGTGGACCTCCTGTGGCGGACCAGCGGCGAACTGCGCATCTCCAACTTCCTCCCCTGGCACGCCCACTACGCCGAACTGCACTTCACCGACACCCCCTGGCCGGAGGCCGACCGCCGAGACCTCTGGCAGGCCCTGGAGACCTACACCCAGAGAAAACGCCGCAAGGGAGCGGCGACGGAGACGAAGTAGCGGGGCGAGGGAAAGGCGAGGGGGCCGGGCGAAGCCGAGAGGCAGGGGGCGCAGCCCCCGCCTCTCAGGGGCGCGCGGCCCTTGGAGGACGGGACGGGTTGGGGCGGCGGGGGCGAGACCCTCACCCCACAAGCCGCAACCGCACCCCCGCCACCCCCACCTCCACCGTCTGCCCCCACGTCAACTCCAACGCGTCCCCCTCCATCCCGTCCCCGAACACGATCAGCCGATCCGACTCCACGGTCACCCGCAACCGCGCGGCCGCCCCCAGCGCCCCCGACACCAACGACGTCCCGGTCACCGGCGACGGCCACGCCTCCCGCACGAACCACACCAGCCGCGCCTCCCCGGGCCCCGGCAGCTCCAGCCGGCTCGCGCGCTCCTGCCACACCGACCGGATCCACCCGGTCGCCCCCGTCCCCGTCCCCACCAGCACCCCCGAGGACGCCTGGGACTCGACGGCACCCCTGTCGCCGTCGAGCCCCAGGCGGTACCGCGCGGTCTGGTGCCCCGCGGCGCCCAGATAGACCTCGTTGAGCGCCACCAGCCGCTGGGTGTCGTCGGCGACGGCCTCCACCATGGTCAGCTCGTCCACCGCCGCGCCCCGCCCCACCGCCGGGCCGAGCAGCTTGCCCACGTCCGCGACCGAGTGCCGGACCAGCACCCCTGGGTTCCGCCGGGGGTCGGCGTTGACCCCCACCACCGGCTGGCCCGCGAGGTACTTCGCCACGTTGGCCACCAGCCCGTCCTGCCCGACGACGACCACGACGTCCTCGGGAGCGAACAGGAACCGGTCCAGGTCCGCCCGCTCCACCCGGGCCTGACGCCAGGTCAGCGGCACCGAGGACGTGACCTCGGCCAGCGCCCGCCGCTCCCGGCGGTGCCGCTCGGCCACGTCCTCGATGTCCCGCCCCCGCGACCTCAGGAAGAAGGCGGCCTGCCCGTGCGTACCGTGCCGGGCCACCAACTCCTCGTACTCGGTGGTGCGGTGGACCAGCACCACCCGTGGCGCGAGACTCACGCGCTCTCCCCGGAACCGCCCGCCCCGCCCAGCTTCGCCAGCAGCCCGGTCAGCACGTCGGGCGAGACGGTCACGCTCTCGATGCGCGGCAGGTTCTCCGCGAGCCGCGTCCCGGTCAGCGCGTGCAGTGTCGCCGCGTCCACCTCGCCGTGCACCCGCAGCCAGGCCGCCTGCGCCTCGGCACGCGCCTCGCCGACGGCCCGTGCGGCGGTGGCCTCGGCCTCCGCGAGCCTGACCTGGCGCACCGCCTCCGCGTCGGCGAGCTTCACGCTCCGCGTGGCCTCCGCCTCGGCGAGCTGCACGGTGCGGGCGGCCTCCGCCTCGGTGAGCCGCAGGGTCCGGGCCGCCTCCGCGCCCGCCTTCACGGCGTCCGCGGCGGCCCTCTCCTCCGCCTCGCGCCGCGCGTTCGTACCCCGCTGTTCGACCAACTGCTCCTCGCGGCGGGCGAGTTCGATCTGGCTGGCCAGTTCGTTCTCCGCGATGGCCCGCTCCCGCTCGACGGCCACGGCCCGCCGCTCGTAGGTCGCCCGGTCCGCCTCCTGCTGGATCTGCTCCCGCGCGGGCGTCCGCAACGCCCGCTCCACCTCCGGCTCGGGCCGCAGCGCCACCACGCGCACGGCGACGATCTCGATGCCGGTGGCCGGCAGCCGGGGCTCGGCCGCCAGGCCGCTCGCCACCCGCTCCCGTACCGCCGCCACCCCGTCGACCAGGGCCGACGCCAGGGGCGTACGGGCCAGGACGTCCAGCGCGTGCTGCTGGGCCGTCTCCGTCAGCAGCGTCGACAACTGCTCCAGGGGAGCGCCCCGCCAGACACCCGTGTCGGGGTCGATGGAGAAGTCGAGCCGCGCCGCGGCGATCGCCGGGTCGCTGACCCGGTACGTCACCGTCGCCTGCACGGCCACGTCCTGGAAGTCGGACGTACGGGCGTGGAAGGTCATCGCCAGCTCGCGGTCGTCGACCGGGACCTCGGACAGCGCGGCGGTCAGCGACCGGTACCAGAAGCTCAGCCCCGGTCCGTCGTGCACGAGTCGCCCGGAGCGGTGGTGACGGATGTGCGCGGTGGGCGCTCCGCGCAGGTGCCGCCAGCCGAACCGTCTGGTGATGTCGGCCATGGATGATCCCCCTCGTCGTCCCAACGGACTCGTTCGCGTCAGGTAGACGATAATGGTCGGAGCTGATTATCGTCAAGGAGACGAGATTGAGGAATCGTTTCGGCCGACCTGTGGGTGAACGCACGCCCGAATGGTCAGGATGGAGGCATGGGATTCCATGTCGACTCCGAGGCCGGGCGGCTGCGCCGCGTCATCCTGCACCGGCCCGATCTAGAGCTCAAAAGGCTCACCCCCAGCAACAAGGACCTGCTCCTCTTCGACGACGTGCTGTGGGTGCGCCGGGCGCGCGCGGAGCACGACGGCTTCGCGGACGTGCTGCGCGATCGGGGAGTCGCCGTCCACCTCTTCGGCGATCTGCTGACGGACGTCATGCGCATCCCCGCGGCCCGGGAGCTCGTCCTCGACCGGGTCTTCGACGAGAAGGAGTACGGCCCGCTCGCCACCGACCACCTCCGGGCCGCCTTCGAGTCCCTGCCCCTCGGCGAACTGGTCGAGGCGTTGATCGGCGGGATGACCAAGCGGGAGTTCCTCGACGCGCACATGGAGCCGACGAGCGTCCGCTTCCACGTCATGGAGCTGGACGACTTCCTCATCGACCCGCTGCCCAACCACCTCTTCACCCGCGACACCTCCGCCTGGAT
The DNA here is from genome assembly GCF_055573455.1 of Streptomyces sp. NPDC030183. NCBI lineage: Bacteria > Bacillati > Actinomycetota > Actinomycetes > Kitasatosporales > Streptomycetaceae > Streptomyces > Streptomyces sp. NPDC030183. The sequence continues at coordinate 198,891 of NZ_JBVIBK010000004.1, forward strand.
CTACGACGGGGTCTCCATCAACGCCATGCGCTGGCCGGCCCGTCAGCGCGAGACCGTCCACTTCGAGGCGATCTACCGGCACCACCCCCTGTTCCGTACTGAGGAGTTCCACGTCTGGTCCGAGGGGCAGGCCGACTACCCCTCCACCATCGAGGGCGGTGACGTCCTCGTCATCGGCAACGGCGCCGTCCTCATCGGCATGAGCGAGCGCACCACCCCGCAGGCCGTCGAGATGCTCGCCCACAAGCTGTTCGCCGCCGGCTCCGCCCGGACCATCGTCGCGCTGGACATGCCGAAGCGCCGGGCCTTCATGCACCTCGACACCGTCATGACCATGGTCGACGGCGACACCTTCACCCAGTACGCGGGGCTCGGGATGCTCCGCTCGTACACCATCGAGCCGGGCGTCGGCGAGAAGGAGCTCAAGGTCACCGACCACCCACCGGAGCACATGCACCGCGCGATCGCCGCCGCGCTCGGGCTGAACGAGATCCGGGTGCTCACCGCCACCCAGGACGTCCACGCCGCCGAGCGCGAACAGTGGGACGACGGGTGCAACGTCCTCGCCGTGGAGCCGGGGGTCGTGGTGGCCTACGAGCGGAACGTCACCACCAACACGCATCTGCGCAAGCGGGGCATCGAGGTGATCGAGATCCCCGGGAGCGAACTGGGGCGGGGGAGAGGCGGCCCGCGCTGCATGAGCTGCCCGGTGGAAAGGGCGCCCGTGTGAGCGGCCCATGGGGAGGTCAACGGTCAGGCCAACGGTCCGGTCGACGGGAAGGTCGACGGTCAGGTCGACGGGCCTGTATAGAAATGTGGAACGTCGTATAGACTTCCATCCGTCCCGCATCCTCCCGTCCCCGACCCATCCTGGAGCGTCCCCATGGCGACCGCCCTCCCCGCCCTCGCCGGGCGCCACTTCCTCAAGGAGCTGGACTTCACCGCGGAGGAGTTCCGCGGGCTGATCGAGCTGGCCGTGGAGCTGAAGGCGGCGAAGAAGGCGAGGACGGAGACCCGGAGTCTGACGGGCCGGAACATCGCGCTGATCTTCGAGAAGACTTCTACGCGCACCCGCTGCGCGTTCGAGGTCGCCGCGGCCGACCAGGGCGCCTCGACCACCTACCTCGACCCCTCCGGCTCGCAGATGGGCCACAAGGAGTCGGTGCGGGACACCGCCCGGGTGCTCGGCCGGATGTTCGACGCGATCGAGTACCGGGGGGACAGCCAGGCCAATGTCGAGGAACTCGCCGCGCACGCCGGGGTGCCCGTCTACAACGGCCTCACCGACGACTGGCACCCCACGCAGATGCTCGCCGACGTGATGACCATGACCGAGCACAGCGACAAGCCGCTGACCGGCATCGCCTTCGCCTACCTCGGGGACGCCCGCTTCAACATGGGCAACTCCTACCTGGTCACCGGCGCGCTGCTCGGCATGGACGTCCGTATCGTCGCCCCCCGCTCCTACTGGCCCGCCGAGGAGATCGTCACCCACGCCCGCAAGCTCGCGGAGATCAGCGGGGCGCGGATCACGCTGACCGAGCAGGTCGACGAGGGCGTGCGCGGCGTCGACTTCGTCGCCACGGACGTCTGGGTGTCGATGGGCGAGCCGAAGTCGGTCTGGGACGAGCGGATCGCCGCGCTCTCCCCGTACGCGGTGACCATGGACGTCCTGCGCGCCACCGGCAACCCCGACGTCAAGTTCCTCCACTGCCTGCCCGCCTTCCACGACCTGGGCACGAAGGTGGGGCGGGAGATCCACGAGAGCCACGGGCTGGACTCGCTGGAGGTCACCGACGAGGTCTTCGAGTCCGACCACTCGATCGTCTTCGACGAGGCGGAGAACCGCCTCCACACGATCAAGGCGGTCCTCGTGGCGACCCTGGCCTGAGCGGGACCCGGGACACGGCTCGGCCTGCCCTGCCACCGGCACGGGCCGGGGCCTTCCCCCGGTCCGTGCCGCGATCGGCCGGGTAGCGTGCATCGCGTGTCGGGCGAGGAAGTGTTGCAGGACGGTGCCCATCGCCGGGTGGTGCGGATCGGTGACACGGTCCGCAGGCCCGTCCAGCCGTGGACGCCCACCGTCCACGCGCTGCTGCGGCACCTGGAGAAGGCCGGCTTCGCCTATGCGCCGCGGCCGCTGGGAATCGACGACGAGGGTCGTGAGGTCCTCACCTGCATCGAGGGTGAATCCGGGCCGTCGGGTTGGGCCAAGGTGGTGGACGGCCAGGGTCTGAGGAACTTCGCCCGGCTGCTGCGCGACTACCACGATGCGTGCGAAGGCTTCTCTGTTCCACCGGACGCGCCCTGGTCCATGGGCGCGGGCGGCCCAGGCGACGGCGAGGTGGTCTGCCATGGGGACTTCGGACCCTGGAACGTCGTCTGGCAGGGCATTCGGCCGGTGGGAATCATCGACTGGGATTTCGCCCGCCCGGCGCCGCGCCTGCACGATGTGGCCTACGCCCTGGAGTACGTCGCCCCGTTCCGTGACGATGCCGAGTGTCTGCGCTGGCTGCACTACCCGGCGCCGCCCGACCGTCGTTCGCGCCTGGAGAGCTTCTGCGCCGCGTACGGCCTCGATTCGACTGCGGGGATCTTCGACGCCGTCATCGCCGGGCAGCGGGACACCGCCGACCTCGTACGCCGGCTGGCCGAGCAGGGGCACGAGCCCCAGGCCACCTGGGCTGCCGATGGGCACATGAGCGAACTGGAGAAAAGGATCGACTGGACCAAGTCGCACCGGCATCTGGTCGAGCGGCCACCCCCGCCCGCGACGTCTGCCGGCGAGCAGCGGCCCTGACCACCGGCACGCCGCCGGTCCGGGACTTGGTGGGGGTGGTTGCGGCGGGGTGCACCGGCTAGGGTCGCGGTAAGCGTCCGCTTAGTCGCCTTCGGTGTGGTCGGCGTGGTCGGCGGCGTCGCGAGAGAGGGAGGGGTACCCGATGTCCGTCATCGACGCGTGGATGCAGCACCCCACGCTCCGTCACTCCAACCATGAGATGTTCGAGTCACTGCGGCGGTGGACGGGGCAGGGCTTGCTGGAGGAGCCGCTGCCGGTCGGGGCCACGGTGGCCGCGATGGCGGCGGCCGATGTGGAGATCGGTCTCTCGGCGGCCTGGTACGGCCCCGAGGGGCCACTCATCGGCAACGACGAGGTCGCCGGGTTCGTCGCGGAGTCCGAGGGGCGCCTGCGGGGGGTGGCCGGCGCGGATCTCACCCGCCCGGTCAGGGCCGTGAGGGAACTGCGCCGCGCCGTCGAGGAACTCGGCTTCGTGGCCCTGCGGCTCGTGCCCTGGCTGTGGCGGCTCCCGCCCACCGACCGGCTCTACTACCCGCTGTACGCGGCCTGCGTGGACCTCGGCATCCCCTTCTGCACTCAGGTCGGACACACCGGCCCCCTCCGGCCGTCCGAGACCGGCCGCCCCATCCCGTACATCGACCAGGTCGCGCTCGACTTCCCCGAGCTGACCATCGTCTGCGGGCACATCGGCTACCCGTGGACCACGGAGATGATCGCGATGGCCGACAAGCACGCCAACGTGTACATCGACACCAGCGCCTACACCGTCCGCCGCTACCCGCGCGAACTGGTCGACTACCTGCGCGGCCGGGGCCGCCGTAAGGTCCTGTTCGGCAGCAACTACCCGATGATCACCCCCGGCCGGGCACTGGAGCACCTCGGTGAGCTGGGCCTGGACGAGGAAGCCACCGAACTGTTCCTGTCCGGCAACGCGCGACGGATCTTCAGGCTCTGACGTTGCCGGGTTCCGGGGTGGCGGCCCGCGGTGGGACCGCTCGTCCGCCAGGACGGTTCAGGCGATCCCCGGCCGCTGCTGGTGCGGCACCGTCGGGAGGCGGAACCAGACCGCCTTGCCCGAGTCCGTGGGGCGGTGACCGCAGGCCGAGCTGAGGGCGCGGATCAGCAGCAGGCCCCGGCCGTGCTCCTGCCAGGGGTCCGGCTCGTCGTACCCGGGTGCCGTGAGGTCACCCGGCGGCGCCGGGTCCGGGTCGTGCACCTCGACCTTGCAGCCGGACGGGAGCAGCTCGACGACCAGCTCTATGGGACCGTCCCCCGCCGCGTGCTCCACCGCGTTCGCCACCAGCTCCGCCGTGAGCAGCTCCGCCGTGTCGCAGTCCGTCCCGTGCTTCAGGTCGGTCAGAGCCGTCCGGACCAGCGCACGGGCCACGGGCACCGCCGCGGCGGTGTGCGGCAGCGCGATGCGCCAGGAGGAGGGGGTGGAGGGCTCGTGCAAGGTGGCGGGTCCGTTCATGGAGCAGGTCATGGCTCGTCCTGCTTTCAGCGTTTACGAATGGTACGGCGCGCCCATTCGCGATCACTCGGCGGGCGCCGTGCGGGACCGTCGGCCCCGTTGCCGGCGATGTACCCATACCGACGTCCCGCCGCCCACGGCGGAGCCCGCCGTTACGTGCTTGTCGAAGGGCCGTGACCGAGTCACGGCGCCGGCCGGACCGGGGGCCCCACGCGCCTCGGACCTTCCGGTTATCGCGCACTCGTGACGACAGTCAGATAAAGGTGATAGCTTCGTAGGAGCAGGTAAAGCAGCCGCAGCGTCGCGGTAGCCCTCCGAGGAGGCCGCCCGTCATGAGTCCCTTCACCGGCTCCGCCGCCCGCACCTCCGACTGGCGACATCTGCGGTGTTCGATCACCGACGGCGTCGCCACGGTCACCCTCGCCCGCCCCGGCAAGCTCAACGCCCTCACCTTCGGCGCCTACGCCGACCTGCGCGATCTGCTCGCCGAGCTGTCCCGGGAGCGGGCCGTGCGCGCCCTGGTGCTGGCCGGCGAGGGGCGCGGCTTCTGCTCGGGCGGCGACGTCGACGAGATCATCGGCGCCACCCTCGGGATGGACACCGCCCAGCTCCTCGACTTCAACCGCATGACCGGGCAGGTCGTACGCGCCGTCCGTGAATGCCCCTTCCCGGTGATCGCCGCCGTGCACGGCGTGGCGGCCGGCGCCGGCGCGGTCCTCGCCCTGGCCGCCGACTTCCGGGTCGCGGACCCCACCGCCCGCTTCTCGTTCCTCTTCACCCGCGTCGGCCTCTCCGGCGGCGACATGGGCGCCGCCTACCTCCTGCCCCGCGTCGTCGGCCTCGGCCACGCCACCCGCCTGCTCATGCTCGGCGACCCCGTCCACGCCACCGAGGCCGAACGCATCGGCCTCATCAGCCGGCTCACCGACGAGGGCGAGGCCGACCAGGCCGCCCACGCCCTGGCCCACCGTCTCGCCGAGGGCCCGGCCCTGGCCCACGCCCAGACCAAGGCCCTGCTCACCGCCGAACTGGACATGCCGCTCGCGGCGGCCGTCGAACTGGACGCCGCCACCCAGGCCCTCCTGATGAACGGGGAGGACTACGCGGAGTTCCACGCGGCGTTCACCGACAAGCGCCCGCCGAAGTGGCGAGGCCGCTGAATGGCCGCCCGGGAAACAGCGCGGTCAGGGGCGCCGGGCACCGTCGACACACGGCCCCACCGCATCGCGATCATCGGCGGCGGGCCGGGCGGCCTCTACGCCGCCGCCCTCCTCAAACGCCTCGACCCCACCCGCGACATCACCGTCTGGGAACGCAACGCCCCCGACGACACCTTCGGCTTCGGCGTGGTCCTCTCCGACGAGACCCTCGGCGGCATCGAACACGCCGATCCGGTCGTCCACGAGGCCCTGCGAGGGGACTTCGTGCGCTGGGACGACATCGACATCGTCCACCGGGGCGTCCGGCACACCTCCGGAGGGCACGGCTTCGCCGCCCTCGGCCGTCGGCGACTCCTCCAGATCCTCCAGGAGCGCTGCCGCGCCCTCGGCGTCACCCTCCGCTTCCGCACGGAGGCCCCCTACCCGGACTGGCTCTGCCGGACGAACGACCTGGTCATCGCGGCCGACGGCGTGCACAGCGCGACACGCGAGGCGTACGCGGCGATGTTCCGGCCGGTCATCGAGACCCACCGCTGCCGCTACATCTGGCTGGCCGCCGACTTCGCCTTCGACGCGTTCCGCTTCGAGATCCTGGAGACGGAACACGGCTTCATGCAGCTGCACGGTTACCCCTACACCCGCCCGTCCCCCGACCCCGGCCACGATCCCTCGACGAAGCCCTCCGGGCCGCGGAACCAACCCGGCGCCTCCACCGTCATCGTCGAGATGCGCGAGGAGGTCTGGCGGGCCGCCGGCTTCGGGGAGCTGGACACCGCCGAGTCGGTGGAGCGGTGCGCGAAGCTCTTCTCGGACGCGCTCGGCGGGCGGCCCCTGCGCTCCCACAACTCCACATGGACGACGTTCCGCACGGTCGTCAACGAACGCTGGTCCCACGGCAATCTGGTCCTCCTCGGCGACGCCGCGCACACGGCGCACTTCTCGATCGGCTCCGGCACGAAACTGGCCGTCGAGGACGCCCTCGCGCTGGCCGCCTGCCTGGAGGAACAGCCCGACCTGGGACGGGCCCTGGCGGCGTACGAGGAGGAGCGGCGCCCGGTGGTCGCCTCGACGCAGCGCGCGGCGCGGGCCAGCCTGGAGTGGTTCGAGAACGTCGGCCGCTACCGGCGCCAGCCGTCCCGGCAGTTCGCGTTCAACCTGCTCACCCGCAGCCGCCGTGTCACCCACGACAACCTCCGGCTGCGCGACGCCCGCTTCACGGACGCCGTCGAGCGGGAGTTCGGCTGCCCGCCGGGCACGCCCCCGATGTTCACCCCGTTCCGGCTGCGCGGCCTGACCCTGCGCAACCGCGTCGTCGTGTCCCCCATGGACATGTACTCGGCGACCGACGGCCTCCCCGGCGACTTCCACCTCGTCCACCTGGGGGCGCGGGCGCTCGGCGGTGCCGGGCTGGTGATGACCGAGATGGTGTGCGTGAGCCCCGAGGGGCGCATCACCCCCGGCTGCGCCGGACTGTGGAACGCCCGGCAGGCCGAGGCATGGCGCCGCGTCGTCACCTTCGTGCACGACCAGGCCCCCGGCACGGCCATCGGCGTCCAGCTCGGCCACTCCGGCCGCAAGGGCTCCACCAAACGCATGTGGGAGGGCATCGACGAGCCCCTGGACGACGGCAACTGGCCCCTCGTCGCCGCCTCCCCCCTCCCGTACACACCGGCCAGCCGGACCCCGCGCGAGCTGTCCCGCGCCCAGCTCACCGACCTCCGGGAGCAGTTCACATCGGCCGCCTGCCGTGCCGCCCGCAGCGGCTTCGACCTCCTCGAACTCCACTGCGCGCACGGCTATCTGCTCTCCGGCTTCCTCTCCCCGCTGACGAACCGCCGCACGGACCGCTACGGCGGCCCCCTGGACCGCAGACTGCGGTTCCCCCTGGAAGTGTTCGACGCGGTGCGGGCCGTCTGGCCCGAGGAACGGCCGATGACGGTCCGTATCTCCGCCACCGACTGGGCGGAGGGCGGCACGACCGCCGACGAGGCCGTGGAGATCGCCCGGGCCTTCGCCGCGCACGGGGCGGACGCCGTCGACGTCTCGACCGGACAGGTGGTGGCCGACGAGCGCCCCGATTACGGCCGCTCGTACCAGACCCCGTTCGCGGACCGGATCCGCCACGAGGCGGGGACACCGGTGATCGCCGTGGGCGCGATCTCCTCCTGGGACGACGTCAACTCGCTGATCCTGGCGGGCCGCGCGGACCTCTGCGCCCTGGGCCGCCCCCACCTCTACGACCCGCACTGGACCCTCCACGCGGCGGTCGAACAGGGCTACGAGGGCCCGGCGGTGAGCTGGCCCGCCCCCTACCGGGCGGGAAGCCGCCGCCCGAACACCGGCCGCACCGACGCCCCCAAGCCACGGCTCACCCTGGGCGGCCCCCCGTAACCCGGACGGCCGCACGAGGCCGCGTTCCCCCGGCGGTGCGCGGCCTGTCCCGGACCCTACGTCCCGAGGCCCGCGAACACCGCCCCGGCGTCCCTCAGCCGCTCGTGCAGGGCCCGGAACACGGCCCCCGAGCGCACCCCCGGCCAGTCCGCCGGCAGCAGCGCGGCCGGCAGCCCGGGGTCGACGTAGGGCAGATGGCGCCAGGAGTCCAGGACCAGCAGGTAGTCGCGGTAGGCCGCCTCCGGCGGCGTGTCGGCGCGGCGCTCCCAGGCGTGCAGCACGGGCGCGTGCCGGTCGAGGAACGCCTCGTGCTGCTTGGCGATCCCGGCCAGGTCCCACCACCGCGACACCGCCTCGGCGGTCGCCGCGAACCCCAGGTGCTCGCCCCGGAACAGCTCCACGTACGGGTCGAGCCGCAGCCGCACCAGGGTGTGCCGGGTCTCCTCGTACAGCCGGGCGGGCGCGAGCCACACCCCCGGCGCGGCCGTGCCGAAGCCCAGCCCGGCCAGCCGGGAGCGCAGCACGTGCCGTTTCTGCCGCTCGGACTCCGGTACCGAGAACACGGCGAGCACCCAGCCCTCGTCCTGCTCCGGTGCCGTCGCGTAGATCCGCCGGTCGCCGTCCTCCAGGAGCTGCCGCGCGTCGTCGGACAGCGCGTACCCGGCGGCGCCCGTCGCGGTACGGGCGGGCAGCAGCAGTCCGCGGCGCTTCAGCCGGGACACAGAGGAACGGACGGAGGGCGCGTCGACACCCACCGCGGCGAGCAGCCGGATCAGTTCGGAGACGGGCACGGGACCCGGCACCGAACGGCCGTACGCGCCGTAGAAGGTGACGATGAGCGAACGTGGTGCATGCTGTTCGGACACGTTGATCATTTTAGGTCTTCGGTATCAGTGCTGGTCACCTGTGGTGCGCAGGCGGAACCGCTGGAGTTTGCCGGTCGCTGTGCGCGGCAGGGCGTCCAGGAACACGATCTCGCGCGGACACTTGTACGGCGCCAGCTCGGCCCGGAGGAACGCGCGCAGCGCCTCGTCGTCCCGCACCGCCCCCGCCGCGACCACCACGTACGCCACCGCGACCTGCCCGCGCGCCTCGTCGGGCCGCCCGACGACCGCCGCCTCCAGCACGTCCGGATGGCGCAGCAGCGCGTCCTCGACCTCGGGGCCCGCGATGTTGTACCCGGCGGAGATGATCATGTCGTCGGCGCGGGCGACATACCGGAAGTACCCGTCCGGCTCACGGACATACGTGTCACCGGTGACGTTCCAGCCGCCGCGCACGTACTCCCGCTGCCGCTCGTCCGCGAGATAGCGGCACCCCACGGGCCCGCGCACCGCGAGCAGCCCCTGCTCCCCGTCCGGCACCGGCACCCCCTCCGCGTCCTGCACCCGCGCGTGCCACCCCGGTACGGGAACGCCGGTCGTGCCGGGCCGTACGGCGTCGTCGGCGGCGGAGATGAAGATGTGCAGCAGCTCGGTCGCGCCGATGCCGTTGATGATCCGCAGCCCGGTCCGCTCGTGCCAGGCCCGCCAGGTGGCCGCCGGCAGGTTCTCGCCCGCCGACACGCACCGCCGCAGCGCCGACAGGTCGTGCCCGTCCAGCTCGCCGAGCATCGCCCGGTACGCCGTCGGCGCGGTGAACAGCACCGACACCCGGTGCGCCGCGAGCGCCGGCAGCAGCTGTTTCGGGCCCGCCTGTTCGAGCAGCAGGGCGCTGGCCCCGGCCCGCATCGGGAAGACGACGAGACCGCCGAGGCCGAAGGTGAAGCCGAGCGGGGGAGACCCGGCGAACACGTCGTCGGGCCGGGGCCGCAGCACATGCCGGGAGAAGGTGTCCGCGACGGCCAGGAGGTCCCGGTGGAAGTGCGCGCACCCCTTGGGCCGCCCGGTCGTGCCGGAGGTGAAGGCGATCAGCGCCACGTCGTCGGCCGCCGTGTCGACCGCCGGGAAGGGTTCGTCCTCAGCGGGCAGGCGCAGCAGGTCCTCCGGCCCGTCACCGCCGTACGTCGTGATCCGCAGCCCGGGTACCTCGGCTTTCACCAGGTCGTCCACGGACCGTATGTCGCACAGCGCGTGCGAGACCCGCGCCAGCTCGCAGACCGTGGACAGCTCGTGCGGCCGCTGCTGCGCGAGCACCGTCACCGCGACCGCCCCCGCCTTGAGCACCGCGAGCCAGCAGGCGGCGAGCCAGGGGGTGGTGGGCCCCCGGAGCAGGACCCGGTTGCCCGGGACGACACCGAGCACGGAGGTCAGGAGGTGGGCGACGCGGTCGACGCGGGCGGACAGCTCGCCGTACGTCCACGTCTCCCCGGCGGGGGTGCGGAAGACGGGCCGGCCCGGGTCGGTGCCGCCGAGCAGTTCGGCGGCGGCGTTGAGCCGGTCGGGGTAGCGCAGCTCCGGCAGGTCGAAGACCAGCTCCGGCCACTGGGCCGGGGGCGGCAGACGGTCACGGGCGAAGGTGTCGACGTGGGCGGTGACCCTGGAGTTCATGACGTTCGCCCCCTGCTCGGTCCCTGCGGTGGTGGACTCGCACGTCGTGGTGGGCTCGCCACTGGAGCGTATCGCCTTGGTGACGACAGTCAACAGATCGCGATAGCCTGAAGCGGCCCGATGGGGGAGAGGGGACGGCAATGACCGCATTCTCGCTCGAACCGGAGCAACTCGCCCGGTGTGCCGCACTGCGCGACCTCGCCGCCGACCGGCTGCGCCCGCTCGCCGAGAAGGGCGAACCCGGCCGCGTCAACCGCCCCCTCGTCGCCGAACTCGGCCGACTGGGCCTGCTGCGCCGCCTGTTCACCTCCGGCGCCCTCGATCTCTGTCTGATGCGCGAGTCCCTGGCGTACGCCTGCACCGAGGCCGAGACCGCGCTCGCCCTCCAGGGACTGGGCGCCCACCCGGTCCACGCCCATGGCAGCGAGGAGCAGCGCGCCCGCTGGCTCCCCCGGGTGAGCGACGGCGACGCGGTCGCGGCCTTCGCGCTCAGCGAGCCCGGGGCCGGCTCGGACGCGGCGGCGCTGGAACTGCGAGCCGAGCCCGACGGCGCCGGCCGCTGGCGGCTCACCGGCGAGAAGTGCTGGATCTCCAACGCCCCCGAGGCCGACCTCTACACCGTCTTCGCCCGCACCACCCCCGGCGCGGGCGCCCGCGGCGTCACCGCCTTCCTGGTCCCCGCCGACCGCCCCGGCCTCACCGGCACCCCCCTCGACATGCTCTCCCCGCACCCCATCGGCACCCTCGCCCTCGACGCCGTCCCCGTCACCGCCGACGACGTCCTCGACGCGCCCGACCGGGGCTTCCGCGTGGCCATGGGCACCCTCAACCTGTTCCGCCCCAGCGTCGGCGCCTTCGCGGTCGGCATGGCCCAGGCCGCGCTCGACGCCACCCTCGACCACACCTCCCGGCGCGAGGCGTTCGGCGGGAAGCTGCGCGACCTCCAGACCGTCGCCCACCAGGTCGCCGAGATGGCGCTGCGCACGGAGGCCGCCCGCCTCATGGTCTACGCGGCGGCCACGGCGTACGACTCCGGCGCCCCGGACGTTCCCGGGCGCGCGGCGATGGCGAAACTGCTCGCCACGGAGACGGCCCAGTACGTCGTCGACGCCGCCGTCCAACTGCACGGCGCCCGTGCGCTGCGCCGCGGCCACCTCCTCGAACACCTCTACCGGGAGGTGCGGGCGCCCCGGATCTACGAGGGGGCGAGCGAGGTGCAACGGGCCGTCATCGCCAAGGAGTTGTACGCGCGGACCGAGGAACGGGAGCCGTCGTCATGAACCTCGAACGGGTGAACCCGGCGCAGCTGTCGCCGCCCACCGGTTTCTCGCACGCCGTGGTGGCCACCGGCGGCCGGGTCGTCTTCCTGGCGGGCCAGACCGCGCTGGACGCGGACGGCAAGGTCGTGGGGGAGACGCTGGTCGAGCAGTTCGAGCGGGCGCTCGGCAATCTGCTCACCGCGCTGGAGGCGGCCGGCGGCACACCGGCCGACCTGGCCCGCGTCACCGTCTACACGACCGACGTCGCCGACTACCGCTCCCATGTGTCGCGACTCGGCCAGGTGTGGCGGAGGCTGGCGGGGCGGGACTATCCCGCGATGGCGGTCGTCGGTGTCGTACGGCTCTGGGACGAGCGGGCCCTGGTGGAACTGGACGGCTTCGCGGTCCTCCCGTAGCGCCGAGGGGCGCCGGACGGCCGTGGCGCGGAGGGTCTCAGGCGGCGACGGCGAGCCGGCTCGGGGCGACGACGCGGCCGTCGGGGAGGATCTCACCGGTGTCGTCGAAGACGATCGCCCCGTTGCACAGCAGGTTCCAGCCCTGCTCGGGGTGGAACGCGACGATGTGCGCGGCGTCCGTGCTGTCGGCCGCGGGGCACAGGGGCTGGTGTGAACACATGGCGCACCTCCACGTCATTGTGAGTGCCGGCGGCGAGTCACCGCCTCGCAGTACAGACGATGCACGCCCCCCGAACCCGTCGACAAGGCGTCGCGGCGAGACGTGACAGCACCCGGACGTCCTGTGACACGACGCGGACACAACACGAGGGCGTACGGGGGTCGGCGGAGGCGACGTGACAGGAATGTACGGGGGACGGCGGAGGCGACGCGCCGACGGAGGGGTGACGATCACCTGTGCGGAAAGCCCCGGGCGGTACCTCTGGAAGCCCAGCTCAAGGAGGTCCCCATGCCCGCTTCCCGCATCTCACGGACGCTCGGCCCGGCCGCCTGCGCCGCGCTGCTCCTGCTCGCCGCCGCCCCGGCCGCCGACGCCACGGCCGAACCGTCCGAGACGGTGACGATCGACCCCATCGGAAAGGTCGCCCCCGACGGCACCCTCACCCTGTCCGGCACCTACCGCTGCCTCGGCGGCAACGGACCCGTCTTCGTCTCCTCGTCGCTGCAACAGGGCGACAGCCGGGTCCGCAAGGGCGTCGGCGGCTCCTCGGCGATCTGCGACGGCGCCGACCACGCCTGGACCCACACCGACAGCGCCGAGCCGGGCCGCTTCGCACCGGGGCCGGCCCGCGTGGAGGCCACCGTCATGGAACTGTCCGGTGCGGGACTGCCGCTGCCCCGGTTCCACGCCGTCCGCCAGCAGGACATCACGCTCGTCGCGGGCTGAGCCCCGGCGACACCGAGGGGCCCCGGCGGACGTCCGCCGGGACCCCTGTCGTGCGTGTCGCGCCGGGCCTACTTCAGCAGGTGCACGCGCTGGGTGGTCAGGTCGTAACGGGCGCCGACGATGGCCACCTCGCCCGCCTTCACCTTCGCGGCGAGGTCGGGTTCGGCCGCCAGCTTCGCGCGGACCAGCCGGACGTTCGCGTCGATGGTCGCGGCCACCCGGGCGTCGCCCTCCACGTGGTGGTCGATCGCCGGGGCGATCTGGTCGGCCACGTACTGGATGTGGGCCGGCAGCTTCTCACCGGTGCTGTCCGCCTGGACGGCCGCCTTCACGGCACCGCAGGACTGGTGGCCGAGCACCACGACCAGCGGGATGTCCAGTTCGAGTACGCCGTACGCGACGCTGCCGAGCACTGCCTCGTCCAGCACCTCGCCGGCGCTGCGCACGGTCATGAGGTCGCCCAGGCCCTGGTCGAAGACCAGCTCCGGGGGGACGCGGGAGTCGATGCAGCCGAGGATGAGCGCGAAGGGGTGCTGACCGGTCGTCAGGGCCTTGCGGGTGGCGGCGTCCTGGTCGGGGTGCTGCTCGTGGAAGGTCCGCCAGCGGCGGTTGCCCTTCGACAGCTCCTTCAGCGCCTTCTCGGGGGTGTCCGGCCGCGTGGGGGTGGAGGCCGGGACAGAGTGCTTGGTGCGGGAGGCGGGCTCCGCCTGGGCGGGGAAGGAGCCGACCGCGAGCCCGCCGCCGAGGACGGCGGTACCGGCGAGCGCGGCGCGCAGCAGCGACCGCCGCCCCCGGGGCCGCGGGAGGGATATCGGGCCGTCGGCGGAACCGGAGGTCGCGGCGCCGGCGCCTCTGTGTGGTGCTTGGTCAGAGTTCACGCGGAGGAACGTACGTCCGGCCAAACGTCCAAACGTTCGTGTTGCGCAATCATGGACGAGCGTGGGCCAATCATGGGCGGCCGTTGAACAGCTCTTGGCCGAGTGCGGGAAAGATCTTGGACAGCCGGTCATCTGCCGTTCGCCGAGCGCCGGGAGCGCTCCCAGGGTTGTGCCCGGCACTCGTACGGGACCGGGAGCCGTCGGGCCGGGCGGGGTGCCCGGGTCGGGCGGGATGCCGGGTTCAGGTGAGGTGCCCGAAGACGACCAGGTTCTCCGTGTAGTCCTTGGCCGCGTGGTCGTAGTCGCCGGCACAGGTGATCAGCCGGACCTCCGGGCGGGCCGCGTCGGCGTACACCCGCTCGTCCGGGAAGTCGTCCTTCTCGAACGTGTCCATCTCGTCGACGACGAAGCGCGCCTTGCGCCCGTCCGCCCGGACGACGTCGAAGACATCGCCCTTGGTGAGGGTGCCCAGTGCCGCGAACACCGCCGGGGACGTGGCCGTGTCGACGTGTCCGGCGATGATCGCCGTACCCGTCTCACCAGGGGTGGCGCCGCCGGCGTGCCAGCCCACGAGGTTGACGTCGTCCGGGGGCGGCGCCTCCAGCTGCCCGTTGGAGTCGATCTTCAGCGGGGTGAAAGGGGCGTCGACGGAGATCTTCGGGATGAGCAGCCGCACCGGTCGCGACCGGGGGAGCCCGCGGCTCGCGGGGCGGGAGGGGGAGGGGGAGGGGGAGGGAGAGGCCGTCGGGGAGGAGGACGCGGCCAGCGGGGCGTGCCGGGCGTCCGGCGGCGGGGGGGTGTCGGGCGAGGGGCCCTCGCGTCCGAACAGGATCAGGGTGAGGATCACCAGACCCAGGGCGACCAGCATGGTGACGTTCGGACGGCTTCCGCGGCGGGTCGGTCCCGGACCGATGCCGCCGGGGTAAGAGGGATGGGCTGCCATAGGACACCACCTCACAAGGCACGGCAGCGGAACGGGCGGGGCGGGGGACGGGAATCCGGGCGGCCGGGCCGCCACACGATGCACGGTGTGACGGCCGCGGCCGCTATCGGGCCGGATATCGCGCCGGGCATACGTCAGGCCACGCTTCCGCCGGTGTTCTTGCGACGCAGGGCGTACATGCCGGTGCCCGCGACCGCGAGGACCGCCAGGCCGCCCGCGGTCATGGCCGGAGAGGCGAGCGCGCCGCCGCCGGTGTGCATCCCGCCACGCGGCTTGTCGTGGTCGCCCTTCCAGCCGCCCTTGTCGTGGTCGCCCTTCCAGGACTCCTTGTCACTGTCGTCCTTCCACGACTCCTTGCCGTGGTCGCCGTAACCGCCCCCCTCGCCCTTCTGCTTGTCCTCGTCGCCCCAGGACTTCTCCTCCTTGCCCTCTGAGGTCCACTCGTCGTTCTGGGCCGCGGTCAGGGCGCCGCCGCCGGTGTGAACACCGCCGCGGGGGCCGTCGTGCCTGCCGTCCTTGTGGTGCTCCTTGCTGTACCCATGGTCCTCGCGGTTCCAGTCGTCCCCGTCGGCGTAGGCTCCGGGGGCGGTGACGGCGAGGACGGCCGTGGCCGCCGCTGTGGCGAAGAGCATGCGGGCTGAACGCATTTGATGGTCCTTCCGTCAGGACCGGGCAGCTGTCGCTTCGTCAGCTGAAGGGACCCGGTCTCGACGTGATCCACCGTCAGTCGGATCTCCGCTCGCCACCACTCAAGGCGCTCACGCGGGTGAACAAGAGGGCCCCGAGCCCTCCCGCGACCACCCGTTCGGCTCCGGCCGTGCCGTCAGTGGTAGGCGTGGACGACGGCGTGGCCCTTGCCGCGGCCGATCATCCACTTGTTGACCGGTGTGGTGATCAGGAAGGCGACCGCGAACCCGCCGAGGAGCGCCGACCAGAACAGCCCGTCGGAGAGGTGGGCGTCCATCGCTCCGGTCAGGGCGATGATCACGTTGTCGACCAGCTCCATCACGGCGATGGAGACCGTGTCGGCCGCCAGCGCCACCTTGATCGCGCCCCGGAGGTCCAGACCCGCGCGGCGTACCGCGAAGAGCGTGAAGGAGTACCCGAACACGAACGCCAGGGCGATGGCCAGCACCATGGTCGGTACGTTGCCCCACCGCAGGGCCGTGCCGACGACCATCCCGAGGATCTCCCCGATGGCGCACCCGGTCAGGCAGTGCAGCGTCGCCTTCACGGCCGTGCCCCAGGATGCTCCGCCGTGTCCCGGGGGTCCCGGGTGTCCCGCGTGTCCTCCGTGTGCGGCGTGGTCGTGCGCGCCGCCGTCATGGTGAGCACTGTGGTCCATGACCTGTCATCCCCATCCTCGTCCGTGGTGATCCGTCCCTCGACACCCAGCAGACTATACCCCTGGGGGGTATATGGCGAGAGGGTCCGCGGGCCGGTGTCGGACTCTTCCGTCGCGGATTCCCGGGTGCCCCGCTGAGTCGGATCGCCGCCCCTCACGTACTAAGGAGGTACGTAGTGGACGACGAGCGGTGGTGGCGATGTGACGGGACACCTTCTGGGCTGGACGCTGGTGGTGCTGGGAGCCGGGGTCGCCGTCGGCAACCTCGTCCGCGTGGCGCTGGTCGGCGGCTGGGCCCGGTTCGAGGCGGGAGCCGAGGCCGTGATGGGCGCGGGCATGGCCGTGATGGCGGCGCCCCCGACGGCACTCCACTACGGCACGTACGGCCTGTGGTGGGCGGCGGTCTTCGCCCTGTTCTGCGCCGGGGGCGCGGTCCTGTCCGTACGGCACGTCCGGCGCGGCGGGATACGACGGCTGGGGCACGGCGCCCATCTCGTGATCGGCAGCGCCGCCATGGTGCTCATGACCCTGGCCATGCCCGGCGAGGGCTCCGGGCCGACGCTCGCCCTGGCCGGTGCCTCGGGGCACGGGCACGGGCACGGGGCGACGGCCGGCACGGGCGGCGGCCACGGGATGACCGAGGCGGCCGCGTCCTCGGGCTCGGCGGTGCTGTGGCGCGCCGCCTTCTGGGCGCTGGCCGCCTATTTCCTGGTCTTCGTGGCCCTGGCCGTACGCGCCCGCATACGGGGCACGCTCGCGTCACCCGGGGCGGCCGCCCCGAGGGCCCGCCACCGTCGCGCCGCCCGCACCCCCTCGCTCTCGGTGCTCTCGGCGCCGAACGCCCGCCTGGCCGGCCACGTCGCGATGGGCGGCTCGATGGCGACGATGCTGCTGATGATGACGGCGTGACGGCGTGACGGCGTGACGGTCCGCCTGGTCAGGTCGTGCCGTCGGCTGCGCGCCTCCGGGTGCGCGCGTTCCCGGGCGAGCACGCCCTGGGCCAGCAGCAGACGCTCGTGCTCGCGGGCCTCGGAGATCTCGGCGAGCCGCAGCGACAGTTCGCGGCGGGCCTGGACGAGCTGGCCGAGGAAGACGGGGGCGACCCCCGTAGCCACGCTGTAGGTGACCGTGACGAGGGCGGAGCTCTCGTGCGGTTCGAGGAACTCCGGGGCGGGCCACGACCACCAGGTCAGATCGCAGGCGGCGTACGCCAGCGCGCACCCGGCCAGCAGGATCCGGCGCCGGGACAGGGACGTGAGGGAGTAGAGCGCGGCGAGCGTGGCGAACACCGCGTCGGAGACCAGGGCGGACGGCAGGGCGAGCAGGAACGTCAGCGAGGGCGCTCGGCGGAGGGCCGGCAGGACGAGGGCGGCGAGCAGGGCGCAGACCATGCGCAGCGGCTCGTCCGGCGCGAAGTGGATCCGGACGTCCACCAGCGCCGCCGCCACCGGCACGGCGTCCCACAGCACCGCCGGCGGACGGTACGACCGGACCGCCGGCCGGCGCCTCACCCCGCCTCCCCCTCCGGCCGCGCCCGCAGCAGACCGGCGCGCTCTGGGCGCCGTGCCGCTCGCCGCCGTCGCCGCGGCGGGTGCGCTGGTCATGCCCCAAGTGCTGTACGCGGTACGCCGGTCGATCGACGAGGGCACCTGGGTCGACACGGTCATCGACGCGGACCCGCTGGCCCGGATCGGCGGCACGGACGGCGTCGTCGAGCTGCTCTTCCGGGGAGTACCCGGTGCTCACCTGGATGCCGTTCATGGTCGCGGGCATGGCCGTGGCCCGGCTCGACCTCACCCGGGCGGCGGTCCGCGTCCGGCTCGCCCGGACGGGCGGCGCCCTGGCCGTGCTCGGCCACGGCGGCTCCTGGCTGGCCCTGACTCTCGTACCGCACGCGCGCGCCACCGTCGCCGCCGCGACGGACGGCGACTCGGGCGCCTCGGCCTGGTGGTCCGACACGGTCGGCGACCTCGTCGACCACACCCCGCCGGAGTGGCTGCTGGTGGGCGCGCCGCACAGCCAGACGACCTTCTCGATCCTCGGCAACACGGGGGTCGCTCTCGCGGTGCTCGCCGCGTGCGTCACCGTCACCGGCCGGATGCCCCGCCTCACCCGCTGGGCCGGCCCGGTCACGGCCATCGGCACGATCACGCTGACCGCGTACGTCCTGCACATCCTCGCGATCCGCGCCGTCGGCATGGAGGAGGAGACCGGCCCGGCACTGATCGCGCTGCTCGCGTTCACCGGAACGGCCACGCTGTTCGCGACCCTGTGGACCCGACGCTTCCGACGCGGCCCGCTGGAACACGCCCTCCACGTGACCACGCTGGTCGCCCGCCGCATCAAGTGAGGCCTACGCGGGTCAGGTGAGGCCTACGCGGGTCAGGTGAGGCCTACGCGGGTCAGGTGAGGCCCACGCGGGTCACGTCAGGCCCAGGCGGGTCAGGTGAGGCCCGGCGGGCAGAGGGCGAGCAGGGGCAGCAGCGGCACCGTCACCGCCACGGCGGTCATGATGGGCGTCAGGGCCCGATGGGGTGCTCTCGGCGGTCCGAGCACTCGACGCATCCGGATCAGTACCGCCCGGCCGCCCGCCCCGAACGCGCCGCGCGGCGCCCGGGCCGCCGCCATCTCGTACATCGCGGTCGCCAGGGCCTCGCGGGAGTGCCCGTGCAGGGCGCGGTCGTCGGCGACCATCTCCAGCAGCAGCGCCGTCTGCTCGCGCACGTGGCGGGCCACGGGCAGTCGGCGGAAGACGGAGTGGAACGCCTCCGCCGCGGCCAGGACCAGGTGGTGACGGCCCGCCACATGCGCCTGCTCGTGCTCCAGGACGGCGCCGAGCTGCTCGGCCGTCAGCTCACGGACGGCCCCGTCGCTGACCACGATCCTGGGCCGGCGGCCCGGCAGGCAGTACGCGGCGGGCACGTCGTACGGCAGGACGACCGCACCCAGCCGGGCCGACCGGCGCCCCACCAGATCCACCGCCCGCCGGTGCCGCGCCCGCGCCCGGCGGCCCCGTACGGCGTGGAAGGCGAAGCTCCCCGCGAGGGCGAGCCCCAGCGCGGCGGGCGGGGCCACGGCGAGCCCGGCGGCGGTCCGCGGACCGGTGTCGTACCCGAGTACGGGGAGCACACCGGGGCCCCCGAGGGCGGCGACCCCGTGGCCGTCCCCGAGGACGGCGAGCCCGCAGGAGTGCAGCAGACCCACCAGGCCCTCGTGCGGGTGCCCGGCGGGCATCGCCAGGTGATACGCGGTCAGCGCGACCCCCAGCGCGAACGACAGGGCCAGCGCGTGCCAGACCGCGAGGGCCGTGGCGGGCGCCCGGTGCGGCCATGCGGCCCGCACGAGCAGCGGCGGGGCGACGAAGCCCACCAAGGCCGTGTAGGCGACCAGGACGGGGGTCGCGTTCACGGCTTCGCCTGTCGTCCCACGGTCCGCAGGGCCTTGCGCAGCGCGGCCACCTCTTCCCCGGTCATGTTCTCCACGAAGTGGACCAGCGCGGCCGGACGGTCCTTGCTGGCGCCGAGACCGTCCTCCATCAGCGCGGCGGCGTACGCCTCGCGGCTGCGCACGGGGGAGTAGAGCCAGGCGCGCCCCTGCTTGCCCCGGAGCAACCAGCCCTTGTTGTAGAGGATGTTGGTGACCGTCATCACCGTCGTGTAGGCCACGGGCCGGGTCCGGTTGATGTCGTCGACGACCTCGCGCACGGTCGCGGGACGGTTCCACGTCCAGAGGCGGTCCATGATCTCCGCTTCCAGTTCCCCCAGCCGCCGCATGCCCTGACTCCTTCGCCCCACCCGACGTGCACAACGATTACGTAAGTGCATAGTAGGTTAGTAGACCTGGTGGCCCTCCCGCGGGGGTCACGGCAACGCATCACCCACGCACTGCACGAGGGACCCATGAACCCTGCCCGCGGCCAGGCCGTGACCGGCCCCGGAGCGCCGCCGCACCGCCGGCCGTGTCCGCCGCCCGCGCGGACCCGCGGCCTGGTGCTGTGCGCGCTGCTCCTGGGGCTGCTCGGCATGCACGGCCTCGGACCGGTCCCCGCCCTCCACGGAGCCACCGGGCACGACCGGATGGCGACGACCGAGGCGAACGCCGACACGAGGGCGTCGGCTCAGGTGTCGACTCGGGGCGTGGAGGCGTCGGCTCAGGTGTCGATGCCGGGTGCGTGCGGCCACGACGCCGGCGGCGGTACCGGGCACATGAGCCACGCGGACCCGACCTGCTCCTCGGCGTCCGTCGGCCAGGCCCCGGTCGTCGTGCCCGTGCTGGTGCCCGACGTGGTGGCGCGGGCCGCACAGGTGGACGCGGGGGCGTCGATGACGGGCTCGGGCCCCGAAGGCGGCCGCGCGCCACCCACCCTCGCCGAACTCCAGCTCCTTCGGATCTAGAGAAGCCGCACGCCGCCGTCTGCCCGCCGGGCCGTCTGCCCGCCGGGCCGTCTGCCCGCCGGGCCGCGGCGCCGTGCTCCGGATCGCCCCCTCCCGGCTTCTCCCTCCGAAACAACGCAGGAGTACCACCATGACCGCATCCGGTCGATTCCTCCGCCGTGCCGCTCTCACCGTCACCGCCGGTGCCGCCGCTCTCGTTCTCACCGCCTGCGGCGGCGACAGCGACGGCAACGGCCACGACATGGGCTCGATGAACTCCGCGTCCGGCTCACCCAAGGCCGGTTCGTCCGGCTCGGCGAAGGCGGACGACGGCGAGTCCGGCCACAACAAGGCGGACGTCGGCTTCGCCGAGGAGATGATCCAGCACCACCGCCAAGCCGTGGACATGGCCGAACTGGCCGACAGCCGCGCCGCCTCGCAGGAGGTCAAGGACCTCGCCGCCAAGATCAAGGGCGCTCAGGACCCGGAGATCGAGACCATGTCCGGCTGGCTCACCGCCTGGGGGGAGAAGGTCCCCGAGGACATGGCGGGCATGGGTCACGACATGGCGTCCGGCATGCCCGGAATGATGAGCGGCGAGGACATGGCCGCCCTGGAGAAGGCGTCCGGCGCCGCGTTCGACGAGAAGTTCCTGGAGCTGATGGTCGAACACCACGAAGGCGCCGTCGAGATGGCCGAGACCGAGAAGGCGAAGGGGAAGTACGGCCCCGCGCTCGACCTCGCCGACGACGTCATCAAGGCCCAGACCGCGGAGATCGAGCAGATGAACAAGATGCTCGGCAAGGGCTGACGTTCGCGGACGGACCGATGTCGCGGCGCGGGCGGCGGGCGGGGCAGCTGACCGCCTGCCGCCTCCTGCCCCCGCCTACGCGACTCCCGCGAGACCGCGGGCCGGATGGTCGGGACCCAGGAAGACGACGATGCCCTTGCCGTCGGGCGAGGGACGGGTCGCCTGGGTCCAGCCCTGGCGGCGGTAGAAGGACACGGCACGGGGCGACCGGGCGGACGTCAGCAGCCAGGAACGTCCCCCGGGCGCGTCCACGGTGACCGCCGCCAGGAGTTCACCGGCGAGACCGCGACCGCGGGCGCCGGGCCGTACGGCCAGCTCGTCGATCTCGCGTGCCCCGCACAGCCACTCGGCGGTGCGCTCGGGGCCCAGACCGGCGGCGGCCTGCGGATAGGCGCGGCCGGTGGGGAAGGGGGTCGCCGTGGTGAACGCGGTGGCGAACCCGGTGACCTCCGCCCCGGCGAACGCGAGCGCCGCGGTGAATCCGCCGCGCGTGACGTCCCCCTCCAACCTCCGCACGAACTCGTCCCCGGCGCTCTCGTCCTCGTTCCAGGGCGGGGAGCGGAAGACGTCGACGTAGACGGCGCGCAGTGCGCCGACGTGGGCGAGGACATCGGCGCCCTCGAAAACCCGCACGCTCATCGCCCCACCCCTGGAGAGTTATTGCAATCAGTATGCAATAACCGCTGACGCCGGTGCGAGCATCACCGAAGAGGGGGTACGCCGAGCGGCGGCCCGAGCGGGGGCGGTGCTCTGCCGACTCCCCCAGCCCCCGCAGCCAGCCGCCCGGGCGTTGATGGGCCGTCAGATATCCCGGAACGTCTCGATCTGCGCGCCCACGGTGTTGAGGCGTTCCGCCAGGTCCTCGTAGCCGCGGTTGATGACGTAGACGTTGCGGAGGACGGACGTCCCCTCGGCGGCCATCATCGCGAGGAGCACGACGACGGCGGGGCGCAGGGCCGGCGGGCACATCATCTCGGCGGCGCGCCAGCGGGTCGGGCCCTCGACGAGCACCCGGTGCGGGTCGAGGAGCTGGAGGCGGCCACCGAGGCGGTTGAGGTCGGTGAGGTAGATCGCGCGGTTGTCGTAGACCCAGTCGTGGATGAGGGTCTTGCCCTGCGCGACGGCGGCGATGGCCGCGAAGAACGGGACGTTGTCGATGTTCAGGCCGGGGAACGGCATCGGGTGGATCTTGTCGATCGGCGCCTGGAGCTTCGAGGGCCGGACGGTGAGGTCCACCAGTCGCGTACGGCCGTTGTCGGCGAAGTACTCCGTCGAGCGGTCGTGGTCGAGGCCCATCTCCTCCAGGACCGCCAGCTCGATCTCCAGGAACTCGATCGGCACCCGGCGCACCGTCAGCTCCGACTCGGTGACGACCGCCGCCGCGAGCAGGCTCATCGCCTCGACCGGGTCCTCGGAGGGCGAGTAGTCGACGTCCACGTCGATGTGCGGCACGCCGTGCACCGTGAGCGTGGTCGTGCCGATGCCCTCGACGCGGACACCGAGGGCCTCCAGGAAGAAGCAAAGGTCCTGGACCATGTAGTTGGACGAGGCGTTGCGGATGACGGTCACGCCGTCGTGGCGGGCGGCGGCGAGCAGCGCGTTCTCGGTGACCGTGTCCCCGCGCTCGGTCAGCACGATCGGGCGGCCGGGGGTCACGGACCGGTCCACCTCGGCGTGGTACAGCCCCTCGGTCGCGGTGATGTCCAGCCCGAACCGGCGCAGCGCGATCATGTGCGGCTCGATCGTCCGCGTCCCGAGGTCGCAACCGCCCGCGTACGGCAGCTTGAAGTGGTCCATACGGTGCAGCAGCGGGCCGAGGAACATGATGATCGAGCGGGTGCGGCGGGCCGCCTCGGCGTCGATCGACGCCAGGTCCAGCTCGGCCGGCGGCACGATCTCCAGGTCGACGCCGTCGTTGATCCAGCGGGTGCGCACGCCGATGGAGCCGAGCACCTCCAGCAGGCGGTACACCTCTTCGATCCGGGCGACCCGGCGCAGCACCGTGCGCCCCTTGTTCAACAGGGAGGCGCACAGCAGCGCGACACACGCGTTCTTGCTGGTCTTCACGTCGATCGAGCCGGAGAGCCGACGCCCGCCGACCACCCGCAGATGCATCGGACCCGCGTAGCCCAGCGAGACGATCTCGCTGTCCAGCGCTTCACCGATTCGAGCGATCATCTCAAGGCTGATGTTTTGATTGCCGCGCTCGATTCGATTCACCGCGCTCTGACTCGTCCCGAGGGCCTCCGCCAACTGTGACTGTGTCCAGCCGCGGTGCTGCCGTGCGTCACGGATGAGCTTGCCGATGCGTTCGAGGTAGTCGTCTGCCATGAGGGCGAGGTTATCTCAGATATGAGATGGCGCCTCTTGAGGGGTCTGTTGGGGTGGTGCGGCGGGACCACTCGAGTGACAGGCCCTCAGGCAGACGGAGGGGGGCGCCGGTTCCGCTCGCCGCGGTCCTCCGCTCCGCTCGCTCAGTGACGCCTCGCGCCACGCGTGCGGCGCCAGCCGAAGGGGCCGGGCAGGTCCATCGACGTCGTACGGCGTCCCGTACTGCTGTGGGTGTGCCGCGGGCCGTTGCTGCCGCCGGTCGTGATGGACCAGGAGCGCTTGTTGATGTTCAGCCGGACACCCGGCAGGATCCGGAAACTCTTGCGGAACGTGAGCGGCATGGGTGCCTCCTTCCGATGTCCAACTCGGGTACCCCGTCCGCCGATTGCCATGCGGGAGGCGGGGGCGGGGGCAGAGGCGGGGGTGGGCGCGGAGGCCGGTGTCGGCGGGGTGGAGACCCGGTACTCCCGTCGGGTCTCCACCTCCCTGGGTCCCGCGTCCCTACTCCTGCTCGGACGGATCCATCAGGGCTGTGGCGACCTGGGCCTGGGCGCGTTCCACGTAGGCGCGGCCGGCCTCCTGGAACGAGGTCGTGCGTACCAGTTCACGTATGTAGTGGTCCATGCCCTCGCGGATCACGGCGTTGGCCGTGGTGTCCTCGACGGCCGCCACCGCGTGGATCCGTTGCAGCAGTTGGGCCGGGAACCGGACGGAGACGACGACCTGGCGATCCTTGGCTTCGGTGTGGCTGCTCTTCCGTTCATTCGACACGTGAATCCCTTCGGTGGGGCGTCGGGCGTGCCGGATCTCAGAAGGGCGAGAGGGCGGGCACGCCTCCCCGGTATGTACTGAGTTGTAATACGGCCATGAGGCACAGTTCGCTCAACTCGGTCAGAGTACATCGCACTTCATGACTTCTAGAAGCTCCGTAGTGCGGGCACTCGCCTTCGTGAACGCGCTACGCACTTCCAATTCCCCCTTGATACTTCAAACTTCACGAAACGTTGAGATTTGCGTCATGTGTGCGACACGGCACCCACACGGGGTACTCTGCGCCGGAGGACGCGCAAGCGTGGGGGACCTCAGTCACCGCCCTTGATCCCAGAGGGAGTTGGACCTCGGATGAACCGGTCTGGTACCTGCGGCACCCCGCGACACCCCGCCTCCGTGCGCGTGGCGACCGTCGTCGCCGAAGCGCTGTACGCGCGGCAGCGCGAGAGCCTCTACGAGGCCCGCAGGCCCGTAAGTGTCGATCAAGCCCCCGCGCACCTTCCGGGGTACGACCCCTCCGAAGCCCTGCGTGCGCTGCGGAACCCGCACACGTACCACCCGACGCTGCACCCGCCCGCGGGGGTGCCGGTCCGCGGGCGTTCCCAGGAGCAGGAGCGCGCCGACTTCCGCGCCCGGCTCTTCGGTGCCGCACGGGACGTGTTGGACAGCCTCGGCGAAGAGATGGGCACTCCGATCGCCCTGATCGGGGCGGAGGGGAACCACGAGGAGCGACTGAAGCTCCTCCGGCGCCACGTCCTGGAGGGGCGGCCGGTCGTCTCCGTGTCGGAGACGGGCTGCCTGGAGTCGCTCCGGATCCGCGGTGACGCGCGCGCCGCCTCCCTCTCGGTGCTGGTCTGGCTGCCGAGCCCGCCGCTCGCCGCGGCGACGGTCACGCTGGAGTCCGCCCTCATCGCCGACTGCACCTCGGCGTACCGCCTGTGGCCCGACGGGGAGTGGGAGATGCTGACGGAGGACACCCCCGCCGTCACCCCCGGGGCGGGGTACCTCGTCTTCCCCTGGTCGATGGTGGCGCGGGCCGACCTGCTGACCAAGGAGTTCCCGAAGATCGAGTTCCAGGAGGAGACGACCTCCGCGATCATCCAGGCCGTCCTCAACCACCGGGTCCCGGCCGCCATCCATCCGTCCGGCGAGGTCCTCGACAGCGCCATCCTGCTGGTCGCCACCGCACACGGCCTCACGGTCCGGCTGCACGACGTCGAGGGCACCCCGATGACGGCCTGGGAGGCGAGCAAGATGCTCTACCGGGCGATCACCGAAGGCTCACCGACGCTTCCGGGGGTGATCATCGCCCGGGGTCGCGAGACCGCCCAGCGGGTCGCGGAACTCCTGGGTGACGTACCGGCGCGACGCTGACCGCCATCGGGGAATGAGCCCACGCGACGGTGGAGACGGGTCCACCGGCCTTCCGTCCGGGAGCGTTGCGGTCCGCCACCCGTCTCGCGGGCTTGTGCGGCGGGCCGGCTCGTTCTCGTAGGGCTTGACGGCCGACCCGTGGGCGGACATCCGTGGGCCGCGACGGCATCCATCCCGGGAAGGCTCAGGACGCCGCGCTACTCGCCCGAGAAAGACTGAGGCCCGCTCCCGATGCCGCGGAAAGACCGAGACTGCCCCGTTCGCCGGGACAGCACGGCTGTCCTGTCGCAGGGCAGTTGGTCGCTTGCGGATTCCGCTGACCTGCGCGGACTGGATTGTCTGAGACAGCCGTCACGGCCTGGGATGCCCGGCTTGCCGGGGCCCCCCGACGATGGCGAGCGAGCGCTTCCCCCGCGCCGGCCGAGAGCTCCCGGAAGGAGTTGGGCTGCTCGCCGGCCATCTAGCGTTCGGTGGCCGGGCGGGCCGGCGGGTCAGTCATGTCGACATCGGTGCGGCCCGCCCAGCCGTGTGCTTCCGGTTTGGTTGCCGAGCCGGAGCTTCAGCCGTTGGCCAGTGTGCGGTCGAGGAGGTGGAGCAGGCGGTCCCAGTGGCGCTGCAGTCCGGCGGAGTCGAAGGCGTCGGTGTCGGACATGGTGAACCCGTGGACGGTGCCAGGGTAGATCTCGGAGGTGTAGCTGGCCCCCGCGGCGTCCAGGGCCCGGTTGAGCTCGCCCAGGGCCTCGGGCGTCAGGTCGGTCTCGGCGTGGCCGAAGTGGACCTGGGCGGTGATCTTGGCGAGGGTGTCGGGCCCGTCGGCACCCACGGGGCCGTGGAACGCGGCGACGGCGGCCACCTGGCCGGGGTGGGCCGCGGCGGTGCGCACCGCCAGGAGGCCGCCTATGCAGTAGCCGGTCACCGCGACCGGTCCGGCGGCGACCTCGGGCTGGGCGGTGAGGAACTTGAGGTAGGCGTCGGCGTCGCTCAGGGCACGTTCGGCGGTGTGCGCCTCGATCAACGGCATCAGCTGGGCCATGAGTTCGGGCCGGGCCTCTTCCCCGATGTGCTCGGGAAGGCCGATCACCGGTGCCGGGCCGTGTCGATAGAAGAGGTTCGGGACGAGTACGTAGTACCCGTGCCCGGCCAACTCGCGGGCCATCTCCCGAAGCACCGGTCGGATACCGAAACCGTCCGCATACATCAGCACCCCTGGGTGCCGCTCACCACCGTCGGGGAAGGCGACGAAGGCGTCGGCCTGGCCGTCCGCGGTGGAAATCTGGAGCGTCTTGGTGGGCATGGTTTCCCCTGTCGTGGTTGATGGGTTGAACCTGTGATCAACACGACGGAGGTGGAGCCCGCGCAGCAGCGCAGGATCCTCGATCGAACAGCGGGCCCGTTCCGGCCCGTGGGGCGCTCAGGAGAGCACCGGGTCACCAATCCGTGTGTGGCGCGATGCCCTCCCGGTATTCATAACCGCACAGCGTAATCCACCGGGCAAAAGCCGTCGGCGTGCCCGGCTGGGGGCTGACCTGGATGGCCTGTCTTCCGCGAAAGGTGCCGGCCTCGCGGCGGTGTGGCAGGCGGATCCGAACTGCCATTTGGCGGTTGCATCGTGTCCGAGGCGAGGCGGATGACACGGCGAGAGACTTGGTGCGGCGATCCCCGACACCTGCGGATCGAAGTCCAAGAGCAGTAGCCGGCGCGCTCCAACCAGGCCTCGAAGCCCACGTGCCGCCCGGTCGTCGCCGCCCGGCCAACCCGGTAAGTGACGCTCACCACGAGATCACCCGAGCGGTCGCACCGGCTCGACGTCCTCGAACCGGGTCGTCACGCCATCCAGCAGCGGATGCCGCTGCCGCTGACGTACGGCGTCCACGTACGACAGCTCGACGTACGGCGTTCACTGAGACAGAAGGTGAAAGGACCGGGTTCGCTGAGTAAACGACTCGACTGGATGAGAGCGGTCACGGCCGCCCGGGCATGACCTGTCCGCGCCCATGTACTAGAGTTATCTCGACATCGAGATATCTGCCGAGGCGCACTGCGGCCGCCACCCCGGTAAGGGGTACCTAACTTAGCCTTACCTTAGCGGATCGGCCAAGGGGACGTGGCGGCAGGATGCGGTGGAACGCGCACATGGAATGAAGGAGACTGTCGTGTCGGCGAACAGCTTCGACGCCCGCAGCACGCTGCAGGTGGGCGACGAGTCGTACGAGATCTTCCGGCTGGACAAGGTGGAGGGCTCGGCTCGCCTGCCCTACAGCCTCAAGGTCCTGCTGGAGAACCTGCTCCGCACGGAGGACGGCGCGAACATCACCGCCGACCACATCCGTGCCCTCGGCAACTGGGACTCCCAGGCTCAGCCCAGCCAGGAGATCCAGTTCACGCCGGCCCGCGTGATCATGCAGGACTTCACCGGCGTTCCCTGTGTGGTGGACCTCGCCACCATGCGCGAGGCCGTCAAGGCCCTCGGCGGCGACCCGGCGAAGGTCAACCCCCTCTCCCCGGCCGAGATGGTCATCGACCACTCCGTCATCGCCGACAAGTTCGGCACGAACGACGCGTTCAAGCAGAACGTCGACCTGGAGTACGGCCGCAACAAGGAGCGCTACCAGTTCCTGCGCTGGGGCCAGACCGCCTTCGACGACTTCAAGGTCGTCCCCCCGGGCACCGGCATCGTCCACCAGGTCAACATCGAGCACCTGGCCCGCACCGTCATGGTCCGTAACGGCCAGGCCTACCCCGACACCCTCGTCGGCACCGACTCCCACACCACCATGGTCAACGGCCTCGGTGTGCTCGGCTGGGGCGTCGGCGGCATCGAGGCCGAGGCCGCGATGCTCGGCCAGCCGGTGTCGATGCTCATCCCGCGCGTCGTCGGCTTCAAGCTCACCGGTGAGCTGACCCCGGGCACCACCGCCACCGACCTCGTGCTGACCATCACCGAGATGCTGCGCAAGCACGGTGTCGTCGGCAAGTTCGTCGAGTTCTACGGTGAGGGCGTCGCCGCCACCTCCCTGGCCAACCGCGCCACCATCGGCAACATGTCGCCGGAGTTCGGCTCCACCGCCGCGATCTTCCCGATCGACGCCGAGACGATCAACTACCTGAAGCTCACCGGCCGCTCCGAGCAGCAGCTCGCGCTCGTCGAGGCGTACGCCAAGGAGCAGGGCCTCTGGCTGGACCCGGCCGCCGAGCCCGACTTCTCCGAGAAGCTGGAGCTGGACCTCTCCACGGTCGTCCCGTCCATCGCCGGCCCGAAGCGCCCGCAGGACCGCATCGTCCTCGCGAACGCCGCCGAGCAGTTCAAGCAGGACGTCCGCAACTACGTCAACGACGAGTACGAGGCCAGCAAGGAGTCCTTCCCCGGCTCCGACGCCCCGTCGACGATCCCGAACGGCACCCCGTCCAACCCGGTCACCGTGACCGCCCCCGACGGCTCGACGTACGAGATCGACCACGGCGCGGTGACGGTCGCGGCCATCACCTCCTGCACCAACACCTCCAACCCGTACGTCATGGTCGCCGCCGCGCTCGTCGCGAAGAAGGCCGTGGAGAAGGGCCTGACCCGCAAGCCGTGGGTCAAGACCACCCTCGCCCCGGGCTCCAAGGTCGTCACCGACTACTTCGACAAGGCGGGCCTGACCCCGTACCTCGACAAGGTCGGCTTCAACCTCGTCGGCTACGGCTGCACCACCTGCATCGGCAACTCCGGCCCGCTGCCGGAGGAGGTCTCCAAGGCCGTCAACGACCACGACCTCGCGGTCACCTCGGTCCTCTCCGGCAACCGTAACTTCGAGGGCCGGATCAACCCCGACGTCAAGATGAACTACCTGGCCTCCCCGCCGCTGGTCGTCGCGTACGCCCTCGCGGGCTCCATGAAGGTGGACATCACCAAGGACGCCCTCGGCACCGACCAGGACGGCAAGCCGGTCTACCTCCAGGACATCTGGCCGACCGAGGCCGAGGTCAACGACGTCGTCGCCAACGCCATCGGCGAGGACATGTTCTCCAAGTCCTACCAGGACGTCTTCGCGGGCGACGCCCAGTGGCAGGCCCTGTCGATCCCGACCGGCGACACCTTCGAGTGGGACCCGGAGTCGACCTACGTCCGCAAGCCCCCGTACTTCGAGGGCATGACGATGGAGACCACTCCGGTCACCGACATCGTCGGCGCCCGCGTCCTGGCCAAGCTGGGCGACTCGGTCACCACCGACCACATCTCCCCGGCCGGCGCCATCAAGGCCGACACCCCGGCCGGCAAGTACCTCACCGAGCACGGTGTGGAGCGTCGTGACTTCAACTCCTACGGCTCCCGCCGAGGCAACCACGAGGTCATGATCCGCGGCACGTTCGCCAACATCCGCCTGCGCAACCAGATCGCGCCGGGCACCGAGGGCGGTTACACCCGCGACTTCACGCAGGAGGGCGGCCCCGTCTCCTTCATCTACGACGCGTCGCAGAACTACCAGGCCGCCGGCACCCCGCTGGTCATCCTGGGCGGCAAGGAGTACGGCTCCGGCTCGTCCCGCGACTGGGCGGCCAAGGGCACCGCGCTCCTCGGCGTCAAGGCCGTCATCACCGAGTCGTACGAGCGCATCCACCGCTCGAACCTCATCGGCATGGGCGTCCTGCCGCTGCAGTTCCCGGCCGGCCAGTCGGCCGACTCCCTCGGTCTGACCGGCGAGGAGACCTTCTCCATCACCGGCGTCACCGAGCTGAACGAGGGCACCACCCCGAGCACGGTCAAGGTCACCACCGACACGGGCGTCGAGTTCGACGCGGTCGTCCGCATCGACACCCCCGGTGAGGCCGACTACTACCGCAACGGCGGCATCATGCAGTACGTGCTGCGCAACCTGATCCGCAACTGAGCGATCCGGTAGGGCACAAGCCCCAGGGCAGGTGAGGGCCGCATCCCCGGCGACGGGGGTGCGGCCCTCCGCCGTGTCCGCCCGCCGTGTCCGCCCTCGCCCTCCGCCGTGTCCGCCCTCCGCCCCCTTCCTGCGCCAACCGTTTACAACGGAACCACTTCGCGCTAGCTTCCGAGCAGGTGGGGGTGGGAGCGCTCCCATGCGAGTGGTGGACCGGAACCCGCCCCTCAGGGACCGCTCCCGCCCCGCACCACTTACCCGTACGCACGCACATGCGCACACGCACGTTCCTCAAGGCCGTACACCAAGGAGCGTTTGTCATGCCTGTGACAACATTGCGATTAAGGCTGCCCAGGCGCCACCGGGCGCTGCTGCTCGTCCTGCTGGCCCTCGTGACCACGATCCCGGCGCTCGGCCTGGTGGTCACCGCCGGCAGCGGCAAGGCGGAGGCGCACGGCACGCCGATGAAGCCCGGCAGCCGTACCTTCCTGTGCTGGCAGGACGCGCTGACCGACACCGGTGAGATCAAACCGGTCAACCCGGCCTGCCGGGCGGCGCAGCAGACGAGCGGGACGACCCCGTTCTACAACTGGTTCTCGGTGCTCCGCTCGGACGGTGGCGGCCGCACCCGGGGCTTCGTCCCGGACGGCCAGCTGTGCAGCGGCGGCAACACCAACTTCGCCGGGTTCAACACGCCCAGCAGGGACTGGCCGTTGACCCACCTCACCGCCGGCGCGAACGTCGACTTCTCGTACAACGCGTGGGCGGCGCACCCGGGTTGGTTCTATGTGTACATCACCAAGGACGGCTTCGACCCGACGAAGACGCTCACCTGGAACGACATCGAGGACCGGCCGTTCCTGAGCGTCGACCACCCGCCGCTGAACGGCAGCCCGGGCACGGTCGAGGCCAACTACTCCTGGCGGGGTCAGCTCCCCGCGAACAAGTCGGGCCGCCACATCATCTACATGGTCTGGCAGCGCTCCGACAGTCAGGAGACCTTCTACTCCTGCTCCGACGTCGTCTTCGACGGCGGCAACGGCGAGGTGACCGGCATCAAGGAGCCCGGCAACCCCACCGAGCCCGTTCCGGGCCAGTGCACCGCGACCCGCCGTACGACGGGCACATGGAGCGGCGGCTACCAGTCCGAGGTCGTCGTCAAGAACACCGGTCAGGTGCCGATGCTCGGCTGGATGGTCGACTGGACCCTGCCGAGCGGCCAGAAGGTCGACAGCCTCTGGAGCGGCAGCGCCACCTACAGCGGACAGAACGTGATGGTCCACAACGCCAACTGGAACGGCTCATTGGCTCCGGGCGCGACGGCGACCTTCGGGTACGTGGTCCAAGGGCCGGGAGGTGATTCCAGTACGACATTGCCCTGCCGGGTGGGCTAGGGGCTGAGCGCTCCGGCGAGGCCCTGAGGTGCTCGGGCGGACCGGGTGGGCGGGCGGTGCGTGCCCACCCGGTCCGTGAGCCGGGCCGGTACGGGGGAAACCGGCCCGGGGGGAATGGTTCGGGGAGACCACCGGCAGTCCGGGCAGACAACGTTGTCGAGTGGTCTATACAACACCTTATCCCGTCAACAACCCACCCCGTCAAGTCAGTTGGGGCCCGACGACGGGTCGCCGGGCCCCACGCCTACTCCACAGCGGCCCCCACCTCCCCGCCGGTGTCACGACAGCAGTTCCACCTCCGCGAGGGTGGACGGGGTGTCCAGGACCAGGCGGTAGTGGGGATAGGCCCTCGGGACGGGTACGGAGAACGCGCGGGTCTGGCGGTTCCAGGTGAAGGACTCACCGGAGCGCCTGTCGAGGGTCCGCCAGGTGGTGCCGTCGGCCGAGCCCTGGAGGGTCCAGCCGGTGGGGGCCTCGGTGCGGTCGGCGGACGTCAGGGTGTACTGCACCGCCCTGGTGCGGGCCGGCACCGGCAGGTCCGCCGTCGTCAGCGTCGCCTTCGTCGACGACGTGTCGTCGAACAGCTCCCCGTCGCCCTCGATGGCGTCCGAACGCGGCGACGGCACCTTGTCGTCCTTGGTGATCGACACCGGCGCGGCGTTCTCGCCCGTGCCCCAGCGCGACGGCCTCGGGCCCATGTCGAACTCCAGCACCCCGCCCTTCGCGATCAGCGCGTGCGGCAGGGACGTCGACCGCCACGCCTTGCCGTTGACCTTCAAGCCCTGAACGTAGAGGTTCCTCGCACTGTTCTTCGGGGCCCGCACCACCAGGTCCCTGCCGTTCTCCAGATGGACCGTCGCCTTGGTGAACAGGGGCGAGCCGATCGCGTACTCGCCGCTGCCCATCACCAGCGGATAGAAACCGAGCGCCGAGAAGAGGTACCAGGCCGACTGCTCGCCGTTGTCCTCGTCGCCGTGGTAGCCCTGCCCGATGCCGTTGCCGACGTACAGCCGCGACAGCACCTCGCGCACCTTCTCCTGCGCCTTCCACGGCTGCCCCGCCGCGTCGTACATGTAGATCGCGTGGTGGGCGACCTGGTTGGAGTGGCCGTACATCCCCATCCGCACGTCCCGCGCCTCGGTCATCTCGTGGATGACACCGCCGTAGGAGCCGGTGAGGTCGGGCGAGGCCGTCTCCGGGGTGGAGAAGTAGGTGTCCAGCTTCCTCGCCAGCCCGGACCGGCCGCCGTACAGGTTCGCCAGGCCCTTGCCGTCGTGTGGCGCGGAGAACGCGTAGCCCCAGCCGTTGGTCTCCGTGTAGTCGTGACCCCAGACCCGCGGGTCGTACGCCGACGAGTCCAGCCGCCACTTCCCGGTGCCGTCCCGGCCCTGGAAGAACCCGGCCTCCTTGTCGAACAGCTGCACGTAGTCCCGCGCCCGGTCGAGGAAGTACGCCGACTCCTCCCGGTACCGCTTCTCACCCGTCCTCTCGTACAGGGCGCGGCCCATCCGGGCGATGCCGTAGTCGTTGAGGTAGCCCTCCAGCGCCCAGGACAGGCCCTCGTGGGTGTCGGTGCTGGTGTAGCCGAGGAAGGGGGAGGAGGCCATGCCCTTGCGGCCGACGCCCGGGTTCGGCGGGACGACGGTGGCGTTCTTGACGGCCGCCTCGTACGCCGCCTTCGCGTCGAAGTCGACGCCCTTGACGTACGCGTCCGCGAACGCCACATCCGACGAGGTGCCCGTCATCAGGTCCGCGTACCCGGGGGAGGACCAGCGGGAGGTCCAGCCGCCGTCCTTGTACTGCTGCACGAAACCGTCGACCAGCTCGCCCGCCCGCGACGGCGTCAGCAGCGCGTACGCGGGCCAGGTCGTCCGATACGTGTCCCAGAACCCGTTGTTGACGTACACCTTGCCCTCGACGATCTTCGCGCCCGTGTGCGTCGGGGTGTCCGGGCCCGGCATGGGGGAGAACGGCGAGGCGTACCGGTAGGACGAACCGACCCTCTCGAAGCCCGAGTTGGGGTACAGGTACAGCCGGTACAGGTTGGAGTACAGCGTGGTCAGCTGGTCGGGGGTCGCGCCCTCGACCTCCACCCGGCCGAGGAGCCGGTCCCACTGCGCCCGCGCCCGGTCCCGGACCGTCTCGAAGCCGGTGCCCTCCGGGATCTCCTGGCGCAGATTGTCCTTCGCCTGTTCGAGGCCGATCAGGGACGTGGCCAGGCGGAGGGTCACCGTCCGGTCCGCGCCCGCGTCGAAGCGGAGACGGCCCCTCACCCCGGAGGAGTCGCCGCCCGTCACCGGCGCGTCGAACACCCCGTACACGAAGAGGCGGGTCGCGCCCGTCGACAGCCCGGACTTCACATCCGAGAATCCCGTGACGACCCCGGCCTCCTTGTCGAGGGTCAGACCCGCCTGGTCCGTGACGTTGTCGAAGAGGACGCTCGCGTCGTCACCCGGGTAGGTGAAGCGGAGTGCCGCCGCGTGATCCGTCGGCGCCATCTCCGCCCTGACGCCGTTCTCGAAGCGGACCCCGTAGTAGTACGGCCGCGCCGTCTCGTTCTCGTGCCGGAACGCCAGCGCCCGTGCGGTACGGCCCAGGTCAGGGGTGCCGGAGGCGGCCGACGGCATCACCTGGAAGGTCTGCCGGTCACCCATCCAGGGGCTCGGCTCATGACTGGCACTGAACGCCTGGATGGTGGGCAGGTTGTCCGCGTTGTTGGCCCGCGCGTAGTCGTAAAGCCAGCTGAGCGAACCCGCGTTGGTGACCGGCGTCCAGAAGTTGAAGCCATGCGGGACCGCCGTCGCCGGGAAGTTGTTGCCGCGCGAGAAACCGCCGCTGGAGTTGGTGCCCCGCGTGGTGACCGCGTAGTCGGAGAGGTGTGCCTTCGGCCGCTCGGGCGCCCGCACCCGCAGGGTCACGTCGTCGAGCCAGCCGCGGAACTTCGCCGGCCCCTTCGGCGAGTCGTACGCCACCAGGACCCGGTCCACCGTCTTCCCGGCCGCGACCGACCCGATCCGGGAGACGACGTCGTTCCACTGGTTGACGTACAGCACCTTCGCCGCGCCCTGTCCGCGCGGCGTCAGGGGGAATCCGTGCTGGTCGACGGCGCGCAGCTCGCTGAGCGAGGTGCCGTCCGTGAAGACCAGGTCGACGGCGACACGGGTGGCGTCGTAGTCGAGGTCGCCGTCCGCCATGGACGGGAAGATCCGGTACGCCAGTTCGGTGTCCCGCCCGACGGCCACGTCCACGTCGAAGACCTTGTTGTAGGAGTACGCCCGCCCGTCCGCCGTGTGCCGGCCCGCGTACCGCAGCGCCCGTTTGCCGGTGAAGCCCATGCCGGCCTTGGCGGTCGCCGAGCCGCTCGGGCCGCGGTCGGTGTGGGTGCGCATCTCCTTCGGCGCGGGCGCCTGGCCGCCGCCCGTGGAGAACTGCACGTCGGCGAGCTGGGTGATGGCGGAGGCCCCGTTGTTCCGGGTGATCTCCAGCCGGAAGTGCCGGTAGCCGGCGACCGCGTCGGCGGCGATGTCGTACGACTTGGTCAGATACCGCTCGGGGAACGACTCGCCGGTGCGGGTGTCGAGGGTCCGCCACTCCTTGCCGTCGGTGGAGCCCTTCAGGGTCCAGTCCTTCGGGTCGCGCCCCTCGGCGTCGTTCGCCGAGGTGAGCGCGTACGTCACCACCTCGGCGGGTCTGTCGAGGTCGAACTCCACCCAGCCGGTGGGCTGGAAGGACAGCCACTTGGTGCCCGGCTCCCCGTCGACCAGGTTCTCCTTCACCTCGCCCCCGGACGCGTTCTCGCCGCTCGCCCGGACCTCGGTCACCCGGTCGGTGATGTTGCCCGGGATGCCCGAGGCGTAGCCGCCGTCGACGCCTGAGGCGCGGGGTGAGCCATCCGGCGCGGTGTCGACGGTGTCGGTCCAGTCCGGTGCCGGATCCCCCGACTCGAAGGAGGAACGGAACTCCCGGCCGGCCGTGGCCGGCCTGTCCGGTAAGGCGACGGCGGCCCCCTGCGAGGCCGCCACCAGAGCGAGTGCGGCGGCGCCGAGCGCCGCCGTGGAACCCCATCCGTGCCGCATGCGCGAGCACCCTCCCTGCGCCTGATCACCTCGCTGGACCGCCTGGACGACCCGGGGATGACCAGAAGTGGACAACGTTGTCTGTCGTGGTGCGCAGGGACCAGTAGTGGTTCAAGTGGCGAGTGGTGTCAAGGGTGTTGAGCGAGCCATCCGGGTCGATCGGCGGGGAATTCCTGGTCGAGCGCCGCACGGGCGTCCGTATTTCCGCGAGGTCTCAACTCGGAAAAGACCGACGGCCAACCTTGCATTCGATCTTGCTCCCCTGGCGGGAAGTGGACTATACCTGTCGGCGTCCGCATCGTGGTCGCACGCGTGCGGACGGGCACTACCTGGGGGGAATTACCGGTGGGCGCGGACGTGTCCGCGCGCGGACCGCCGTCTTGCCCCTGTTGAATCCTCACGCACGACCCCAGCTTGAACCGATCGCGGTGCCGGGAGGATCCGGTTCACCGCCTGAGTCCTGGAGAAGGCGAGGACTTGAGCATGGGATCCACGACCGCTGAGAACAACGAACCCGAGGCCACCGGCACCACCACCGCGGAGGGTGTGGGCCGCCGCGATCTGATCAAGCGATCCGCCGCGCTGGGCCTGATCACCGTCCCCACCATGAGCTTCCTGTCCGCCTGCGCGAGCGGCGGCGGTGACGACGACACGTCCGAGGACACCCAGGGCGAGACGTCGAAGTCGAACCCCTTCGGCGTCAAGAAGGGCAGCAAGCTCGACGTCGTCATCTTCAAGGGCGGCTACGGCGACGCCTACGCCAAGGCATGGGAGGCCTCCTTCCAGAAGAAGTGGGGCGTCACCTCCACCCACACCGGCACCCAGGAGATCACCGGCAAGCTCCAGCCCCGGTTCAACGCGGGCAACCCGCCGGACATCGTCGACGACTCCGGCGCCCAGCAGATCCCGATCGACGTCCTCTACAAGAACGACCAGCTCCTCGACCTGGCCGCGGTGCTGGACGCCCCCTCGATCGACGACCCCGCCAAGAAGGTCCGCGACACCCTCATCCCCGGCACGCTCGACGCGGGCATGCAGGAGGACAAGATCGTCGCCCTCAACTACATCTACACGGTGTGGGGCCTGTGGTACTCCGGCAAGCTCTTCAAGGAGAACGGCTGGGAGGAGCCCAAGACCTGGGCGGACTTCCTGACCATCTGCAAGGAGGCCAAGGCCAAGGGCATCGGCGGCCTCGCCCACCAGGGCAAGTACCCGTACTACATCAACGTCGCCATCATGGACCTGATCGCCAAGACCGGCGGTCTGGAGGCCATGAAGGCCATCGACAACCTCGACCCGAAGGCGTTCGTCGGCTCCGACGCCGCGAAGGCCGGCGTCGAGGCGATCTACGAGGTCGTCGAGAAGGGCTATCTGATGCCCGGCACCAACGGCCTCACCCACACCGAGTCCCAGACCCGCTGGAACCAGTACAAGGCCGTCTTCATCACCTCCGGCTCATGGCTGGAGAACGAGCAGCTCAAACAGACCCCGGCCGACTTCGACATGAAGTTCATGCCGATGCCGCTGCTGCCCGACAGCGTGATGCCCTTCGAGGCGATCCGGGCCGGTTCCGGTGAGCCCTTCATCATCCCGGCCAAGGCGAAGAACCTGCCCGCCGCCAAGGAGTTCATGCGGATGATGCTGTCCAAGGAATGGTCGACGCTGTTCGCCAAGGAGGCGAACTCCCTGACCATCCTCAAGGACGGCGTCGACCCCGGCGTACAGCTGCGGCCCGGTACGCAGTCCACGGTCGAGGCGTCCAAGGCCGCCGGGGACAACACCTTCCGTTACCTGTACACGGAGTGGTACAGCGAGATGGACACGGCGATCCAGAACGCGTCGAACGAGCTGATGGCCAAGCGGATCCAGCCGGCCGAGTGGCTGAAGCGGGCGCAGGCGGCCGTGGACAAGCAGGCGAAGGACCCGGACTCCAAGAAGAACCACCGGGACTGAGCGTGCCTTCGGGCGTCGTGGGGGGCCGAGTGGTGCGGTGGACCGCCGGTTCACCGCGGAAGGCTCGAAACGCGCGGCTCCCCGCGCCCCCGAAACGTGCGGGCCTTTCGTCTCACGGAACCCAAGGCAGGATCACGCCAATGCGCAAAGGGCAGTACCGGTTCGTCGCGGGGTTTTTGATCATCCCCGTGGCGCTCTATCTGATCTTCGTCATCTGGCCCTACGTCCAGACCTTCGGCTATTCGCTGACGGACTGGCGGGGGCAGTCGCAGACGTTCCATTTCGTCGGACTGGACAACTACACCGCGTTGTTCCAGGACGACATCTTCCTCCAGGCCATCTGGCACAACATCCTGTTCCTGGTGTTCATCCCGGTGATCACCATCCTGCTCGCGCTGTTCTTCGCGTTCATGCTGAACGCGGGCGGCCGTGGCCGGGCCGGCGGTGTCTCGGGGGTCGCCGGGTCGGGCTTCTACAAGATCGTCTATTTCTTTCCGCAGGTCCTGTCGCTGGCCATCCTCGCGGTGCTGTTCGGCGCCGTGTACCGCAGTGACAGCGGCGGCATGCTCAACGGCTTCCTCATGAAACTGGGGCTGGTCGACGAGAGCGGCCCCGTCGAATGGCTGAACGAACCGAATGTCGTGCTCTGGGCGCTGATCGCGGTCGTCGTCTGGCACGGCGTCGGCTTCTATCTGGTGCTGTTCTCCGCCGCCATGCAGGCCATTCCGAGGGACATCTACGAGGCCGCGCTGATCGACGGCGCCGGCCGCGCCCAGACCTTCTTCCGGATCACCCTGCCCCTGCTCTGGGACTCCGTGCAGACCGCCTGGGTCTACCTCGGCATCGCGGCGATGGACATGTTCATCCTCGTCTCCACGATGACGGCGGGGGAGTACGGCGGCGGCCCCGATCACCACAGCGAGGTCATGGCGACGGTGATGATGCGGAACTTCCTGCTGTACGGCAAGAGCGGCTACGCCTGCGCCATGGGCGTGGTGATGCTGCTCCTCACCCTGATCGTGTCGGTGGTCATGCTGCGGGCCACCCGCCGTGAACGCATCGAGTTCTGAAGCCGGAGATGACGGAACGATGAGCGCACCCCTCAAGACCGCCTCCGCCGGCGACTCGGCCCCCACCGGTCCGGCCGTGACCAAGGGCCGGCCCGGTCCCGGTGACGAACGCGGCGAAGGCGTCGTCCTGAACGTCTTCTCGCACGGATTCCTCGCCCTGTGGGCCCTGATGATCGTGCTGCCGCTGCTGTGGCTGATCCTCAGCTCCTTCAAGACCGACGCCCAGATCGGCGGCTCGGCCTTCGGCTGGCCGGAGAACTGGTCCCTGGAGGTGTTCTCCCGCGCCTGGGACAAGGGCATCGGCGACTACTTCCTCAACACGGTCATCGTGCTCGTCTTCTCCGTGCCGCTGACCATGCTGTTCGGCTCGATGGCCGCGTACGTCCTGGCCCGCTACCAGTTCTGGGGCAACCGGCTGCTGTACTTCTTCTTCGTCGCCGGCGCCATGTTCCCGGTGTTCCTGGCGCTGGTCCCGCTGTTCTTCATGGTCAAGCGCCTCGACATGCTGAACAGCTACCAGGGGCTGATCCTGGTCTACGTCGCCTACTCGCTGCCGTTCACCGTGTTCTTCATGCACGCCTTCTTCCGGACCCTGCCCACGGCGGTCTTCGAGGCGTCGATCCTGGACGGGGCCTCCCACACCAGGACCTTCTTCCAGGTGATGTTGCCCATGGCGAAGCCGGGCCTGATCAGCGTGGGCATCTTCAACACCCTCGGCCAGTGGAACCAGTACATCCTGCCCACCGTCCTCATGCAGCCGCAGAGCGGCGACGACCCCGAGCGCTACGTCCTCACCCAGGGTCTGGTCCAGCTCCAGCAGCAACAGGGTTACGCCTCTGACCTGCCCGTTCTCTTCGCCGGTGTCACCATCGCGATGATCCCCATGCTCGTCGTCTACCTCTCGTTCCAGCGCCAGGTGCAGGCCGGCCTGACGTCGGCGACCCTGAAGTAGTAAGGAGGACCTCCGGACGACCCCGACGTAGCGCCTCAGTGACATTTAGTGGTCAATAGGCGACGCCAGTTTCCGTCAAGGACTTGACTGCGGTAACCCGTTCAGCGGAGCTTGGAGTTCACAACTTGTAAGTGACCCGGGATCCGCGGCTTTGACCTGGGTCACGGGCGGCGGGGGCCGTCCGGCCTGGGACAGGAGTGGATGAGTCGATGGAGACTCCGGGGTCGCAGTCGTCGCTGCACCGAGCAAATCTCGAACGCGTCGTCCGGGCGGTGCGTCTCGCCGGCTCGCTCACGCAGGCGGAGATCGCCAGGACGACGGGCCTGTCCGCGGCCACGGTCTCCAACATCGTCCGTGAACTGAAGGACGGCGGAACAGTCGAGGTCACGCCCACATCGGCGGGCGGACGCCGGGCTCGCGCGGTCTCGCTGAGCGGGGACGCCGGGATCGTCATCGGGGTGGACTTCGGGCACACCCATTTGCGCGTCGCGATCGGGAACCTCGCTCATCAGGTGCTGGCCGAGGAGTCCGAGCCGCTCGACGTGGACGCCTCCTCCGCCCAGGGGTTCGACCGGGCGGACCAGCTGGTCACCCGGTTGGTCGAGGCCACCGGAGTGGACCGGACGAAGATCGCCGGCGTGGGCCTCGGCGTGCCCGGCCCGATCGACGTCGAGTCCGGGACGCTGGGCTCCACCGCCATCCTGCCGGGCTGGACCGGCACCAACCCCGCCGCCGAGATGCGCCACCGCCTGGGCGTACCGGTCCACGTGGACAACGACGCAAACCTCGGCGCCCTCGGCGAGCTGGTGTGGGGCAGCGGGCGCGGGGTGCGCGACCTGGCCTACATCAAGGTGGCCAGCGGTGTCGGCGCCGGCCTGGTGATCGACGGCAAGATCTATCGGGGCCCCGGTGGCACAGCGGGAGAAATCGGGCATATTACTCTTGATGAATCCGGACCGGTCTGCCGCTGCGGAAACCGCGGCTGCCTGGAGACCTTCGCCGCCGCACGCCATGTGCTGCCGCTCCTCCAGTCCAGCCACGGGACCGATCTGACGATGGAAGGCGTCGTGCGGTTGGCGAGGGACGGAGATCCGGGCTGTCGCCGGGTGATCGCCGACGTCGGCCGCCACATCGGAAGTGGAGTCGCCAATCTCTGCAATCTGTTGAACCCGAGCCGCGTGGTCCTCGGTGGCGATCTCGCCGAGGCCGGGGAGTTGGTGCTCGGGCCCATAAGGGAGTCGGTCGGCCGGTACGCGATCCCGAGTGCGGCACGTCAACTCTCGGTGTTGCCAGGGGCACTTGGCGGTCGCGCGGAGGTTCTCGGAGCCCTCGCGCTGGCCCTCAGCGAGATGGGTGATTCGACCCTTTTGGACGGAACCTTGACCGCAGCGGCTCCTGCCTTCACTTAGAGAACGAAACGCGCCGTTGCCAAGCCGTTAAGGATTTACTTCTTGACGTCGTACGTGTGGCCGAGTTGACTTCCAGCCACCTCGGCCGCAGTGCTGCGGCCCGTGTCAGGGAGGCACAACCCAAATGAACGCAACGATGCGTAGAGTCGTGATCGGCGCCACCGCGGTTTCGCTGGCGCTCTCCGTGGCTGCCTGTGGGAAGGCCGGCGACGACAACGACTCGGACAGCGGCAGTGGCTCGGACAAGAAGTCCATCGGTCTGCTCCTGCCCGACAACGTCACCGCGCGCTACGAGAAGTTCGACAAGCCGTACTTCGAGGCGAAGGTCAAGGAGCTCTGCTCCGACTGTGACGTCCAGTACGCGAACGCTGCCGCTGACCCGAACAAGCAGGCTCAGCAGATGAGCACCATGGTGACCAAGGGCGTCAAGGTCATCGTCGTCTCCGCCCAGGACTCCGCCGCGATCAAGTCCTCCATCCAGTCCGCGGTGGACAAGGGCGTCAAGGTCGTCGCCTACGACCGTCTCGCCCAGGGCCCGGTCTCGGCCTACGTCTCCTTCGACAACGTCAAGGTCGGCGAGCTCCAGGGCCAGGCCCTGCTCGACGCCCTCGGTGACAAGGCGACCAAGAAGTCCAAGGTCGTCATGATCAACGGTGACGACGCCGACCCGAACGCCGGCCAGTTCAAGGAAGGCGCCCACAAGGCGCTGGACGGCAAGGTCGACATCGCCTACGAGCAGTCCGGCCTCTGGAAGGACACCGTCGCCGCCGAGAAGATGTCCGCGGCGATCACCCAGCTGGGCGCCAAGAACATCGCCGGCGTCTATGCCGCCAACGACGGCATGGCCGGTGGCATCGCCAACACCCTCAAGGGTGCGAAGATCGGTGACATCCCGCTGACGGGCCAGGACGCCGAGCTCGCCGCCATCCAGCGGATCGTCGCCGGTACCCAGTCCTCCACGGTCTACAAGGCGTACAAGCCGGAGGCCGACACCGCCGCCGAGCTCGCCGTCGCCCTGCTCGAGGACAAGGACGTCAAGTCCCTGGCCGACTCCGAGGTCACCAGCGGTTCCGGTGACAAGGTGCCCGCGAAGCTGCTGACGCCGGTCTCGGTCACCAAGGACAACATCAAGGACACGGTCGTCAAGGACAAGCTGTACACGGTGGCGGACATCTGCACCCCCGAGTACGCCAAGGCCTGCAAGTCCGCCGGCCTGGAGTAGTCACGCCACGCTCGTCACCCGGTCCGGGTCCCGCCGAGGGCCCGGGCCCGGACGGCCGAGCGGCCCCGTGAAGCCCCGCCGGCGCCCGCCCCGCCAACAGACCCCGCTGCGGGGCGGGCGCCGGACGGAACCCGCTGCCGAGCGCGGCGGATCCAGACATGTCCATTCTGTAAACCACCGTGCGAGACGCGGCCCTTCCCGCCGCGATCCGCACGTCACTCCGCGCACACCCCCAAGCGCGGCATCCCCGCCGGTCAGGCGGCGAAGGAGATGGTTCACGTGTCCGCTACGCCCGTGCTGGCGTTGCGCGGAGTCTCCAAGCGATTCGGTGCGGTCCAGGCCCTCACCGATGTTGATCTGGAGGTCCACGCCGGAGAAGTGGTCGCCCTGGTGGGCGACAACGGCGCAGGTAAGTCGACCCTGGTCAAGACGATCGCGGGTGTCCACCCCATCGATGAGGGCGTCATCGAGTGGCAGGGCGACCCGGTGAGGATCAACAAGCCGCACGACGCCCAGGGACTCGGCGTCGCGACGGTCTACCAGGACCTCGCGCTCTGCGACAACCTCGACGTCGTGGGCAACCTCTACCTCGGTCGCGAACTGCTGCACCGTGGCGTCATCGACGAGGTGACGATGGAGAAGAACTCCCGCGAGCTGCTGTCCACGCTCTCGATCCGCATCCCGAGCGTGCGCATCCCGATCGCGAGCCTGTCGGGTGGTCAGCGCCAGGTCGTCGCCATCGCCCGCGCCCTGATCGGCGACCCCAAGCTCGTCATCCTCGACGAGCCCACCGCCGCCCTCGGTGTCGAGCAGACCGCGCAGGTCCTCGACCTGGTCGAGCGGCTGCGGGAGCGCGACCTCGCCGTCATCCTCATCAGCCACAACATGGCCGACGTCAAGGCGGTCGCCGACACCGTCGCCGTGCTGCGGCTGGGCAAGAACAACGGCTCCTTCCCCGTGAAGGACACGAGCCACGAAGAGATCATCGCCGCGATCACGGGTGCCACGGACAACGCCGTGACCCGTCGCGCGGGGCGGCGCACCGCGGAGGCGGCAAAGTGAGTGACACGTCCAAGACCGTGAAGAGCGACTCCGCCACGACCGGCAAGGTCACCAAGGACGAGGGCGTGGTGGATCAGCAGGACACCGTCGCGCCCGCCGACGACCCCACGGCGGCCCCGGTCTCCGTCACGGACCCGCGGCTGCTGATCCGTGAGGAGGGCCTCAAGGGTTACCTCACCGAGTTCAAGCGCAAGGTCAAGGGCGGCGAGCTGGGCTCGCTGCCGGTGGTCATCGGCCTGATCGTCATCTGGACGATCTTCCAGCTCCAGAACGACCTCTTCCTGAGCGCCGACAACCTCTCGGACATCAGCTACTTCCTCTCGGCCACCGGCATGCTCGCCATCGGCCTGGTCTTCGTGCTGCTGCTCGGCGAGATCGACCTGTCCGTGGGTTCGGTCAGTGGTCTGGCCTCCACCCTGTTCGCCGTGCTCGCGGTGAACCAAGGCTTGAACGCCTGGTTGGCGTTGCTCCTCGCGATCCTCACCGGTATCGCCATCGGCGCGCTGCACGGCTGGTTCTTCGCCAGGATCGGCGTACCCGCGTTCGTCGTCACCCTGGCCGGCTTCCTCGGCTGGAACGGCGTGATGCTGTGGCTGCTGGGTGACAGCGGCACGATCAACATCCCCTCCGACGAGGGTCCGGTCCGCCTGCTCGGCAAGAGTTCCTTCTTCATGGACCAGGCCATCATCGGCGCGTACATCCTGGCCGGCCTCGGCGTGGTGCTCTGCCTCGTCGGCAACATCAACGAGCAGCGCCGCCGTCGGGCCGCGGGTGTGCCGTTCCGGCCGACCAGCGAGATCGCG
Organism: Streptomyces sp. NPDC030183; assembly: GCF_055573455.1. NCBI lineage: Bacteria > Bacillati > Actinomycetota > Actinomycetes > Kitasatosporales > Streptomycetaceae > Streptomyces > Streptomyces sp. NPDC030183. The sequence goes on from NZ_JBVIBK010000004.1 coordinate 243,461, forward strand.
CTGCGGGTCGGCGCGCTCGCCGTCGTGTCCTTCGTCGCCGCCGCCGTGCTCAACGACGCGGCCGGTGTCTCCAACGCGCTGGTGATCTTCCTCGCCGCGCTGGTGATCGTGGACTTCGTGCTGCGGCGCACCACGTACGGCCGTCAGGTGTTCGCGGTCGGTGGCGGTATCGAGGCGGCCCGTCGTGCCGGCATCAACGTGCCGATGGTCCGGATCACCGTGTTCGCGATCTCCGGCATGTTCGCGGCGATGGGCGGGATGTTCTTCGCCGGTCAGACCGCGAGCGCGACGCTCTCCGCCGGTGGCGGCAACACGCTGATGCTCGCGATCGCCGCCGCCGTCATCGGTGGCACCAGCCTCTTCGGCGGACGTGGATCGGTGTGGTCGGCCCTCCTCGGCATGCTCGTCATCCAGTCGATCACGACGGGCCTGAACCTGCTGAACATGAACACGTCGATCCAGTACATGATCACCGGTGCGGTGCTCCTGGGCGCCGTGGTCATCGACTCGGTCTCCCGCAAGAGCCAGAAGGCGGCGGGTCGCGCGTAGACGGCAGGCGGCCCTCGCACAGAAGAAGTGCCCGGTATCGAATCCGATGCCGGGCACTTCTCTTGTGGGTCGGACGTTTTCGTGTGCGGGGACCGGTGCAGGATGGTTTACGGCCGTTCGCGCGATGCGGGTTCCCCCCGCCCGGCGGTCGGCGGTGCACGCGGAAGATTAGACTTCGACGAGCCCGGCAACGCTCGAACAGCACTATTGCAAGGAGGCACGGGTGCCGCTGCTGACCCGCATCAGGGGACCGCGCGATCTGGACCGGCTCAGCCTGGAGGAGTTGGACCAGCTGGCGGAGGAGATCCGGACCTTCCTCGTCGAGGCGGTGTCGAAGACCGGCGGTCACCTCGGCCCCAACCTCGGTGTGGTCGAGCTCACCATCGCGCTGCACCGTGTCTTCGACTCGCCGAAGGACAAGGTGCTGTGGGACACGGGCCACCAGTCCTACGTCCACAAACTCCTCACCGGCCGACAGGACTTCTCCCGGCTGAAGATGAAGGGCGGCCTGTCCGGCTACCCCTCGCAGGCCGAGTCCGAGCACGACGTCATCGAGAACAGCCACGCCTCGACGGTCCTCGGCTGGGCCGACGGCCTCGCCAAGGCCAACGAGGTGCTGAAACGCGACGACCACGTGGTCGCCGTGATCGGTGACGGCGCCCTCACCGGCGGCATGGCCTGGGAGGCGCTCAACAACATCGCCGACGCCAAGGACCGGCCCCTGGTCATCGTCGTCAACGACAACGAGCGCTCGTACGCGCCGACCATCGGCGGCCTCGCCAACCACCTCGCCACCCTGCGCACCACCGACGGGTACGAGCGGTTCCTGGCCCGCGGCAAGGACCTGCTGGAGCGCACGCCCGTCGTCGGCCGACCGCTCTACGAGACGCTGCACGGCGCCAAGAAGGGCCTGAAGGACTTCATCGCCCCGCAGGGCATGTTCGAGGACCTCGGCCTCAAGTACGTCGGACCGATCGACGGGCACGACATCGAGGCTCTGGAGTCCGCTCTCTCGCGCGCCAAGCGCTTCGGCGGCCCGGTCATCGTGCACTGCCTCACCGAGAAGGGCCGCGGCTACCAGCCCGCCCTCCAGGACGAGGCGGACCGCTTCCACGCCGTCGGCAAGATCCACCCGGACACCGGTCTGCCGATCGCCTCCTCCGGCGCCGACTGGACCTCCGTCTTCGGCGAGGAGATGGTCAAGCTCGGCAAGGAGCGCGAGGACATCGTCGCCATCACGGCGGCCATGCTCCAGCCCGTCGGCCTCGACAAGTTCGCCAAGGCGTTCCCCGAGCGCGTCTACGACGTCGGCATCGCCGAGCAGCACGGCGCGGTCTCCGCGGCCGGCCTCGCCACGGGCGGTCTGCACCCGGTCTTCGCGGTCTACGCGACCTTCCTCAACCGCGCCTTCGACCAGGTCCTGATGGACGTCGCCCTCCACAAGTGCGGGGTGACGTTCGTCCTGGACCGGGCCGGCGTCACCGGCACCGACGGCGCCTCCCACAACGGCATGTGGGACATGTCGATCCTCCAGGTCGTCCCCGGGCTGCGGCTCGCCGCGCCGCGCGACGCCGACCAGGTGCGGGCGCAGCTGCGCGAGGCCGTCGAGGTCACGGACGCGCCGACCGTGGTGCGCTTCTCCAAGGGCGCCGTCGGCCCCGCCGTACCGGCCGTGGGCCGGGTGGGCGGCATGGACGTGCTGCGCGAGCCGGGCACCGACACGCCGGACGTGCTCCTCGTCTCCGTCGGCGCCCTCGCGCCGATGTGCCTGGAGATCGCCGCCCTGCTCGACAAGCAGGGCATCACCACCACCGTCGTCGACCCGCGCTGGGTCAAGCCGGTCGACGAGCACATGGCTCCGCTCGCCGACAAGCACCGGGTGGTCGTCACCGTCGAGGACAACTCCCGTGTCGGCGGCGTCGGGTCGGCGATCGCGCAGGCCCTGCGGGACGCGGGCGTCGACATCCCGCTGCGTGACTTCGGCATCCCGCCGCGCTTCCTGGACCACGCCTCCCGCGCCGAGGTGATGGCCGAGATCGGCCTCACCGCGCCCGACATCGCCCGCCAGGTCACCGGGCTCGTCGCCAAGCTCGACGGCCGGCTGGACGGCACGCCCTCCGAGGTGGAGCCCGCGCGCGACTGACCTGCCCGACTGGGCCGTTCGGGCCGGTCCCGCCATCCTTTACGGTGGTGAGACCGGCCCATTCGCGTGAAACCGCCCGTGCCGGGGCATACGCTCCCCCAGCTCTCGGCTTCGCTCGACCCGGGGGGACCCCCATCGCCCCCTCTCGATCATGTCGAGGACAACAAGCGTGGGAGGTATCCCTGTGAGCAGCACACTCTTCCGGACGAAGAGGGTCGAGCAGTCCATCCTCGATACCGAGGAGCCCGAGCACGCGCTCAAGAAATCCTTGTCCGCGCTGGATCTGACGGTCTTCGGCGTCGGCGTCATCATCGGCACCGGCATCTTCGTCCTCACCGGTACGGTCGCGAAGAACAACGCCGGGCCCGCGGTGGCCCTCGCGTTCGTCGCGGCCGGCGTCGCCTGCGCGCTGGCCGCGCTCTGCTACGCCGAGTTCGCCTCCACGGTCCCCGTGGCGGGGTCGGCGTACACCTTCTCCTACGCCTCCCTCGGTGAACTTCCCGCCTGGATCATCGGCTGGGACCTGGTCCTGGAGTTCGCGCTCGGGACGGCGGTGGTGGCCGTCGGCTGGTCCGGCTACATCCAGTCGCTCATGGACAACGCGGGCTGGGAGATGCCCGCGGCCCTGGGCAGCAGGGAGGGCGCCGGCGACTTCGGCTTCGACATCCTCGCCGCCGCGCTCGTCCTGGTCCTCACCGTCATCCTCGTGATCGGCATGAAGCTGTCCGCGCGGATCACCTCGGTCGTCGTCGCCATCAAGGTCGCCGTCGTGCTGACCGTGATCGTCGCGGGCGCGTTCTTCATCGAGGGCAAGAACTACGACCCGTTCATCCCGAAGGCGCAGACCGTCGAGGCCGGTGGCAGTCTCCAGGCGCCGCTGATCCAGCTGATGTTCGGCTGGGCACCCTCCAACTTCGGTGTGATGGGCATCTTCACCGCCGCCTCGGTGGTGTTCTTCGCGTTCATCGGCTTCGACGTCGTCGCCACCGCCGCCGAGGAGACCAGGAACCCGCAGCGTGACATGCCGCGCGGCATCCTCGGCTCGCTGCTCATCTGCACCACGCTGTACGTTCTCGTGTCGATCGTCGTCACGGGCATGCAGCACTACAGCCGGCTGTCCGTCGACGCACCGCTCGCCGACGCCTTCAAGGAGACCGGGCACCCCTGGTTCGCGGGCTTCATCAGCTTCGGCGCCGCCGTCGGCCTGACCACGGTCTGCATGATCCTGCTCCTCGGCCAGACCCGTGTCTTCTTCGCGATGAGCCGCGACGGACTGCTGCCGCGCTTCTTCTCCCAAGTCCACCCGCGGTTCAAGACCCCGCACCGGCCGACGATCCTGCTCGGTGTGATCATCGCGATCCTCGCCGGCTTCACCCCGCTGACCGAACTCGCCGCCCTGGTGAACATCGGCACCCTGTTCGCCTTCGTAGTCGTGGCGATCGGTGTGATCATCCTCCGCAGGACCCGTCCCGACCTGCACCGCTCCTTCCGTACCCCGTGGGTGCCGGTCGTCCCGATCCTGTCGGTGTGCGCCTCCCTGTGGCTGATGATCAACCTGCCCGCCGAGACCTGGGTGCGGTTCGGGCTGTGGATGGCCGCCGGGTTCGTCGTGTACTTCCTCTACGGCCGCTCGCACAGCCGCCTGGGCCGCCGCGAGGAGACCGAGCCGGGCGACGTCATCGAGCCGCCGGGACGCGGCGCCTAGGAGCCGCCGGCCCGCCCCTCGGACCGTCCGCCTGACCCGACGTCACCGACCGGCGGCGAGGGCCCCCTCCGGCCCCGCACGGCCCCCCTCCGGCCCCGTACGGCCCCTTTCCGGGGCCTGTGCGGGGCCGGACCGCGTGGGCGGCAGCCGTCAGCCGTGTCAGGTGTCAGGCGCCGCCGCGTACCGTGCGCGGGCCCGCCACCTCGGCGCCCAGTTCCCCGACCCGGCGGCGCAGTTCGCGGTCGGCGGTGACGACGAGGGTGGGGCGGTCCCGGCCCTCCTCGGCGACGAGCCGGACGATACGGTCGTCGCCGCTGCCGGGGGCCGCCTCGACCCGTACCCCGGGGACGGACTCCACGCCGCGGGCCGCGCCCTCCACAACCAGGACGAGCTCCACCGGCTCGTCCCGGCCCGCCACCCCGTCCCGGGCGAGCCGGTCCCGCAGACGCTCGGCCGCGCCGCGCCGGTCGCGCCACCAGCCGTCGGGGACGGATCCGATGACGTTCGCGGCGTCGATGATCACGAGGGTCGTCATGCTTCCCCATTGTGGACCCGGGGCGGCCCCGCCGGTCGGCCGCCCACCGGCGGACCGGCGGGGCCGGGGAACAGAAAGAGGGCCTCCGTCCGGGACGGAGGCCCTCTTCACCCGCCTACGGTCACACGGGGACCGAAGCCACGCCCGGCTCCAGGAACTTCTTGCCGTTCACCCGCTCGCTGACGCCCTCGCGGTCCAGGTACGGCGTGATGCCGCCCAGGTGGAAGGGCCAGCCGGCGCCGGTGATCAGGCAGAGGTCGATGTCCTGCGCCTCGGCGACGACACCCTCGTCGAGCATCAGGCCGATCTCCTGCGCCACGGCGTCCAGCACCCGGGCCCGCACCTGCTCCTCGGTCAGGACGACGTCGCCCTGCTTCAGGAGCGCGGCGACCTCCGGGTCCAGCTCCGGCTTGCCGGAGTCGTAGACGTAGAAGCCGCGCTTGCCCGCCTTGACGACGGCCGCGAGGTTCGGGGAGACCGTGAAGCGGTCCGGGAAGGCCCGGTTGAGGGTCTCCGAGACGTGCAGACCGATCGCGGGACCGACCAGCTCCAGCAGGACGAGGGGAGACATCGGCAGGCCCAGGGGCTCCACCGCCTTCTCCGCGACCTCGACCGGCGTGCCCTCGTCGATGACGTTCTGGATCTCGCCCATGAAGCGGGTGAGGATGCGGTTCACGACGAACGCCGGGGCGTCCTTCACCAGCACGGCGGTCTTCTTCAGCTTCTTGGCGACGGCGAAGGCCGTGGCCAGCGAGGCGTCGTCGGTCTGCTCGCCGCGGACGATCTCCAGCAGCGGCAGGATCGCGACCGGGTTGAAGAAGTGGAAGCCGACGACCCGCTCGGGGTTCTTCAGCTTCGACGCCATCTCGGTGACCGACAGCGAGGAGGTGTTGGTGGCGAGGATCGCGTGCGCCGGGGCGACCGCCTCGACCTCCGCGAACACCTGCTGCTTGACCCCGATCTCCTCGAACACGGCCTCGATGATGAAGTCCGCGTCCGCGAAGCCCTCGGCCTTGTCCAGGACACCGGAGACCAGCGCCTTGAGACGGTTGGCCTTGTCCTGGTTGATGCGGCCCTTGAGTAGCAGCTTGTCGATCTCGGCGTGGACGTAGCCCACACCCTTGTCGACGCGCTCCTGGTCGATGTCGGTCAGCACGACCGGCACCTCCAGGCGGCGCAGGAACAGCAGCGCGAGCTGCGAGGCCATCAGACCGGCGCCGACGACACCCACCTTCGTGACCGGACGCGCGAGCGACTTGTCCGGCGCGCCGGCCGGGCGCTTGCCGCGCTTCTGCACCAGGTTGAAGGCGTAGATGCCGGCGCGCAGCTCGCCACCCATGATCAGGTCGGCGAGCGCCTTGTCCTCGGCGTCGTAGCCCTGCTGGAGGTCGCCGTTCTTGGCGGCGGCGATGATGTCCAGCGCGCGGTAGGCGGCCGGGGCCGCACCGTGCACCTTGGAGTCCGCGATGAAGCGGCCCTTGGCGACGGCCTGGTCCCAGGCCTCACCGCGGTCGATGACCGGGCGGTCGACGACGATCTCGCCCTTGAGGACGGACGCCGTCCACAGCAGCGACTGCTCCAGGAAGTCGGCGCCCTCGAAGAGCGCGTCGGCGATCCCCAGCTCGTAGACCTGCACGCCCTTGAGCTGCTTGTTCTGGTTGAGGCTGTTCTCGATGATCACCGAGACGGCCTTGTCGGCGCCGATCAGGTTCGGCAGCAGCGTGCAGCCGCCCCAGCCGGGGACCAGGCCGAGGAAGACCTCGGGGAGCGAGAACGCCGGGAGGGCCGCGGAGACGGTCCGGTAGGAGCAGTGCAGACCGACCTCGACACCGCCGCCCATCGCGGCGCCGTTGTAGTACGCGAAGGTCGGGACGGCGAGGGTGGACAGCCGCTTGAAGACCTCGTGGCCGCCCTTGCCGATGGCGAGCGCGTGCTCGTGCTCCTTGAGGAGCTCGACGCCCTTGAGGTCGGCGCCGACCGCGAAGATGAACGGCTTGCCGGTGATGCCGACACCGACGATCTCGCCGGCGGCGGCCTCCTTCTCGACCTGGTCGATGGCGGTGTTCAGGTTCGCCAGCGACGCCGGGCCGAAGGTGGTCGGCTTGGTGTGGTCGAAGCCGTTGTCCAGCGTGATCAGCGCGAAGCGCCCGGCGCCGAACGGCAGGTCGAGGTGGCGTACGTGCGCGCTCGTCACGACCTCGTCCGGGAACAGCTCCGAAGCCTGCTTGAGAAGCTCGGCGGTGGTGGTCACTTGTCCCCCTCGAAGTGCGGGTTCTCCCAGATGACGGTGGCGCCCATGCCGAAGCCGACGCACATGGTCGTCAGGCCGTAGCGGACGTTGGGCTGCTCCTCGAACTGGCGGGCCAGCTGCGTCATCAGACGGACGCCGGAGGAGGCCAGCGGGTGACCGAAGGCGATCGCGCCGCCGTACTGGTTCACCCGGGCGTCGTCGTCGGCGATGCCGTAGTGCTCCAGGAAGGCGAGGACCTGGACGGCGAACGCCTCGTTGATCTCGAACAGGCCGATGTCGTCGATGGTGAGGCCCGCCTGGGCGAGCGCCTTCTCCGTGGCCGGGATCGGGCCGTAGCCCATGACCTCGGGCTCGACACCCGCGAAGGAGTACGCCACCAGGCGCATCTTCACCGGGAGGTCGTGCTCGCGGGCGAAGTCCTCGCTGGCGATGATCGAGGCGGTGGCGCCGTCGTTCAGACCGGCCGCGTTACCGGCGGTGACCCGGCCGTGGACGCGGAACGGCGTCTTCAGGCCCGCGAGGTTCTCGAGGGTCGTGCCCGGACGCATCGGCTCGTCGGCGGTGACCAGGCCCCAGCCGGTCTCGCCGCCCTCGGGGTTGGTGCGGCGCACCGAGATCGGCACCAGGTCCTGCTGGATCTTGCCGTTGGCGTACGCCTTGGCGGCCTTCTCCTGCGAGCGCACGGCGTACTCGTCGGCGCGCTGCTTGGTGATGGTGGGGTAGCGGTCGTGCAGGTTCTCGGCGGTCATGCCCATGAACAGGGCGGACTCGTCGACCAGCTTCTCGCTGACGAACCGCGGGTTCGGGTCCACGCCCTCACCCATGGGGTGGCGGCCCATGTGCTCGACACCACCGGCGATGGCGACGTCGTAGGCGCCGAAGGCCACGGAACCGGCGACCGTGGTGACGGCGGTCAGGGCGCCGGCGCACATGCGGTCGATGGAGTAGCCGGGCACCGACTGCGGCAGACCGGCGAGGATGCCCGCCGTGCGGCCGATGGTCAGGCCCTGGTCACCGATCTGCGTGGTCGCGGCGATGGCGACCTCGTCGATCTTCGCCGGCTCCAGACCGGGGTTGCGGCGCAGCAGCTCCCGGATCGCCTTCACGACGAGGTCGTCGGCGCGGGTCTCGTGGTAGATGCCCTTCGGGCCCGCCTTGCCGAACGGGGTGCGGACGCCGTCGACGAAGACGACGTCCCTGACGGTACGAGGCACGATGGCTCTCCTCCAGGGTGCGGGATGGCACTACTGCTGCACGCCACGCTGAGCGCGCGCTCAGGCCCATGCTACTTACGAGTAACCGGACTGCCCACCCCTGGGGGCGGGAGCGGTGAACGTCACACGCCCTCGGCGTGTTACCGTCGGTTACACATGTCCAGCTTAGGGGTACGGGCGACCGCCCGACCAGCCCGAAACGCACCCGCGGTCGCGCCCGGCGCAACGCGTCCCCTTCCCTTACGGCTGGATCAGGGGGCCGGCGCGGTGGACCCCCGGGGCACAAGTACAGGAGTCGCCACCGGATGCGACCCGGCCCCCTCCCCGGCGATCACCTCGAACAGGGTCCGCGCGACCTCCGCGCCGAACCCGTGCACGTCATGGCTCATCGCCGACAGGGTCGGCCGGGTCAGCCGGCACAGCTGGGAGTCGTCCCAGGCCAGCAGGGAGACCTCCGCCGGCACCCGCACGCCCATCTCCGCGGCCACCGACAGCCCCGCCACCGCCATGATGTCGTTGTCGTAGAGAATCGCGGTCGGCCGGTCCCCGCCGGGCGCGCTGAGCAGCGACCGCGTCGCCCGGGCGCCGTCCTCCCCGGAGAAGTCGGTCGTCACCTGACGCACCCCGGCCAGCCCCAGCCGCCGCGCCGCCTCGTCGACCGCCGCCGTGCGGATGGCCGTGTGCCCCAGCAGGGCGGCGCCCCCGACCCGCGCGATCCGCCGGTGCCCGAGCGCCGCGAGGTACCGCACCGCCTCCGTCACGGCGGTCGCGTCGTCCGTCCACACCGAGGTGAGCCCCCCGGTCAGGGACGGGTGCCCGACCGCGACGACCGGCATGCCGAGCCGCCGCGCCGAAGCCGCCCTCGGATCGTCCGCGCGGAAGTCCACCAGGATCGACCCGCTGACCTGCCGCCCCCGCCACCAGGCGTCCTGTACCGCCATCTCCTCGTCCACGTTCCGCACGAGACGCAGCAGCAGCGAGCAGGACCGCTCGGTCAGCACGCTCTCCACCCCGGAGACGAACTCCATGTAGAAGGGTTCGAGGCCCAGCAGCCGCGCCGGCCGGCAGATCGCCAGCCCCACGACGTCCACGCGCCGGCTCGACAGCGACCGCGCCGTCAGGTTCGGCGCCCACCCGAGCTCCCGCGCCGCCGCGAAGATCCGGTCCCGTGTGGCGTCGGACAGCCCCGGCTTCCGGTTGAAGGCGAGCGAGACCGCCCCCTTGGACACTCCGGCACGCGCGGCGACGTCCTTGATCGTCACCCGAGGGGGTGTGCTCATCGGGCCGGCTCCACACAGAACAGGGCCCGCCGGACGGCCGCCTCGTCCGGCACGGTCTCCCAGCCCGTCACACCGATGGTGACCCGCTCCCCGGGCAGCAGCGTGACCCGCCCGGTGTCGGCCCGGGCCCCCGCGCCCAGCCGGTCGGCCTGGAGGAGCAGATCCCGCACCAGTGTCCGCGCGGTCACGGTCACCGCCCCCGGCGCCACCTCGACGTCGAACCCCGGCCGGGGGTAGGGCACTTCGCGGTCGGGCGCGGGGAAGTGCACCGCCCGCAGCCCGTCGACGTCCGCCACCAGGAACTCCTTCGCGCCCGTCGGCTCCAGCTCACGGGGCACGGGCACCTCGGCGACCGCGCGAGGCCCGACGGCCTCGCCGGGGACCGGGAACTCGGCGATCACCTCGCCGTCCACGGACATTCGCCGCAACCGCGGCGCGGTCGGCTCCCACACCTCACCCGCCTGGTTCACGACGGCCAGCACCAGCGCCCCGCCCCGCTCCTGGAGCGTCACCAGCCGGTCCGCGTACAGCCGCCGCAGCTCGTGGTACAGCGGCTTCTCCCTGCCGTCGCCGTCGATCGCCGCCCAGGACGTCACCGGCCAGCAGTCGTTGAGCTGCCACACGACCGTGCCCGCGCACACCGGCCAGTGCGACCGCCAGTGCTCGATGCCCGCGGCGACGGCCCGCGCCTGGTTGAGCTGCGTCAGATAGTGCCACCGGTCGAAGTCCCCCTCGGGCAGGGCGAAATGACGGGCCAGGCCCCGCTCCAGCTTCCCGTTGCCGTCCTCCGCCTTCTGGTGGTGCAGCATCCCCGGCGAGTCGGCGGCCAGTTCCTCCCCGGCGTCGGCCAGCGCCCGCCGCAGCGTGGCGTACGCGGGCGGCGCCTGCCAGCCGAACTCCGCCACGAACCGGGGCACGTTCGCCCGGTACTCCGCGTAGTCCTCCCGGTTCCACACCTCCCAGGAGTGATGCGTACCGTGCGCCGGGTCGTTCGGATGGTGGTCCCAGGACCCCGACCAGGGGCTGCCCGCCGTGTACGGCCGCGTCGGGTCCAGTTCCGCGACGATCCGCGGCAGTACGCCCAGGTAGTACCCCTCGCCCCAGGACTCCCCGGCGAGCCGCTCCTCCCAGCCCCAGTCCCGGAACCCCCACAGGTTCTCGTTGTTGCCGTTCCACAGCACCAGCGAGGGGTGCGGCATCAGCCGTACGACGTTCTCCCGGGCCTCGGCCTCCACCTCGCCCCGCAGCGGTTGCTCCTCCGGGTAGGCGGCGCACGCGAAGGGGAAGTCCTGCCAGACCAGCAGCCCCAGCTCGTCGCAGACGTCGTAGAAGTCATGGCTCTCGTAGATCCCGCCGCCCCAGATCCGCACGAGGTCGACACCGGCGTCGGCGGCCTGGGTGAGCCGGGTGCGGTAGCGCTCGCGGGTGACGCGGGAGGGGAACACGTCGTCCGGGATCCAGTTCACGCCCCGCGCGAACAGCCGCTCGCCGTTGACGACGAAGGTGAACCCGGTGCCGTGCTCGTCGGCCCCCCGGTCCAGCTCCACGGTCCGGAACCCGACCCGCCGCCGCCAGGCGTCGAGCTCCTGGCCACCGTCCTCGTGCAAGGTCAACTCCACGTCGTACAGCGGCTGTTCACCGTACCCACGCGGCCACCACCGTTCGACGCCGGGCACCTCCAGCCGGACGACGCCGCTCGCGCCCTCGACCTCCGCGACCGCGTCGACGCCCCCCGCCCGCGCGCGGAGCCGCAGCCCCGCCGCCACGGCCGTCCGCTCCACCTCGACGTGCAGCTCCACCCGCCCGGTCGTCCCCTCGACCGTCACCAGCGGCCGTACGCGGGCGATCCGGGCCGTCGACCAGCGCTCAAGCCGCACCGGCCGCCAGATCCCCGCCGTGACCAGGGTCGGCCCCCAGTCCCAGCCGAACGAGCAGGCCATCTTGCGGATGAACTGGAAGGGCTCGGGATACGCGTTCGGCCGGTCACCGAGCCGCTCGCGCACCGCCTCCGCCTCGGCGTACGCGGAGGCGAACCGCACCGAGAGCCGGCCGCTCATCCCCGTGACGTCGAATCGGTACGACCGGTGCATGTTCCGCACCGACCCCAGCAGCCGCCCGTCGAGCCGGATCTCGGCGGCGGTGTCGAGCCCGTCGAAGACCAGGTCGGTCCGCTCCCGCGTGCCGCCCGCCCCCGTCCCCGGCAGGTCCACCTCGTACGTCCACTCCCGGCGCCCCACCCACGCCACCTCGGTCTCGTTGCGCCCGAGGAAGGGGTCCGGGATCAGCCCCGCCGCCAGCAGATCGGTGTGCACGCACCCGGGTACGGCGGCGGGCAGCTCCCGCCCCTCGTGCCGCAGGGTCCAGCCCTCGGTGAGCGGGGTGGCGTGGAGCATGCGCCCTCCTGAACCGGTCCAGTCGATGGCGCGACAGCGCCGCGAAAAGTTTCGGAGCCCTTGGCGGAATTGGGACTTTACCGGTTCAGTGAACGGCTGCCAGAGTGCCGAACCAGCCAACCCACCCGTGCTCGTCCGTCCCGAACGGAGCTGGTGCACATGAACCACCGAAGGACGCTCACCGGAACCCTGCTCGCCGCCGCGCTCCTCGCGTCGGGCTGCACAGGCAGCGGAGGAGGCGCGAAGGCCGCCGACGCGAAGGCACCCGACGACCCGTCGAAGGTGTCCGGAACCATCAAGGTCCTCACCCATCGCACCGACATCGTGCAGGACGGCACGATGAAGAAGTACGCGGCGGAGTTCAACAGGATCTACCCGAAGGTGAAGGTCGAGTTCGACGCGATCACGGACTACGAGGCCGAAGTCAAGATCCGTATGAACACGAAGAACTACGGCGACGTCCTCATGATCCCGAGCGTCATCAAGAAGAACGACTACCCCAGGTTCTTCGCCTCCCTCGGCACCCAGGACGAGCTCGCCGAGAAGTACCGCTTCACCGACTTCACCACCGTCGACGGCAAGGTCTACGGCCAGAGCCCCATGGGCGCGACCCCGGGCTTCCTCTACAACAAGCGGATCTGGGCGAAGGCCGGCGTCACCGACTGGCCGACCACACCGGACGAGTTCCTCACCGCGCTGAAGGCCATCAAGTCCAGGACGGACGCCGTTCCGTACTACACCAACTTCGCCGCCCAGTGGCCGCTGACCCAGTGGACGTTCGTCAACGGCTCCGTCAGCTGCGACACCGGCGCCACCACCGCCCTCGCCGAGGGCAACCCGTGGGGCGAGAACGGTGAACTGCGCGTCGGGGACACCCTGCTGTACGACATCGTCAAACAGGGCCTGATCGAGAAGGACCCGACGACCACCAACTGGGAGGAGTCCAAGCCCAAGCTGGCCAAGGGCGAGATCGCCACGGCATGGCTCGGCAGCTGGGCGGTCATCCAGTTCCGGCAGGCGGCCGAGAAGGCCGGGGCCGACCCCGACGACATCGGCTTCATGCCGTTCCCCGTCCGCGTCGACGGCAAGGCGTGCGCCACCGCCAACCCCGACTACAACCAGGCCGTCAGCATCCACTCGAAGCACAAGGCGGCCGCCCGCGCCTGGGTCGACTGGTTCACCGACAAGTCCGGGTACGCCGAGGACAACCTGTCGATCGCGACGCCGAGGAACGCCCCGCTGCCCGAGTCGCTCAAGCCGTACGAGGAACAGGGCGTGAAGCTCATCGAACTCGACGACGCCGAGGGCGGCCAGGTCAAGGAGATCGACAACGCCTCGGAGGTCGGCATCTACGCCCCCGAGTACCGCCAGGACCTCGTCGACCTCGCCCGCGGCGCGAAGGACGGCACCCTCGACGACTTCCTCGACGACCTGGGCAAGCGCTGGACCGAGGCGCAGAAGACCGTGGGTTCCTGATGCCCGCCACGCACACGACCGAGAAGGTGGCGCGGCCCCCGTCGGCCGCGCCACGGCCCCCGGTGCCGAGCCCGGCCCCCCGCAAGGTGCTCCTGTGGCGGAAGCTCACCCCGTGGCTGTTCCTCGCCGCCCCGCTGGCCCTCCTGGTCGCCTTCACCTACGCCCCGGTCGTCAACATGCTGGCGTACAGCTTCACCGACTGGGACGGCGTCAGCCCCGAGCTGAACTACACCGGCGCCGGCAACTACGTGGAGATCTTCACCCGCCCCGAACTGTTCCAGGTCTTCTTCGTCAGCGGCTACTACCTGGCCGCCTCGGCGGTGCAGATCGCCCTCGCCCTGTACTTCGCGACGGTCCTCAGCTTCAACGTCCGCTTCCGGAACTTCTTCAAGGGCGTGCTGTTCTTCCCGTACCTGATCAACGGCGTCGCGATCGGCTTCGTCTTCCTCTACTTCTTCCAGGACGGCGGCACCCTCGACTCGGTCCTCGCCCTCGTCGGGTACGAGTCCGACCGCGCCTGGCTGGGCACCTCGACCTCCGCGAACATCTCCCTCGCGAGCGTCTCGGTGTGGCGTTACATGGGCCTGAACTTCGTGCTCTTCCTCGGCGCGATCCAGTCCATCCCGGGCGAGCTGTACGAGGCCGCCGAACTCGACGGGGCGAGCCGCCGGCACCAGTTCCGGTACATCATCGCGCCCGGCATCAAACCGGTGCTGAGCCTGAGCGTGATCCTGTCGATCTCCGGTTCCCTCTCGGTCTTCGAGATCCCGTACATCATGACCGGCGGCGCCACCGGCACCGAGACCTTCGTGATCCAGACGATCGACCTGGCCTTCCGCTTCAACAAGACGGGCCTCGCCTCGGCCGCCGCCGTGGTCCTGCTGCTGATCATCCTCGCGGTGACCTGGGTGCAGCGGCGCCTCGTCCCCGACGACAAGGTGGACCTCACATGACGCTCGCGCACCCGACCCCGGTGGTACGCCGCCGGGTCGCCCGGACGCTCACGTACCTCTCCCTGGCCGCCGCGTCCCTGGTCGTCCTGCTGCCGCTCGCGGTGGTGTTCCTGACCTCGCTCAAGTCCGAGCGGGAGACGGCGAGGGGCAGCCGGGCACTCGGTCTGCCCGACGACCTCCTCAACCTCCGGAACTACGCGACGGCGTTCCGGGACGGCGAGATGCTCGCCGCGTTCGGCAACACGGCCTTCATCCTGCTGTTCGCCGTCACCGGCACGGTGGTCATCGGCTCGATGGCCGCCTACGCCATCGACCGCTTCACCTTCCGCTTCCGCAGGCTGGTCGTCGCGCTCTTCCTCGTCGCCACGCTGGTGCCCGGGGTGACCACCCAGGTGGCGACCTTCCAGATCGTCGACAGCTTCGGCATGTTCGACAGCCTCTGGGCGCCGATCGCCCTCTACATGGGCACCGACATCGTGTCGATCTACATCTTCCTGCAGTTCGTCCGGTCGATCCCGATCTCCCTGGACGAGGCGGCCCGCCTGGACGGCGCCAACGCGTTCACCATCTACCGGAAGATCATCTTCCCGCTCCTGAAACCGGCGATCGCGACCGTCGTCATCGTGAAGGGGATCACCGTCTACAACGACTTCTACATCCCCTTCCTCTACATGCCCTCGGAAGACCTTGGCGTGATCTCGACATCCCTGTTCCGTTTCAAGGGCCCCTACGCCGCCCACTGGGAAACGATCTCGGCGGGCACGGTCCTGGTCATCCTGCCGACCCTGATCGTCTTCCTGGCCCTGCAGAGATTCATCTACAACGGCTTCATGAGGGGAGCGACGAAGTAAGGGGAGGGGTGCCGTGCGGTCGCCGGGTGCGCCCCTGCGGGACGCGGGGAACCGCGCGACCAGCCCCCACGCACCCGCACCCGGAGACGCACCCCCATGCGCACCCCCTGAAGCGGCCCCTCCCCGGATGCGGCTACGCGCTCCTGCCCACCGCCGACAGCGCCCCCACCAGCACCGGCGTCACCAGCTCCACCTGCCACGCCCGCGCCCCGTACCCGGCGAGCGACGCGGAGATCGAGTCGGCGTCAGCCGTGACCGGCGGCTCCCAGCACAGGCGCCGCACCGTGTCCGGCGTGATCAGGTTCTCCTGCGGCATGTTCAGCTGCTCCGCCAGCGCGCTCACCCCGGCCCGCGCCGCGGACAGCCGCGCGGCCGCCGCCGGGTCCTTGTCGGCCCACGCCTTCGGCGGCGGCGGACCCGTCACCGGCTGCCCGTGCGCCGGCAGCGCGGTCTCGGGCAGTGCCTTCGCCCGGTCCACCGCCGCCTGCCACTGCTCCAGCTGGCGCCGCCCCATGCGGTGCCCGAACCCGTTCAGCGCGGCGAGGGCGTGCGTGTTGGCCGGCAGTGCCAGGGCCGCCTCGACGATCGCCGCGTCGCTGAGGACCTTGCCCGGGGAGACGTCCCGCCGCCGTGCGATACGGTCGCGGGCCTCCCACAGCTCCCGTACGACCGCCATCTGCCGCCGGCGGCGCACCTTGTGCATCCCCGACGTGCGCCGCCAGGGGTCCTTGCGCGGCTCGGCGGGCGGTGCCGTCGCGATCGCGTCGAACTCCTGGCGGGCCCATTCGAGCTTGCCCTGCCGGTCCAGCTCCTTCTCCAGGGCGTCGCGCAGATCGACGAGCAGCTCCACGTCGAGGGCGGCGTAGCGCAACCACGGCTCGGGCAGCGGGCGGGTCGACCAGTCGACCGCGGAGTGGCCCTTCTCCAGGACGTAGCCGAGGACGTTCTCCACCATCGCGCCGAGACCGACGCGGGGGAACCCGGCGAGGCGGCCGGCCAGCTCGGTGTCGAAGAGGCGGCTCGGGACCATGTCTATCTCGCGCAGGCACGGCAGGTCCTGGGTGGCCGCGTGGAGCACCCACTCCGCGTCGGAGAGCGCCTCGCCGAGCCCGGAGAGGTCCGGGCAGGCGACGGGGTCGATGAGCGCGGTGCCCGCGCCCTCACGGCGCAGCTGCACCAGATAGGCGCGCTGGCCGTAGCGGTAGCCGGACGCGCGTTCGGCGTCGACGGCGACGGGGCCGGAGCCGGCGGCGAACGCGGCGATCACCTCGGCAAGCGTCGCCTCGTCGGCGATCACGGGCGGAATGCCGTCCCGGGGCTCCAGCAAAGGGATCGGCGCCCCCGCATCAGAAGATCCGCCGTCGTCCGGAGGGGCGCCTCCGGTGGTTCGCAGGGTGCTGTCTGCTGCGGTCTCTTGGGCGTCGGTCACCTGTCAAGGGTATCTGTGTATGGACATGGCCCGCCGACGGAACGTTCCGTCGGCGGGCCATGAAGGGGCGTAAACAAGTCATGTGTCACACGTGTCAGTGAAACTTTCCGGCGAATCGGGAGAGGCCGGGCATCATCGAACGATCTCGGCCCCTTCCCGGCCGATCCGGTGCGACGCGGTGGATCGGCGCGGCCTCAGTGGATGATCCCGGTGCGCAGGGCCACAGCGACCATTCCGGCGCGGTCGCCGGTGCCGAGCTTGCGGGCGATACGGGCGAGGTGGCTCTTGACGGTGAGCGCGGACAGGCCCATCGACACGCCGATCGCCTTGTTCGACTGGCCCTCCGCGACCAGGCGCAGCACCTCGACCTCGCGGCCCGACAGCTCCCGGTAGCCGCCCGGGTGGCTCGGGGCACCCGGGGGGCGGCGGTGCATACGGGCGGCGGAGCCGAGGGGTGCGGCGCCGGGGCGGGTGGGCAGCCCGATGTTGGTGCGGGTGCCGGTGACGACGTATCCCTTCACACCGCCCGCGAGGGCGTTGCGGACGGCGCCGATGTCGTCGGCGGCGGAGAGCGCGAGACCGTTGGGCCAGCCGGCGGCCCGGGTCTCGGAGAGGAGGGTCAGGCCGGAACCGTCCGGCAGATGGACGTCTGCCACGCAGATGTCACGGGGGTTGCCGATGCGGGGACGGGCCTCGGCGATGGACGAGGCCTCGATGACATCGCGGACACCGAGCGCCCACAGATGGCGGGTGACGGTCGACCGCACACGCGGATCGGCCACCACCACCATCGCGGTCGGCTTGTTCGGACGGTAGGCGACCAGGCTTGCGGGCTGCTCGAGGAGAACGGACACCAGGCCTCCTGGGTGCGGGACGAGGGGCCGGCTCGCTGGGCTCGTGGGGTCGAAGCCGGGACGAACCGTGGTTTCAAGGTCACAGAGGTCTTCGGCACCAAACCTCTGCTCCTTTAGAGAATGATCACGATTTGGTGAGTAACAATCCGTGCAATTCGGACACGCCTTCGATCATTCGAAGATCGAACGGTGTCGCTTCGCGTCGATACGAGGCCGAAAGTGGCCGTATCGACAAAGTGATGGTTTCGATCGGCGTGGCGACACGGCACACAAAAGGACCGTGCCCCTCAGGGGCACGGTCCTCGGGCGGCGACGGGTTCAGCGTGACTGCGGCCCCCGGCGCTGCGGCAACGACACCACCGCCGCGTCACCCGGATCGGCCGCGGGCGGCAGCCCGGCGGTCTGGGCGAGCAGATCGCACCAGGACGCGAGGTGCGCCGCCGTGTCCGGCACGCCGCCCAGCACCTCGCGCGGGGTCCAGGACGCCCGGATCTCGATCTGGGAGGCCGCGGGCCGCGCCGCCAGCCCGCCGAAGTAGTGCGAGCTGGCCCGGGTCACCGTCCCGCTCGGCTCGCCGTAGGACAGCCCGCGGGACTGCAGCGCGCCGGTCAGCCAGGACCAGCACACCTCGGGCAGCAGCGGATCGGCGGCCATCTCCGGCTCCAGCTCCGCGCGGATCAATGTCACCAGCCGGAAGGAGCCCTGCCAGGCGTCGTGTCCCGCCGGGTCGTACAGCAGGACGAGACGGCCGTCGGCCAGGTCCTCGTCGCCCTCGACGACCGCGGCCTCCAGGGCGTACGCGTAGGGGGCGAGCCGCTGCGGCGGCCGGGTCTGCTCGATCTCGATCTCGGGCCGCAGGCGTGTGGCCCTCAGCGCTTCGACGGCGGAGCGGAACGGCAATGGGGCCGTCCCGCTCGCATCGCGCTCCCCCTCCTTCGCGTCGTCCATTCCGCCAGCGTCGTCCGACAGTCGTCCCTGAGCCGCAGCCATGCGGGAACATTAAGGGGAACGGGGCCCCGGCGCAGGGCAAGACACCCGTGCGCTGGGTCACGGTCGGATCGCGCTCAGCGAACGCGCCCGGGCCGCTCCCGGCACGGGTGGCCGGAAACAATCGGTGCCCCCAGTTGTCCACAGCCCCGGCCGCCCCTGTCAAGCGGGCGTGCGAGACTTTGCCTCGTGAGTGCCAACGCCAGCCCCTCGGGCCACCAGCCGACCGCCACGCGCGACGCCGTCAAGAACTCAGCCTTCCTCAAGGCGTGCAGGCGCGAGCCCGTCCCGCACACACCGGTGTGGTTCATGCGGCAGGCCGGGCGCTCCCTGCCGGAGTACCTGAAGGTGCGCGAGGGCATCCCGATGCTGGAGTCGTGCATGCGGCCCGAGCTGGTCACGGAGATCACGCTCCAGCCCGTCCGCCGGCACAACGTGGACGCGGCGATCTACTTCAGCGACATCGTCGTCCCGCTCAAGGCCATCGGCCTCGACCTGGACATCAAGCCCGGCGTCGGCCCCGTCGTCGAGAGCCCGATCCGCAGCCGCGCCGACCTCGCCCGGCTGCGTGACCTGACCCCCGAGGACGTCTCGTACGTCACCGAGGCGATCAGGATGCTCACCGCCGAGCTGGGGGAGACCCCGCTCATCGGCTTCGCCGGCGCCCCCTTCACCCTGGCCAGCTATCTCGTCGAGGGCGGCCCCTCCCGCACCTACGAGAACGCCAAGGCGATGATGTACGGCGACCCGGAGCTCTGGGCCGACCTGCTCGACCGGCTGGCGGAGATCACCGCCGCGTTCCTCCGGGTCCAGATCGAGGCCGGCGCCTCCGCCGTCCAGCTCTTCGACTCCTGGGCCGGCGCGCTCGCCCCCGCCGACTACCGCCGCTCGGTGCTGCCCGCCTCGGCCAAGGTCTTCGACGCCGTCGCCGGATACGGCGTCCCGCGCATCCACTTCGGCGTCGGCACCGGCGAGCTGCTGGGCCTGATGGGAGAGGCGGGCGCGGACGTCGTCGGTGTCGACTGGCGCGTCCCGCTCGACGAGGCCGCCCGCCGCGTCGGCCCCGGCAAGGCGCTCCAGGGCAACCTCGACCCGACTGTCCTGTTCGCCGGCCCCGAGGCCGTCCGCACCAAGACCCGCGAGGTGCTCGACTCGGCCGCCGGGCTGGAGGGCCATGTCTTCAACCTGGGCCACGGCGTCCTGCCCTCCACCGACCCCGACGCGCTGACCCGCCTCGTGGAGTACGTCCACGAGCAGACCGCCCGCTAGGCCCTGTCGGCCTAGTTCCGCGTCCACTTCGCGGGGCTCCCGCCCCCGCGGGGAACCCGTCCTCACCACCCGTGTCGTGTCCGCCTGCCCCACAGCAGGCGCTGCGGCTCGGGCGGGGGCGGGGTGCCCGGGCGCAGGGGCCAGGCGAGCAGCATGCCGGCGACGAAGCCGACGATGTGGGCCGCGTACGCCACCGTCCCCGCCTCGAAGGCGCCCTCGTCGGACGAGTTCACCGCCTGGAGCACGAACCAGGAGCCCAGCACCAGCCACGCGGGCAGCCGCAGCGGCAGGAAGACCAGGAACGGCACCAGGACCCAGACCCGGGCCCTCGGGAAGAGCACCAGATACGCGCCGAGGACCCCGGCGATCGCCCCGGACGCGCCGATCAGCGGTTCACCGGAGTCGGCGTTGAGGAGCGCGTAGCCGTACGTCGCCGCATAGCCGCACGCCCCGTAGAACAGCGCGAAGCGCACATGGCCCAGCCGGTCCTCGACGTTGTTGCCGAAGATCAGCAGGAACAGCAGGTTGCCCAGCAGATGGAGCCAACCGCCGTGCAGGAACATCGCGGTGAGGACGGACAGGGCGGGTGACTTGTCGTAGCCCGGCGCCCCCACCAGACAGCCGCCGGTACGGGGATCGACCGTGCCGGTGGGCACCAGACCCGGCAGCTGATGGTGGATCAACTCCCGTGGCACCGCCGCGTACTGCTCCACGAACGCGTGGAGATGGCACAGCTGGGCCGCGCCGCTGTCACCGGCCGTCGAACCGGCGAGGCCGGGCATGAAGACGAAGACGAAGAGGTTCGCGGCGATCAGCGTGTATGTCACGTAGGGCGTGCCGCGAACGGGGTTCACGTCGTGCACGGGGATGACCACAGGGATCGTGTGCCCGCGATACGGGGCCGGAACCAGCCTGTCCGCCGGCCGCGCACACCGGCGTCGGACGTGTGAACGCTCGTGCGCGGTGGTGCGTATGTGTCCTCAACCGCGGATCTACGTGAGGAACAGGCGATGAACGACCGAGTCACTCCTTCGATGCACGCCACCCCCGACGGTGAGGCGGAACTGTCCCTGGTGGTGAAGCTCACCTGGGAAGACGTTGCCGCGCTCGGCCAGGAGGCCGGGCGGCTGTCCGCGCGCATGCAGCGGCCGGTGACGCTGGACGAGGCGGTGAGCCACCGGCTGCGGTCGGTCCGGGCGGCCGCCGCGCACGCCAAGCCGGCGACGGCGCCCACCGCTCCCGCCGCGGTGACCTCGTCCGCGTCCGTGTCGTCGCTGCCGTCGCGTCCTGGCTCGGACCAGGCGATGCAGGCCATCGACCGGATCAGCGGGAACTCCTCGGCCGTCTAGGCCCTGTCGTCAAATTCCCGCCGTCGTCCGAAGGGGGGTAGGTGGGAATTGGACGACAGGGCTCAGCACCGGGGCACGGGAGTTCACCGCGCCCCCGGAGGGCTCAGGCGTCCGAACGTACCGCCGTCACCGCCTTTCTCGCCGCCACCAGGACCGGGTCCC
Source organism: Streptomyces sp. NPDC030183 (assembly GCF_055573455.1). Classification (NCBI taxonomy): domain Bacteria; kingdom Bacillati; phylum Actinomycetota; class Actinomycetes; order Kitasatosporales; family Streptomycetaceae; genus Streptomyces; species Streptomyces sp. NPDC030183. The sequence continues at coordinate 264,861 of NZ_JBVIBK010000004.1, forward strand.
ACACCGGCGAGAAGGGCGGGGCGTACCCCAGGTCCAGGGCTGTCATCTGTTCGACCGTCATGCCCGCCGTCAGGGCCACGGCGGCGACGTCGACGCGTTTGCCCGCGCCCTCCCGGCCGACGATCTGGACGCCCAGGAGGCGGCCCGTGCGGCGTTCGGCGAGCATCTTGACCGTCATCGGGGCGGCGCCCGGGTAGTAGCCGGCACGGCTGGTGGACTCGATGGTGACGGCCACGTACTGGAGGCCCGCGCGGTCGGCGTCCTTCTCGCGCAGACCGGTGCGGGCGATCTCCAGGTCGCAGACCTTGCTGACGGCGGTGCCGACGACACCGGGGAACGTGGCGTAACCGCCGCCGACGTTCGCGCCGATGACCTGGCCGTGCTTGTTGGCGTGGGTGCCGAGCGGGATGTGGCGTTCACGGCCGGAGACCAGGTCCAGGACCTCCACGCAGTCGCCGCCCGCCCAGATGTCCTCATGGCCGCGGACCCGCATCGACAGGTCGGTCAGCAGGCCGCCGCGGTCACCGACAGGAAGGCCCGCCGCCCTCGCCAACCCCGTCTCCGGGCGCACCCCGATACCGAGGACCACCACGTCCGCCGGGTACTCGGCGTCGTCCGTGGCGACCGCCCGGACCCGGCCGTCGTCGCCCGTGAGGAACTTGGTGACCTCGGCGTCGTCGACCATGGTGATGCCCATGCCCTCCATGGCCCGGTGCACCAGCCGGCCCATGTCCGGGTCCAGCGTCGACATCGGCTCCTTGCCGCGGTTGACGACCGTGACCTCGTACCCCCGGTTGATGAGCGCCTCCGCCATCTCCACGCCGATGTAGCCGGCGCCGACGACCACCGCGCGGCGGCCCCCGGTGGCGGCCAGCGTGTCGAGGAGGGCCTGCCCGTCGTCGAGGTTCTGCACCCCGTGCACCCCGGGGGCGTCGACACCGGGCAGGTCAGGGCGGATCGGGCGGGCGCCGGTCGCGATCACCAGCTTGTCGTACGACGTCCAGTACTCCTCGCCCGTGTCGACGCCACGCGCGCGTACCCGCCTGCCCTCGACGTCGATCTCCACGACCTCCGTGCGCATCCGCAGATCGATGTCGCGGGCCCGGTGTTCCTCGGGCGAGCGGGCGATGAGCCGGTCCCGCTCGGGGACGTCACCGCCGACCCAGTAGGGGATGCCGCACGCCGAGTACGAGGTGAAGTGGCCCCGCTCGAACGCCACGATCTCCAACTCGTCGGGCCCTCGCAGTCGGCGCGCCTGCGACGCGGCGGACATCCCCGCCGCGTCTCCTCCGACGACGACCAGGCGTTCCCTCGAACGTTCCGTACGGCTCATGTTCATGGGAACACGCTACGACCGCCCCGCATTTCAGCTCTCCTCGCCGCCTTCCTGCTCCGCGGCCGGGGCGGGACGCCGTGAACGGCCGAAGAAGCGGAACCACAGCAGCAGGACGAGGGCGGTGGCCGCCGCGAACGGCAGGACCGCGGCGAGTGCCATGCCCAGCCAGCGGAACACCGCGACGAACGCGTTCCAGCCGCCCGCCAGCGCGTCCACGAACCCCGGCTCGTCGTCCTCGGCGGCCTTCTTCACCGCGGTCTCCGACAGCGACAGCGTGATGGTCGCGAGGCTCGTGCGGTCCTTCAGGGACTTCTGCCGGGCGAGCAGCGACTCCAGGTCCGCCTGGCGCGTGCTCAACTCGCCCTCCAACGTGACGACATCGCTGAGCTTGGTCGCCCGGTCCATCAGCTCGCGGATCCGGGCCACGCTCGCCCGCTGCGTCCTGATCCGGCTCTCCACGTCCACCACCTGGTCGGTGACGTCCTCCGCCTTGGCCTTGCGCTCGATCAGCCTGCCCGTGCCCTCCAGCGCGGTGAGCACCTCCTCGTACTTCTCGGAGGGCACCCGCAGCACCACCCGGGTGCGCTCACGGCCCTCCCCGTCGCGGGTCGTGGACTCGCCGCCCACGAACCCGCCCGCGTTCTCGGTGACCGTCCGGGCCTCCTCCAGCGCCGTCGGCGCGTCCTTCACCCGCACGGTCAGGCTCGCGGTACGGATGATGTGGCTCGCTCCGAGCTTCGGCGCGGTGTCGGCGGACTGGTCCTTCTTCGAGCCGCCGCCGCTCTCGCCGCTCAGGGCCCCTTCCTGCCGGGCCGCGGCGCCGGCCTTGCTGTCGGAGGCCGCCCCGCCGTCCGAACTGTCGTCATTGGCTCCGCAGCCGGTGAGCGCCAGGGCGGCGGCGAGGAACAGGGCGGCGAAGACCCCCGCGGGCCGTCGGGACCGTCGTATGTGTGTCTGAGCCATGGCGGCGTACCCCCGAAAGTCGTGTCCTGCTTGCTGATGACGCTCCTTCGACGCCGGAGGGCGGCGGAACGTTGGCGTGCGGTGGTCCCGAAGCGGTCACGGTCGGGACTCGGTGGGGCCACACGGCCCTACCAGGGCCGTCGGGGGCGTCTGAGAAGGTGGAGCCATGAGCGGATCACGTCCGGAAGCCGGACATGTCGTCGTCGTAGGAGCCGGGATCGCGGGTCTGGCCGCCGCGCACGGACTTCTGGAGCGAGGCGCCAGGGTGACCGTCCTGGAGGCCTCGGACCGGGTCGGCGGCAAACTGCTGCCCGGCGAGATCGCGGGCGCGCGCGTCGACCTCGGCGCCGAGTCCCTGCTGGCCCGCCGCCCCGAGGCGGTCGCCCTCGCCCGGCAGGTCGGACTCGCCGACCGGCTCCAGCCGCCCGCCACCGCCACCGCCTCCCTGTGGACCCGGGGTGCGCTGCGGCCCATGCCCAAGGGCCACGTCATGGGCGTCCCCGGCACCGCGTCCGCCCTCTCCGGAGTGCTGTCCGACGAGGGCCTGGCCCGGATCGAGCGCGACGCGGACCTGCCCCGCACCGAGGTCGGCGACGATGTGGCGGTGGGGGAGTACGTGGCGGCCCGCGTCGGCAGGGAGGTCGTGGACCGCCTGGTGGAGCCGCTGCTCGGCGGCGTCTACGCGGGCGACGCCTACCGCATCTCGATGCGCTCGGCCGTGCCGCAGCTCTTCCAGGCCGCCCGGACCCACACCTCCCTCACCGAGGCCGTCCGCGAGATCCAGGCCCGCGCGGCCGCCGCCCAGCCGACCGGCCCCGTGTTCATGGGTATCGAGGGCGGCGTGGGACAACTGCCGCTCGCCGTCGCGGAGTCGGTGCGGGCCCGCGGCGCCGAGGTCCTCACCCGCAGCCCCGTCACGGAGCTGCGCCGTGAGAGCACCGGCGGCTGGCGCGTCACCGCCGGCGGCCGGGTGCTGCACGCCGACGCCGTCGTCGTCGCCGCCCCCGCCCCCGTCGCGGCGGACCTGCTGCGCGCCGAGGCCCCCGAGGCCGCCGTCGAGCTCGCCGCCGTCGAGTACGCGTCCATGGCCCTCGTCACCCTCGCCTACCGCCGCGCCGACGTCACCCTCCCCGAGGGCAGCGGCTTCCTCGTACCGCCCGTCGACGGGCGCACCATCAAGGCGTCCACCTTCGCCTCCCAGAAGTGGGGCTGGATCGCCGGGCAGAACCCCGGCCTGCTGATCCTGCGGACCTCCGTGGGCCGCCACGGCGAGACGGAGATCCTGGAGCACGAGGACGCCCACCTCGTCGACGTCTCCCGCCACGACCTGCGCGAGGCCATCGGCCTGACCGCCGACCCCGTCGAGACCCGCGTCACCCGCTGGGACGACGGTCTGCCCCAGTACCCGGTCGGCCACCACGCGCGCGTGGCCCGGATCCGCGAGCACCTCGGCAAGCTGCCCGGCCTCGCCGTCTGCGGCGCGGCCTACGACGGCGTCGGTGTCCCCGCCTGCGTCGCGAGCGCGGCCGCCGCCGTCGACCAGATCCACGGTGACCTGCGCGCTGTGCAGGACCTCACGGCCAACCCGGTGCAGAGCCTGCACGGCGGAGCGGGAGAATGAGTTCCATGAGCGACGACGCCCCCACCACCGAGTCCGGCCGCGTCCCCAACAAGGGCAAGCTGGCCAAGGACCTCAACGAGGTCATCCGTTACACGCTGTGGTCCGTCTTCAAGCTGAAGGACGTGCTCCCGGAGGACCGCAGCGGTTACGCCGACGAGGTCCAGGAGCTGTTCGACCAGCTCGCCGCGAAGGACGTCACCGTGCGCGGCACGTACGACCTGTCGGGCCTGCGCGCCGACGCCGACCTCATGATCTGGTGGCATGCCGAGACCAGCGACCAGCTCCAGGAGGCGTACAACCTCTTCCGCCGCACCCGGCTGGGCCGCGCCCTCACGCCGGTGTGGTCGAACATGGCGCTGCACCGCCCCGCCGAGTTCAACCGCTCGCACATCCCGGCGTTCCTCGCCGACGAGACGCCCCGCGACTACGTCAGCGTGTACCCCTTCGTGCGCTCCTACGACTGGTACCTGCTGCCCGACGAGGACCGCCGCCGGATGCTCGCCGACCACGGCAAGATGGCCCGCGGCTTCCCCGACGTCCGCGCCAACACGGTCGCCTCGTTCTCGCTGGGCGACTACGAGTGGATCCTGGCGTTCGAGGCCAACGAGCTGTACCGCATCGTCGACCTCATGCGGCACCTGCGTGCCTCCGAGGCCCGGATGCACGTCCGCGAGGAGGTCCCGTTCTACACCGGCCGCCGGAAGTCGGTCGCGGAACTGGTCGAGGGCTTGGCGTAACGCCTACCCGCGCCCCGTGAGGGGCGCGGGGAGCCCCGCCGTCGACCGCGCCGAGCCGGGCTTCGGCTCCGGCCGCCCCGCGCAGGCCGCCCGCCTGTCGGGCGCCCGGCCCTCCAGCAGATACGCCTCCAGATACGCGTTGACGCACTTGTTGGGCCCGCCGGCGAGGCCATGGCTCCCGGCGTCCCGCTCGGTCACCAGCACCGATCCCCACAGCCGCCGGTGCAGCGCGATCGCCCCCTCGTAGGGTGCGGCCGCGTCCCGCTCGGCCGCGAGGATCAGCGTCGGCGGCAGCTCACCCGGGCCGGTGCGCACATCCAGGGGACGCTGCCGCGGCGCCGGCCAGTACGCGCACGGCAGGTTCGTCCACACGTTGTCCCAGGTCTCGAAGGGCGCCGTCCGGGCGAGCCGGGTGTTGTCGCGGTCCCAGACCCGGAAGTCCGTCGGCCAGGGCCCGTCGTTGCACTCGACGGCCGTGTACACCGCGTTCGCGTTCTCCTGCTCGACGGCCGCCTCCGGGTACGGCCCGGCCAGCTGGACCAGCGGTTTCGCGTCCCCCCGCAGATACGCGGAGAGGGCGAGCGCGCGCTGCGGCCAGTAGTCGTCGTAGTACGCGGCCTGGAGGAAGGTGCTCTGCAACTGCCCCGGCCCCACCTTCCCTCCGGCCGGCCGGGCGGCCAGGCGGGCGGCGGCCCGCTCGTAGCCGCGCAGCACCTTCTGCGCGGTGTTCCCCAGCCGGTACACCTCGTGGTGCTTGGCGACCCACCTGCGGAAGTCCGCCCAGCGCTCCTCGAACGCCGCCGACTGGTCGAGGTTGTTGCGGTACCAGATCCGCTCGGGGTCCGGGTTCACCGCCGAGTCGAAGACCATCCGCCGCACCCGCGAGGGGAACAGCGTCGCGTACAGCGCCCCGAAGTAGGTGCCGTACGACGCCCCCATGAACGTCAGCCGGTGCTCGCCGAGCGCGGCGCGCAGCACGTCGAGGTCGCGGGCGTTGTTGAGCGAGTGGTAGTGCCGCAGCGCGCTCCCGGCCCGCCGCGCGCACCCGCGCGCGTACGCCTTCGCCCGCGCGATCCGCTCCCTCTTGTACGCCGCCGAGGGGTGCGTGGGCGCGGGGGAGGGGCCCTGGTGCAGTCGCTTCGGGTCCTGGCAGGACAGCGGCGCCGACCGGCCGACGCCGCGCGGCGCGTACCCGACGAGGTCGTACGCCGCCGCGATCCGCTTCCACTCCGGCAGGAACCCGACGAGCGGGAAGTACATCCCGGAGCCGCCGGGCCCGCCGGGGTTGAACACGAGCGCCCCCTGCCGGGGCACCTTGCCCCTGCCCTTGGCCTCGACCCGGCTCACCGTGAGCGAGATCTGCCTGCCGAAGGGCCGGGCGTAGTCGAGCGGCACCCTGACCGTCCCGCAGCGCAGCCCGTCCGGCAGCCCCTCCTTCGCCGGGCACTTCCCGAAGCGGATGCCCTCCTCCGCCGCCCGCCGGGCCGCGACGGCCACCCCCGCGACGCCGGCGACCCCGGTCGTCTCGCTCCTCGCCGGCACGGCGGCGACACCGCTCAGCAGCACCGCCCCGACCGTCCCGTACAGCACGGCAGCTCGCATCGCGTATCCCTCCGAAGCACGACAGCGACAAAAGGGATGTTTCGTTCGGAAGGGGGCGATGTAAAGCACCCGCCGCCGGTGTCGCGGCCGGGCCTTCGCGGACGCGCCTTAGTCGTCGTCCTCCTCGCGTGGGCCCGTCGCCGCCGGGGGCAGGGAGTACTGCTGGGACGGGGACGCCGTCGGGGAGGGGGTCACCGGGATCGGGGAGCCGGGGTCGTCCAACGGGACGGGCGGGGCCGGGGAGTTGGTGATGGGCGGGGGGCTCGCCGAGGCCGCGTCGCGGGCGATCGCGTCGTAGTCGACGAGCCCGGTGGCCTCCAGGACCTTGATGTGGTCGAGGACGGTGGCGTTGGCGTCGTCGGCGAGGTCGCGGACCAGCGAGTTGCGGGTGGTGGCGCGGACCTGGGCGACGACGGAGAACACCTTGCCGTGGGCCGTCCGCAGGATGTTCGCGAACTCCCGGTCGTACTGTTCGCCCCGCGCCGCGTCCAGCGTGCCGAGCCACGCCTTCTGCTGGTCGTTCGGCTGGTTGGGCAGGGTCAGTCCGAGCCGGGCGGCGACGTTGCGGACCCGGGCGTCGAGGAAGGTGTGCCCCTCGACGAGGTGCTCGCCGGCCGTCCGCACCGCCTTGGTGGTGCCCTTCGTCTGGGCCTGCTGTCCGGCGGGCAGTTCCCACAGCCCCGCCAGCCGGACCTTGGTGATGAACTCCCGGTCCAGTCCGGACAGCGCGCCGTACTGCGTCGTCACGGTGGACGCGTTGAGCGTGTCGACGCCGGTGCCCGAGCGGTCGCTGTACGACCAGATCGGGAAGATCAGTGCCAGGAGCGTCGCCGTCAGCCCGGCGACGATGAGCCCTGTTCCATTGAGCAGTCCTCTGCTGCGTCGGTCGGATCGCATGGTGCCTCCTGCTTGCGGCACCGCACGCCAGTGCGCCTCGGGTGCGGGTTGGTCTACGGTCCGGCATGTTACTGCCCGGTGTATGCCAACTGCCGTACGAGGAGGAAGGGTTGAGGACGGTACAAATCGCGCCGGATCGGATACCCGGGGCGGTGGACAGGTCAGGTGATAGTGGAGTGAAGGGGACGTGAAACCCGTGTAGGGGGCGCGGGTTTGTTAATCGCAGCACATTTGGGGCGCGCGAGAGACCGCCTCGCGCCGGGGCGGGGCGGCGCGGGGGCGCGCGGCGGTCAGCGGCGCAGCAGCACCCTGCGGGTCGCGCGGGCCAGGCGCGCCGTCGGGCGCCGGGACAGCGGCGCCGGACCGGAGCGCTCCAGCCACCACTCGCGCAGCGCCCGCCGGGTGCCCGCGTCCTCGAGCCGGTCGCCCAGCAGCACGTGCTCGGCGAAGGACAGCGCGTCGCGCCGGTAGCCGTCGGTAATCGGGTTGCCCTGCGCGTACGCCACGAACACCGGCCGGTACGACGTGCCCAGGATCTCCGGCAGCTCCGGCGCGACCTTGCCCACGACGTCCGCCCGCTTCGCCGCGAGCGCCCGCGCCTGCACCCCGAGCCGCACCCGGTCGAACCCCTCGGGCACCGGGGTCCCCGCGACCAGCGCCGACAGCAGCGCGGCCTGGGCCAGTCCGAGCCGCTGCCGCGCGACCGGCTCACCCTCGCCCTCGGGGGCCTCCCCGCCGGCGGTGACGGGCTCGGTCGCCGTGGTCGCTGCGGTGGCCGTGGTGGCCGCGCTCGCTGTGGTGGCCGGTGTCGTGGTCGGCTCGTCCGTCGCGGGCGCGCCGTCCTGCGCCCCGGCGGTCTTCATCACCCCGCGGATCGCGTCCAGCTCGCGCTCCAGCTCGGCCGGCTCCGGGAAGTTCTCGTCGCGCTCCAGGAGAACGCCGGGCGGGGCCACCCGGGAGGCCAGCTCGGCCAGGACGTCGAGGACCTGCCGGGGCACCGGGTGGGCGTGGCTGTCGTGCCAGACGCCGTCCCGCTCGAAACCGCCCGCGACATGGACGTACGCGATGGCCTCGACCGGCAGCTCGTCCAGCGCCTTCGCGGGGTCCTCGCCCCGGTTCACGTGGTTGGTGTGGAGGTTCGCCACGTCGATGAGGAGCCGGACCCCGGTGCGGTCGACGAGGTCGTACAGGAACTGGCCCTCCGTCATCTCCTCGCCGGGCCAGTTGATCAGCGCCGCGATGTTCTCCAGGGCCAGCGGCACGGGCAGCGCCTCCTGGGCGATCCGCACGTTCTCGCACAGCACGTCCAGCGCGTCCCGGGTGCGCGGCACCGGCAGCAGATGCCCGGCCTCCAGCCGCGGCGACGCGGTGAGGGCGCCCCCCGCCCGGACGAACGCGATGTGCTCGGTGACGAGGGGCGCGCCCAGGGCCTCCGCGCGTTCGGCGAGGTTCCGCAGCCGCTGCTCGTCGGGGCGGTCGGCGCCGCCGAGGCCGAGCGAGACGCCGTGCGGCACCACCGTGACGCCCCGCTCGCGCAGCCGCAGCAGCGACTCGGGGAGGTGACCGGGGCAGACGTTCTCCGCGACGACCTCCACCCAGTCGACGCCGCCGGCCGACCCGGCCATGCGCTCGACGGCGTCCGCGATCTCCGGACGCCATCCGATACCCGTACCCAGCTGCCCGATCCGCTCCATCGTCCCCTCCTCGGCCACGGCTGCACCAGGACCCTGTGTTCGTCTCCTCACGACGGACCTGTGCTCCGGCGTGACGGAGTCATGGCCCCGTCACCCGGAGCCGAACCCCGAGAAGGGGACCTTCAGAGCAACATTTGAGCTTTCGGCGGCTACTGGACCTGCGGTACGCCCTGGTCCTTGTTCAGCTCCTCCGGGTCCGGCCGACCCGTGGGGACGAGGCCGGGCGTGGTCGGTGACGGAGTCGACTTCACATCGGGGTTGGTCGACGGCTCCGCGGCGGGCGCGGGCTGCACGATCTGCCCCGGCACCGGCGGCGGCGGGCCGGTCGGGCTCGCCGTACCGCTGACCGAGTTGTCGGCGATCTGCGCGAAGTCGATCTCCCCGGTCGCCTCCAGGATGGTGATGTGGTCGAGCACGGTCTGGTTGGCGTCGGAGGCCAGCTGGCGGACCAGGGTGTTGCGGGTCTGGTTCCGCACGGCGGCGATGGCCGGGAAGATCTTCCCGTGCGCGGCCCGCAGCAGGTTCGCCCAGGTCTTGTTGTACTCGGCCTCGGTCTTGGCGGCGGTCATCTGGTCCAGCCAGCCCTGCTGCTGGGCGTTGGGCTGGTTCGGCAGCTCGACGCCCAGCTTCGCCGCGATGATCCGGGACCGCTTGTCCAGGTCGGTGTGGCCCTTGATCAGGTGGTCCGCGGCCTCCCTGACGGACTTGCTGCCGCTGCGCTCCAGGGCCTGCTGGCCGGCCGGCAGCTCCCACAGGCCCGCGAGCCGCACCCGGATGATGAGGTCACGGTCGACAGGGGTGAGCGGCCCCCACTGCGTGGTCACCGTGTCACCGGTGGGCACGGCCGCGGCGGCGGCCGCGTTGCGGTTGGGGTACGAGTAGAAGACGGGGTAGGCGACCGCACTGACTGTGCCGACGATCGCCACGGCGACGAGGACAGAGCCCTTGGAGCGTCGCAAAGGTGCCTCCCGGAGGAAACCAACTGGTCGTTGGGGACTGAAGTCTTGCTGGGCGTGGAGTGGGGGTGGGGCCGCCCGCCCCCGCAGCTCGGGCCCCGCCGCTCGGGCGGCGGGCCGGCGGCCACGGCGCGTGCGTACCGCGGGCGGCGTCAGATCGTGCCGTTGGCGATGGCGTCGAAGTCGACCTGGCCGGTCTTCTCCAGCATCGTGATGTGGTCGAGCACGGTCTGGTTGGTGTCCGAGGCCAGCTGGCGCACCAGCGTGTTCTCGGTCATGTTCCGCACCGTGCCGATCGCCGGGAAGATCTTGCCGTGGGCCGAGCGCAGCAGGTTCGCCCAGACGCGGTCGTACTGGTCGTCGGTGGCGTTGGACATCTGCTGCAGGAAGCCCTGCTGCTGGGCGTTGGGCTGGTTCGGCAGTTCGACGTTCAGCTGCTCGGCCACGGCCCGCACCCGCTGGTCGAGGTCCTTGTGACCCACGATCAGATGGTCCGCGGCCTCCTTGACGGCCGGGCTCTTCGACCGCTGCATCGCCTGCTCGGCGGCCGGCAGCTCCCACAGCCCCGCCAGCCGCACCCTGATGATCAGGTCGCGGTCGGCGGCCGTCAGCGGCCCCCACTGGGTGTTGACCGTGCCGGCCGCCATGTTGGCCTGAGCAGTGCCCGAGCGGTCGGCGTAGGACCAGACGGGGAACGCAAGCGCTCCGACGGTGACGACGAGCGCCAGGCTGGCGATGACCGAGCCATTGATACGCCGCAAAATGAGCCTCCCGGGTAATGCCAACTGGTCGTTGGGGCAGTTGCTTGGCCAGTGCAGGGAGATACGTACGCGATCGTCGGGCTGTTCAACGGCGGGCCGCAGTCATCGAAAAGCTTGCGGAAGGTTCGGTTCCGCGGTTCAGCCGCGCAGGGCCGGGTGGTCCGCGACCACCGTGCAGGAACCCGGGGCGACCTCCGTGAAGCCGGCGTCGCGGACGAGGGGCAGGCCGGAGGTGGTGAGGGCCTGCCAGCGGGCGGGGTCGGCGGTGCGGACGGCGAGGGGGAACCCGGCGTCCCGCCAAGCGGCCCGGTCCTCCTCGGACAGGTCCCACCAGGCGAGTTGGGCCCCGTGTCCCGCCTGCGCCATGGCCTTGCCCGCCGACATCCCGACCTCGGGGTTCAGCCACAGCACCGGGGCACCGGGGTCCGCCTCGACCGGCGGCTCCGGGTCGTCGAGGTCCGTCCCGGACACCTGGAGGCGGGCCAGCTCCTTCGGCCAGCCGTCCAGGGGGACGGGCGGAAAGACGCGCACCTGGGCCGACTTGCCCGTCACGGTGATCCCGGGCAACGCCTCGGCCCGCCGCCACTCCGCGCCGCGCGCCCGCCGGACCACCTTGCGGATCCGGGCGTCCTGCCAGCTCCGCATCGCCTCGGCCCACTCTCCCTCGCCGACCGACCGCTCGTCGCCCAGCATCACCAGCACGGCACGCGCGGCCGTCTCCAACGCGTCCGTCCGCGCCGGGGGTTCGGCCCGCTCGATCCGCACGACCAGGGGCAGCACGAACTGCGGCGCCTCGTCCCGGGCGGTCCGCTCGTGCCGGAAGGGACTGTCCTGCGCCGGGGCGTAGGAGGGAGCGGCGGCCTGGTCCGGCGTGGCGACGGAGGCTGACGTGGACGCCGGGTCCGGCGTGGAGGTCGCGTCTGGTGCGGGGGCGGGGTCGCTGGTGGTCACGCCCCCAGTCTGCCAGTGGCGGCACCGGCGGCGGCCCACGGGAGAGCGGGCGCGATCAGAGCGGGCGAAGACCGGATCCCCGCCCACACTCCCGGACGCGTGTACGAGGATGGTCCGCATGGAACGGATGGTCCGCAGGGAACGTGAGTCACCGCCGAGCCCGGAGAGCGGGGGAGCGGGCCCCTTGCTGAGCCTGGAGGGCGTGGGGCGCCGTTACGGGTTGCGCGGCTCCTGGGTGCTGCGCGGTGTCGACCTGGCCGTCACCCCTGGCGGACTGATCCGGGTGGAGGGCGCGAACGGCACCGGCAAGTCGACGCTGCTCAGGGTCCTCGCCGGGATCGACGCGCCGACCGAGGGCCGGATCGCGGGCCGCCCGCGCACGGCGTACGTCCCGGAACGCTTTCCCGCGGCCCTGCCGTTCACGGCCGCCGAGTACCTCACGCACCTCGGCGCGGTGCACGGCCTGGACCGCCCTGCCGCCGCGCGCGCCGCCGACGAGTGGCTGGAGCGCTTCGGCGCCGCCGAGTACGCCCGTACGCCGATGGCCCAGCTCTCCAAGGGCAGCAGTCAGAAGGTCGCCGTGGCCCAGGCCCTGCTCGGCGACCCGGAACTGCTCGTCCTGGACGAGGCGTGGACCGGCCTGGACGCCGACGCCCGTGAGGAGTTGGAGCGCGTGGTCGTCGAGCGTACGACCGCCGGGTCCGCCGTGGTGTTCGTCGACCACGATCCGCAGCGCCTGTCCGGGGTGCCGGACGCGACGTACGCGGTGGTCGGGGGCGCCCTGGAACTCCGTACGGGGAAGGGCAGCGAGTCGGCCGTCGCCGCGGCCGGCCCTCGCGTACGCGTCGAAGCGCGGGGCCGAACGGGCACGCGGGTGCCCCCGGAGGCGGCGAAGTTGGCGATCTCGATCGAGGAACCGGCGCCCGGAACACACCGGTTCACGGTCTCCGAGCCCCAGTCGGACGCGCTGCTGCGGGCGTTGCTCGGGGCCCGGCCACCCTGGCACGTCACGAGCGTGACGAGCGTGGCACGCGCGGACGCACCGACGGGGACGCGGGGACCGGATATGGCGGACGTGCCGAACCCGACCGACAAGACGGGAACGCCGGGACCGGATACGGCGGATGTGCCGAACCCGACCGACCCGACGGGAACGCGGCGACCGGAGCCAGGCGCCGAACAGACGACCTCGCCGGGCCGGGACGACGTCCTGGCCGAGCTGGAAGCGGAGAACACCTGATGCCCGCCCTCCTCCGCTACCACGCCGCCCTCCTCGTCCGCTCCCAGCGCTGGCTGCCGCCGGTCATCCTGTACGCGGCGTTCCTGGCCGTCGGCGTGCAGAGCGGGCAGCCGGTGCTCGACTCGCTCGGCTACACGGCGGCCGCGCTGCTGCCCGTAGCCGCCTGGCTGGTACGGATCTGCGCGACCAACGAGCCCCCCGCCGCGCGCAGCTGCACGGGCGCGGCGGCCGGGCCGGGCCGCGCGCACCTGGCCTGCGTCCTGGTCGCGCTCGCGGCGGCCGGCCTGCTCGGCACGGTGGCCACGGTGGTCGTCACGATCATCAGCGCCCCCACCAGCACGGCTCACGACACACGCGTCGAACCGATCCCCGCGGGCGCCGCCGGCCTGCTGGCGATCCTCGCCTGTGCGCTCCTCGGCACGGCCGTCGGCGCCCTCACGAACTGGCCCCTGCTCCGTTCACCGGGCCGGGCCGTCCCGGCCCTGCTCCTCGGCGCGCTCCTGGCCCTGGTGGTCGCGGGCTCCCCGGCTCGGGCGGCGATCACGGCCCTGGTCGACGGCTCCCGGCGCGGCACGATCCCGGTCCCCGCCCTCCCGGTCCTGGCGGCGGCCCTGTGCGCGGCGGCGGCGACAGCGGTGGCGTGCACGTTGACGACACGGCGGACCTGAGTGGCCGAGCGGCCCCGGGCCGTCTCGTAAGGGCTGTTGTGCCGTCGGAAGGGCTTAGAGTCGCCGCATGGGGCGAAGGGCAGGACTGGCGGTGGCCGGGGTCGTCGCGGCCTTGGCCTGGGGCGAGTGGCTGAACCGGCGCTGGTCCCGCGTTCTCGTGCGGGACAGCGGGGCCGGTTCGGTGGCCGTGGTGGTGCTGGGGTACCGCAACCCCGGGGCGACGGTGAACCTGATCAACCGATGGCGGGTCCGTGCGGGAATCCGCTCCGCCGCCTCTGACGGTGCGCGGGACACCTGCCTGATCTTCAGCGGCGGCGCGACCGGCGCCGGCACCACGGAGGCCCGGCTGATGGCCGACTACGCCACGTCGGTGCTCGGGTACGACGGCACGGTGCTCCTGGAGGACCGGTCCACGACGACGTGGGAGAACATCACGAACGTCGTCCCCCTGCTCGAAGGCGTGGACCGCATCAAGATCGCCTCGCAGCCCGCGCACGCGCTCAAGGCCCGCGCGTACCTGCGGCGGCAGCGCCCCGATCTCGCGGAGCGGCTGGTGCGCGCGGACGACTACCGCCCCGGTGAGTGGACCGTCGTGAAACCGCTGCTGGCCCTGTACGGACTGTGGACACTCCGCGTCCTCCGGGCCGACGAACGGAGGGTCAGCCCGAGCAAGCCGTACGCTCGGCCTCGCGCCACTCGCACACGGGGCACAGGGTGATCCCCTTGTAGGACTCGGGATACTCGGTCGGTTCCTGGCACAGGACACAGTCGGCGAAGGGCGGACCGGCGGCGACGGGGGCCGAGTCCGGAGCCGCACCGCTGGTCGTGGTCTCGGTGCCGCAGTAGTCGCTCATATGTCCAGCGTAGAACGACGGCGGCGGAAAGCCCCGGGGGGCGGCGGACAGCTCGCCGCGATCGCCGCCGGCACGGCCCCGAGGCCGCGCAGGCGTTCGCGTGTACGGTCCCCGCGCCGGGCGGAGGGCTCACGACGTGGTGGCGGCCGCCGCCCCGACCAGCTCCGACACCTTCACGAGCCGGAAGCCCCGTTCCCGCAGCGCGGGCACGATCATCCGTACCGCCCGTTCCGTCACGGGCGCGGCACTCCTCATGCAGTGCATGACGACGACGGACCCGGGCCGCACCCGCTCCAGCACGTCCCGCGCGACCACCGCCGCGTCCGTGGCCGAGGCGTCCCCGCTCACCACGTCCCACTGCACGGCCGTGACCCCGGACGAACTCAGCTCGCGCAGGGCCCGGCGGTCGTAGCACCCGCCCGGGAAGCGGAAGTACGGCATGGGGTTCCTCACCCCGGCCGCGCGGAAGGCGGTGTAGGCCCGCTCGACGTCCGCCGCGATGCGGCCCGCCTCCAGGCTGGGCAGGCCCTGACAGTCGGCGGTGAAGGCGTGGTGACCGTACGAGTGGTTCGCCACCTCGAAGAGCGGGTCCCGTCCGATCGAACGGGCCTGGATCGGATACTCCTCGGCCCACCGCCCCGTCATGAACACGGTCGCCGGAACCTTCAGCCGACGGAGCGTCGCGATGAGCCGCGGATTGTCGAACCGCTCACCCGCGGCGGCCCGAGCCCCTTGCTCCGCGGTCATGTCCGCGTCGAAGGTCAGCGCGACGGTTTTGTCGCCGCGGCGTCGAAGACCATGCTCGAACACGGGCGCCAGACCGGCGGGCCCGGGAGCGAGCGTGGGCGGCCGGGACGCCACGACCGGGCGATGAGCCGCCCCCGTGGCGGTGGCGGTGGCGGTGACCACGCGGGACGCGCTACGAGGCCCCCCGCAGGCGGTCAGGGCGATCCCGAGCGCCCCGAGCGCACAGAGCACCCTGAGACTTCGCACTGGAACGATCACCACCAGAACGTAAACGCCCCACCCCTGAAATCAGTCCGATCACCCGCTCATCGCACCGGAGTCCCACTCAGTGTCACCCTCTCGGAGGACGGGGTGGGAGGCGCGACAACGAAGGAGGGGGCAGGCGCCTGCGGGCGCCCGCCCCCTCCCGTCCGAAGCGTCAGTGACGACCCGTCACCTCACGTACGGCGCCACGGCCCCGTCACCGCGAACGTCGTGCCCGGGGTGTAGCAGTTGACGTACATCGTGCGGCCGTCGGGGGAGAACGTGACGCCCGCGAACTCGCCCCATTCGGGCTCCGTGGGTGTGCCGATGTTCTGGGCGTTGCGGGCCATCGGGTAGACGTCGCCGCGGCGGGTGACGCCGTAGACGTGCTGGGTGCCGTTGCCGTCCTCGCAGACCATGAGGCCGCCGCTCGGGGCGAGGCAGATGTTGTCGGGGGACTCGCCGGGCAGCTGGATGTCGGTGTCGGGGCCGAAGACGATCACCAGGGAGAGGGTGCGGTCGTCGGGGTCGTAGCGCCAGATCTGGCCGTAGTGGTCGGCCGCGGAACCGTCCGCGCTGCGGGCGAAGGACGAGACGAAGTAGACGCAGCGACCGCCCCAGTAGCAGCCCTCCAGTTTCTGGGCGTGGGTGATGCCCCTGGGGCCGAAGTCCTGGTGGCGGATGGGCGTGCCGGTGGCCAGGGGGTCCGGCACGTCCACCCACTCGATCTTCTCGAAGCAGGCGCCCGTCTCCTGGATGGAGGACAGGTCGGGAACGCCGGGCACCCGCATCGCCTGGAGGCGCCCGCCCGCGCGCAGGGAGCCCGGGCCGCCCTTCGGCCTGTCGGGGAGGAAGCGGTAGAAGAGGCCGAAGGGCCGCTCGAAGGCGTCCTCCGTCTCGTAGACGACGCCGCGCCTCGGGTCGACGGCGACCGCCTCGTGCTGGAAGCGGCCCATGGCCGTGAGCGGGACGGCGCCCGAGCGGTGCGGGTCGGCCGGGTCGACCTCGAAGATGAAGCCGTGGTCCTTGGTGTAGCCGTTGGTGCCGGCCTTGTCCTCGGTCTCCTCGCACGTCAGCCAGGTGCCCCAAGGAGTCGGGCCGCCCGCGCAGTTGACTGCGGTGCCGGCGATGGCGACGCGCTCGGAGAGGACGTTGCCGCGGGCGTCCAGCGTCAGGGCCGTACAGCCGCCCTTGCCCGCCGGGTCGTAGGTGAGGCCCTCGATCGTGGGCACCGGGATACGGCCGGTGGCGCGGTTCTCGTGGTTGCGGACCAGGTGGACGCGGCCGTGTCTGCCGGCGAAGGCGGACATGCCGTCGTGGTTGCTGGGGACGCGGCCCTCACCGGAGCGGAGCGGCTCGCCCTCGCGGGAGAGGACCTGATAGCGGAAACCTTTCGGCAGGTCGAGCAGGCCGTTCGGGTCGGGGATCAGCGGGCCGTAGCCGGTGTGGCCGAGGTCGCTCTGCGCGGCCGCGGTGCCCGCGAAGAGTTCGGACAGGGCTCCGGTGAACGCGATGCCCGCTCCCAGGGCACCGGTACGGGCGAGGGCCTGACGTCGAGTCACTGACACGGGACAACCTTCCTGTTGGCGGACAGGATGTGACCCGCCTGTGTGTATCACGGGGGTACGGCCGCGTGAACCACGCGCGTAGAAGGTGTTCCGTAGCTATCACTCGGTCGGCGTGGGGTTGTCGGGTGTGACGGGTGGGAATTCGGGGGCGACCGGTGGGGTGTCCGGGGTCCGGTGGGGCGGAAGCGCGGCCGGTGATCCGGAGGGGTCGGGGAGCTGGGCAGGGGCGGCCGAGCCGGGGATGTCCGAGAGGCCGGCGGGGGTGGCCGAGTCGCGTGGGTCCGAGAGTTCGGCGGGGGTGGTCGAGTCGGGAGGGTTCGAGAGTTCGGCCGGGGTGGTCGAGTCGGGAGGGGCGGAGACTTCCGAGGGGCCGGCCGAGTCGGGCCGGGCCGGGCGGGGCCGGGGCCCGGGGGTGGCGTCCTGTTCCGACTGGCCGCGTTCCAGGAAGCGCAGGAGTTCCACCGGGATGGGGAGGACCAGGGTCGAGTTCTTCTCCGCGGCCACCGCCATCACCGTCTGGAGCAGGCGCAGCTGGAGGGCGGAGGGCGCGTCGGCCATCTGGTGGGCCGCTTCCGCCAGCTTCTTCGACGCCTGGAGCTCCGCGTCGGCGTTGATGATGCGGGCCCGGCGTTCGCGGTCGGCCTCTGCCTGGCGGGCCATGGACCGCTTCATCGTGTCCGGGAGGGACACGTCCTTGATCTCCACGCGGTCGATGGTCACGCCCCACTCCACGGCGGGGCTGTCGATCATCAGCTCCAGGCCCTGGTTGAGCTTCTCGCGGTTGGAGAGGAGGTCGTCGAGGTCGCTCTTGCCGATGATCGAGCGCAGGGACGTCTGCGCCATCTGGGAGACGGCGAAGCGGTAGTCCTCGACCTGGACGACCGCGGCGGCCGGGTCGACGACCTTGAAGTACACGACCGCGTCCACGCGGACCGTGACGTTGTCGCGGGTGATCCCTTCCTGGGCGGGCACCGGCATCGTCACGATCTGCATGTTCACCTTGCGGATACGGTCGACGGCCGGGACGACCAGGGTGAAGCCGGGCGGTCTGGGTGCGCCGAGGAGACGGCCGAGACGGAAGACGACGCCGCGTTCGTACTGCTTGATGACGCGGGCCGCCGCCGCGAGGTAGACGGCGCCGCCGGCGGCGAGGGCCGCGGCTGCCGCGATGAGTGCTTCGCCCATGACGACCGCCCCTTTGAGTCGACCATGACGACCGCCCCCGCCCCCTGACTCCTCGGTCGTCACTTGTGTGGCATATCCGCGCGAATACCACGATATGCCCCCTCATGAGAGCGGCGCCCCGGTCGTGGGACCGGGGCGCCGGGGCGGGGTGGGTCAGGCTGTCGCCGAGGGGATCTTCTCCGGCTCCGGGCCCGTCATCCTCACCGGTTCGGTGCCGGTCGCGCTGTGGCGTTCCGCCCAGTTCTCCAGGGCGGTGCGACAGGCGTGGTCGAGGTGGTGCAGACCGGAGAGATGGAGCTCCACCGGGCGGTCCTGGGGCAGCGACTCCAGACTGTCGAGGATCTTCGGCAGGCGCAGGAAGGTGGCGTTGCCCGAGAGGTACGCCTGGACCGGGCCGGCGCCCTTGTCGATGACCTCCAGCTTGATGTGCGAGGCTTCCCAGGCCGTCTTGACGACCGCGAGGGCCAGACCGATCAGGACGCCCTCGAACATGTTCACCGCGACGATCGACACCGCGGTCGTCACCAGGATCAGCGCCTCGCCCCGGTGGCCCCGCCACAGCGAGACGACCGCGCGGAACGGGATCAGCTTCCAGCCCGCGTGGACCAGGATGCCGGCCAGGGCCGGCAGCGGTATCAGCGCGAGGGCCCCCGGCAGCAGCGCCGCGAACAGCAGCAGCCAGACACCGTGCAGAACACGGGACGCCTTGGTCCTGGCGCCGGCCGCGACATTGGCGGAGCTGCGCACGATGACCGCGGTCATCGGCAGCGCGCCCAGCAGACCGCACACCGTGTTGCCGGCGCCCTGGGCCATCAGCTCCTTGTCGTACTCGGTGCGCGGCCCGTCGTGCAGCCGGTCCACCGCCGCCGCGCTGAACAGGCTCTCGGCGGAGGCGATCAGCGTGAAGGCGAGGATCGTGCCGATCAGCGCCACATCGGCCAGCCCGCCGAAGGCGTCGAGTCCCGGCGGCTGGATGGAGTCCAGCAGACCGTTCACCTCGACCTTGGCGACCGGCAGCCCGAAGGTCAGGGTCGCGACGGTGGCGAGCACGACCGCGGCGAGTGCGCCCGGCACCACCTGCACCTTCTGCGGCAGCCGCTTCCACAGCACCATCACGGCGACGGTGCCCGCGCCGAGCGCGAGGGAGGCGAGCGCGGCCGTGCTGCCGACGACCTCGACGAGGGCGCCGGGCAGACCCGCGATCTTGTCCAGCCCGGAGGCCGGCGCCTTCAGGCCCGCCGCCGCGTACAGCTGGCCGGCGATGATCACGAGCCCGATACCGGCCAGCATGCCCTCGACCACGGACACCGATATCGCGCGGAACCAGCGGCCCAGCTTCAGCGCGCCCATGGCGAGTTGGAGCAGACCGGCGGCGAGCACGATCACCCCGAGCGCGGGGAGGCCGAACTGGCGCACCGCCTCGAAGACCAGCACGGTCAGCCCGGCCGCCGGGCCGGAGACCTGCAGACTGCTGCCGGGCATCAGACCGGCGACGATGCCGCCCACGATGCCGGTGATCAGGCCGAGTTCGGCCGGCACCCCGGAGGCGACGGCCACGCCCACGCACAGCGGCAGGGCGACCAGGAAGACGACCAGCGAGGCGCCGAAGTCCTGGCGGAGGTGGGGGAACCTGGAGGCGGGGCGTATGGGGGATATGGGGGACGCGGAGGAGTTCATGTCGGACATCCGGCCGCTCACAGCGTCTCGAACGTGTCGGTGTCCGCGCGGTGTTCGCGCACGGCTCCGGTGTGGACCTCGTAGTACCAGCCGCGCAGCCGCAGCCGGCCGTCGGCGAGGCGCTTCTCCACACAGGGGTACGAGCGCAGCCGCAGCAACTGGCTGAGGACGTGGTTCTGCACGCCGTCGGCGACGGTGGGGTCCTCGACCGTGCCCTCGGGGCGCGGGGTGGCGTGGGTGAGCCAGTCGCGTACGGCGGGCACGGCGTCGAGGTCGTCGCCGCGCACCAGCGCGCCGACGGCGCCGCAGTGCGAGTGGCCGCAGACCACGATGTCGCTGACGCCGAGCACTTCCACGGCGTACTCGATGGTGGCCGTCTCACCGGTCGGGCGGTCCGGCGTGTACGGGGGGACGATGTTGCCGGCGGTCCGCAGTTCGAAGAGCTCGCCGGGGCGGGCGCCCGTGATCAGGGCAGGGACGACCCGCGAGTCGGAGCAGGTGATGAACAGGACCTCGGGGGACTGGCCCTCGGCCAGCCTGGCGAACTCCTCAGGGCGCTGTCCGAAGGTACGGGCGTTGTCGATGAGGGGCTGCATGATGTGGTGACTCCTCCTGGCGCGCCACGGCGGCGCGTCGGGCTTGCACGACAGATGTGGGGGGGAACGGGCTCCGCGCTCTCAGCAGCGGAAGACCTGGAGGGCGGCCGGGGTGTGGGCCGTGAGGGATCTCGACTGCCGGTGGTGCCGGGCCGAGGGCCGTTCGGGTTCGCTCGCGACCGCCGGGTTCTCCCCCGGGAGCAGGCGTACGGGCGCTCCTGAAGCGGCGTGGGTGGTGGCGCGGTGGCCGTCACGGGTGCGGAAAGGACCGGTCGGGTCCTCGGAGTGACCGCACGTGCGGTGCGTGACGGACTGGTCACGTACGGGTGAGGCCGTGAGGACTGCTTTTCCGGGCGTGGCCTTGGCCTTGACGTGACCGGTTGTGTGCGCGGATGCGAAGGAAGCGGTAGGAGCGAAGAACTGCAGGGCGAGCAGGACGGCGGCCAGGGCCGCGATGACGGTCCGAGGCGTCGTACCTCGCAACATGAGCCTCCCCACTGCCAGTTCGTCACGTCTTCCAGGGGCCGGCGGGTGCATGACTTGGTCAATCAATGGTCAACCGCTGGTCAAGAAACACGTTAACCCTGCAAGGTTGTTTGCAGGGTTAACTTAACGTTTCGAGCTGAAGAGAGCCTGAAAAGCGTGGGAAGGATGGCCGGAAAAGCCCCTTGACCTTGGGCAGTTCCTCCGGTCAAGGGGCTTCGGTGTGCTGGTGGGGCTCAGTGCCCGGCGAGTCGCCCGGCGTCACGAGCGAGCGCGGTGAGGCGCGAGATGGCTCGGAAGTACTTCTTCCGGTATCCGCCGTTCAGCATCTCCTCGCTGAACAGCCGGTCGAAGGGCTGGCCCGAGGCGAGCACCGGGACCTCCCGGTCGTACAGCCGGTCCGCGAGCACCACGAGCCGCAGGGCGGTCGACTGGTCCGGAACGGGCTGGACGTCGGTGAGGCACACCGCCTTCAGGCCGTCCGTGAGGGCGCCGTACCGGCTGGGGTGCACGCGCGCGAGGTGCTCCAGCAGATGCGGGAAGTCGTCGAGGGAGGAGCCCTCGGTGGCGTACGCCGCCTTCGTGACCTGTTCGTCGGAGAACGGCGGCGGCGCCTCGGGCAGACCGCGGTGGCGGTAGTCCTCGCCGTCGATGCGCAGGGCGCGGAAGTGGGCGGACAGGCCCTGGATCTCCCGCAGGAAGTCGGCCGCCGCGAAACGGCCCTCGCCCAGCTTGCCGGGCAGGGTGTTCGACGTGGCGGCCAGGGCGACGCCCGCGTCCACCAGCTTGCCGAGCAGCGTCGACACGAGGACGGTGTCGCCCGGGTCGTCCAGCTCGAACTCGTCGATGCACAGCAGCCGGTGCCCGGAGAGGGTCTGGACCGTCTTCTGGAAGCCGAGCGCGCCGACCAGGTTGGTCAGCTCCACGAAGGTGCCGAACGCCTTGAGCGCGGGTTCGGCCGGGGTGGCGTGCCACAGGGAGGCCAGCAGATGGGTCTTGCCGACGCCGTAGCCGCCGTCGAGGTAGACACCGCGCGGGCCGGCGGGGACCTTGGGGGCCTTCGCCCTGCCGAAGCCGAAGAGGCCGCGCCTGCCGGCGCCGGTCGCGTGGGCGCCGCCGAGGCCCGCCGCGAAGCCGCTGAGGACCTGGACGGCCTCGGTCTGGCTGGGCTGGTTCGGGTCCGGGATGTACGTGTCGAAGCGCACCGAGTCGAAGCGGGGCGGCGGCACCATCTCGGCGACCAGCCGGTCGGCGGGGACACGGGGCTCGCGGGCGCACAGGGACAGCGGAGCCGTATCTGCTGGGGAACCGGGACCGGACACGGCGGTGGAGGACGACGACACGGTTACCGAGTCTAAGGGCCGTGCCACACTGCACGACATGCGACGCCTGTTCCCTGTGACCGAAGAGACAGCGGCCCGAACGCCGGACGAGGCCGGCGGGGGCACGGACGCGGCCGACGCCCGGGTGCCCGGCGCCGGGTCCGTCGACCGGGAGTGGAGCCTGGAGGAACTGGCGGCGGCGTACGCCTACCCCGCGCCGGGGCCGGGCGGACGGGAACCCTGGCTGCGGGCCAACATGGTGTCGACACTGGACGGGGCCGCCCAGCACGGCG
This sequence comes from Streptomyces sp. NPDC030183, assembly GCF_055573455.1. Taxonomy (NCBI): domain Bacteria; kingdom Bacillati; phylum Actinomycetota; class Actinomycetes; order Kitasatosporales; family Streptomycetaceae; genus Streptomyces; species Streptomyces sp. NPDC030183. Next base: position 287,255 of record NZ_JBVIBK010000004.1, read on the forward strand.
GGCGTTCCCAGCCGATCTCCAGCGACGCCGACATGCGGATCTTCGGCACCCTGCGGGGACTCGCGGACGTGGTGCTCGTCGGCGCCGAAACGGTACGCCAGGAGGGCTACCGTCCGGCACGCGCGCGTGACGCCTTCGCCGAGGCGCGCCGGGCCGCCGGACAGACCCCGGCCCCGGCCGTCGCCGTGGTCAGCGCCGGACTGGACCTCGACTTCTCGCTCCCCCTGTTCACCTCGCCGCTCACCCCCACCCTCCTGCTCACCGGCGCCGCCGCCCCGCCCGACCGGGTGGCCACCGCCGAGAAGGCGGGCGTGCGGGTGGTGATCGCCGGGGACGGCATGGGCGTCGACCCCGCGCGGGCCGTACGGGCCCTCGCCGATCTGGGCCTGACCCGGCTGCTCACCGAGGGCGGACCGCGGGTCCTCGGGCAGCTGATCGCGGCCGGCGTCCTCGACGAGCTGTGTCTGACGGTTTCGCCGATGCTCACGGCGGGGGACGCGCAGCGGATCGCCGGAGGGCCCTCGGTGGCGGTGCCCAAGCGGTTCGAGCTGGTGTCGTTGCTGGAGGAGGCCGGGTTCCTGTTCGGTCGTTACCGTCGTACGTGAGAACGGGCGGAATCATCCGTTCCGTTTAGGTCTCGCCGGGCACACTAGATCCCTGAGGAGCGAGGGCCGCGGGGCCCTCCCGGAAGAAGGGCGCCTGTGGTGTCGTTCACGAGCGTTTTGATGATCGAGAAGGCTCTGACGTCCGCGGACGTGGAGTTCGTCACCACCCTGCACGGCGACGAGCCGGCCTCTTTCCATGTGCTGCTCCAGCCGCGGGGCAACCAGGCCGACCGGTTGCTGCGGGCCATCGACGACCTCGCCCTCGGCGAGCTGGACGAGGCGGCGCGCGAGGGGGAGACCCCGGAGGGGGAACAGGCCCTCGACGAGGGGGAACGGGCTCTGGAGGTATCCCTGCAGGCACTGCGGGGGGCGGGGAGCGAGGCGCAGGGGCGGCTGATCGAGGACCATCCGCTGGACGCGCTGAAGTCCCTGGTGGAGGAGGTCGGGGCCGACGAGGTGCTGGTGCTGACCGACCCGCACTACGTGGAGGAGTTCTTCCACCGCGACTGGGCGTCCCGGGCACGGCACAAGGTGGGGGTCCCGGTGCTGAAGCTGTTCTCCCACAGCCGGGCGTAGCCGCAACCGGTGGTCCCTGCCGATCGCGGGGCCGTATGGGCATAGGGTTGCCCTGAACCTTCGCCGTACCAGTACTGGGAGAACGCACATGGCACCCGGCCTTCCTTCCGCCATGGACCGACCGCACTTCATCGGGATCGGCGGGGCCGGGATGTCGGGGATCGCGAAGATCCTGGCCCAGCGCGGCGCCAAGGTGGCGGGGAGCGACGCCAAGGAGTCGGAGACGGCGCAGGCGTTGCGCGCGCTGGGCGCGACCGTGCACATCGGCCACGCCGCGGAGCACCTCGCCGACGACGCGACCTGTGTGGTCGTGTCGTCGGCGATCCGCGCGGACAACCCGGAACTGGCCCGCGCCGCCGAGCTGGGCATCCCGGTCGTCCACCGCTCGGACGCGCTCGCCCGGCTGATGGACGGGCTGCGCCCGATCGCGGTGGCCGGCACCCATGGCAAGACCACCACCACCTCCATGCTGGCCGTGTCGCTGACCGAGCTGGGCCTGAACCCTTCGTACGCCATCGGCGGCGACCTCGACGCGCCCGGCTCCAACGCCCTGCACGGCGACGGCGACATCTTCGTGGCCGAGGCGGACGAAAGCGACCGCAGCTTCCACAAGTACGCCCCCGAGGTCGCGATCGTCCTCAACGTGGAGCTGGACCACCACGCCAACTACGCGTCCATGGACGAGATCTACGAGTCCTTCGAGACGTTCGCCGGCCGTATCGTGCCCGGCGGCACGCTGGTGATCTCGGCGGACCACGAGGGCGCCAGGGAGCTGACCCGTCGTATCGCGGGCGTACGGGTCGTCACCTACGGCGAGAGCGACGACGCCGACGTCCGGGTCCTGAGCGTCGTCCCGCAGGGGCTGAAGAGCGAGGTCACCGTTGTGCTGGAGGGGCGGGAACTCACCTTCACGGTGTCCGTGCCCGGACGGCACTACGCGCACAACGCGGTCGCCGCGCTGGCCGCCGGCGTCGCGCTCGGGATCCCGGCGGCGGAGCTGGCGCCCGCCCTGGCGGCGTACACCGGTGTGAAGCGGCGGTTGCAGCTCAAGGGCGAGGCCGCCGGGGTGCAGGTCGTCGACTCGTACGCGCACCACCCGACCGAGATGACGGCCGACCTGGAGGCGATGCGGGCCGCCGTCGGTGACGCGCGCATCCTCGTGCTGTTCCAGCCCCATCTGTTCTCCCGGACGCAGGAACTGGGCACCGAGATGGGGCAGTCGCTCGCCCTCGCGGACGCGTCCGTCGTGCTCGACATCTACCCGGCCCGCGAGGACCCGATCCCGGGCGTGACCAGCGAGCTGATCATCGACGCGGCGCGGGCGGCCGGCGCCGAGGTCACGGCCGTCCACGACAAGAGGGAGGCGCCCGCGGTGATCGCGGGAATGGCGAAGCCCGGTGATCTCGTTCTCACCATGGGCGCGGGCGACGTGACCGACCTGGGCCCGAGGATCCTGGACCGTCTTTCGCAGTGAGGGGCTGAGACTCATGCCGTACGACGTCGACAAGCCGGACGAGCAGTGGCGCGCGGAGCTGACCCCGGCGGAGTACGCGGTGCTGCGTCAGGCCGGTACGGAACCGGCGTTCACCGGGGAGTACACCGACACGAAGACCAAGGGGGTGTACTCCTGCCGGGCCTGCGGCGCGGAGCTGTTCACCTCCGAGACCAAGTTCGCGTCGCACTGCGGATGGCCGTCCTTCTACGACCCGAAGGACAGCGACGCGGTGGAACTGATCGAGGACCGGTCGTACGGCATGGTGCGGACCGAGGTGCGGTGCGCCCGGTGCGGATCGCACCTCGGGCACGTCTTCGAGGGGGAGGGGTACCCCACCCCCACGGATCAGCGGTACTGCATCAACAGCATCTCGCTGCGGCTGGCGCCCGACGGCGAGTGACGTCCTGAACCCGGCGGCACGTGTGCCCCGCGCCCCTGACCGGGGTGCGGGGCACACGTCGTTCAGCCGGTGAGGCGTACCGCGTCGCGGATGACCGCCGCCACCTCCGCGGGGCGGGAGACCGCCACCGCGTGCGAGGCGCCCTCCAGTTCGGTGACGGTGGAGCCCGCGCGCTTCGCGGCGAAGCGCTGGACCTCGGGGTTGATGGCCTCGTCGGCCGCCGCGACCACGGCCCAGGACGGCCGGGTCCTCCAGGCGGCGACCGGCGGGGTCTCGGTGAACGCGGCGGTGGCCAGCGGACGCTGCGACACCGCCAGGATCCGGGTCACCTCCGCGGGGACGTCGGCGGCGAAGATGCCCGGGAAGGCGTCCGGGGCGATGGTGACCTCGACACCGGGCTCCCCTCCCTCGACGGGGTAGGTCCGCTCCACCAGGTTGGCGACGAGCGGGGACAGCGGGAAGCGCCCCTGCAGCTCGCCGAGGCTCTCGCCCTCCTCCGGGATGTACGCCGCCACGTAGACCAGGCCGACGACGTTCTCGGTCGCGCCCGCCACGGTGATGAGCGCACCGCCGTAGGAGTGGCCGACGAGGACGACGGGGCCGTCGATCTGGGCGGCCGCGGAGGCGATGTACGCGGCGTCGGAGGCCAGGCCCCGCAGCGGGTTCGGTACGGCGACGACGGGGATGTCGTGGCTCTGGAGCTCCTCGACGACGCCGGCCCAGCTGGACGCGTCGGCGAAGGCCCCGTGCACGAGGAGGGCGGTGGGCGTGGTGGACATGAGGGGGTTCTCTCTCTCGGTACGGGTCGGTCAGCCGGCGTGCAGCGCGGTGCGCAGGGTGCCGGTGGCCAGCGTGATCGCGGCCTCGGCGGCATGGGTGCCGCGCAGCGCGTCGAGCATCACGAAGTCGTGGATGATGCCCTGGAAGCGGACGGCGGTGACCGGGACGCCCGCCTCGCGGAGCTTGTTCGCGTACGCCTCGCCCTCGTCGCGCAGGACATCGGCCTCACCGGTGACGACCAGCGCCGGAGGGAGCCCGGTCAGCTGCTCGGTGGTGGCGCGCAGCGGGGACGCGGTGATCTCCGCGCGCTCCTCCTCGCTGGTCGTGTACTGGTCCCAGAACCACTCCATGCCGTCGCGGCGCAGGAAGTAGCCCTCGGCGAACTGGCGGTAGGAGCCGGTGTCGAAGTTCGCGTCGGTCACCGGGTAGAAGAGGACCTGCTGGACCAGGGGCACATCCCCGCGCTCCTTGGCCATCAGGGTCAGGGCGGCGGTCATGTTGCCGCCGACCGAGTCACCGGCCACCGCGAGCCGCGAGCCGTCCAGCTCCTTCGACGCGCCCTGCTCCACGACCCACTTGGCGACGGCGTAGTTCTGCTCGATGGCGACCGGGTAACGGGCCTCGGGGGAGAGGTCGTACTCCGGGAAGACCACGGCGGCGCCCGCGCCGACGGCCAGTTCACGGACGAGACGGTCGTGGGTGTGGGCGTTGCCGAACACCCAGCCGGCGCCGTGGATGTAGAGGATCACCGGCAGGGCGCCCTCGGCGCCGGCGGGCCGCACGATCCGCGCCCTGACGCTGCCCGTCGGGCCGCCCGAGACGGTGATCCACTCCTCGTCGATCTCCGGCTTGCCGATGTCGCCGGACTGCACCTCGTCGACCGCCTTGCGGCCCTCCGCGGGCGGGAGTTCGAAGAGGAAGGGGCGGTTGGCCGTCGCCTCGGCGAAGGCGGCGGCCGCCGGTTCCAGGACCGGCCGTACCGGTTCGACGGTGTCGGACATGTGTTTCTCCCGATGTGTTGTGCGCGAGGCGCGGGTGCGTCGTTCCGCACGCTAGGACCGGGAACGCGACGGGAATGGCCCCTGCGCGCACCGGGACTTATCCCACAGCGCACGGGAAAAGCGCCGGACCACGGCAGTGCGCTGTGAGTACGAATTCCGTGCGCTGCCGGGTCATCCGGATACGGCCTTGCGAAATAACTTGAGGGCACACCCCGTTCAGCCGCTCCCGCCCCTTTTCCCAGGAGGTTGGCCCAAGTTGTCCACGATGCCGGTCGGTGGGCTCGTGCCCCGTGCCGTCGACGACGCCGCGGACCTCGTCGTCCGCAACGCGAGGATCCACACCGGTGACCCGGGCCGCCCGGCGGCCGAGGCGCTCGCCGTGCGCGGCGGGGTCATCATGGCCGTCGGCGACGACAGCGACGTGGCGCCCCGCATCGGCCCGGCGACACGGGTGGTCGACGCCCTCGGCCGCCGCGCCGTCCCCGGACTCAACGACTCCCACCTGCACGTCATCCGGGGCGGCCTCAACTACGTCCTGGAACTTCGCTGGGACGGCGTCCCCACCCTCCGCCAGGGCCTCGCCATGCTCCGCGAACAGGCGGCCCGCACCCCCCGGGGACAGTGGGTGCGGGTGGTGGGCGGCTGGTCGGCCGAGCAGTTCGCCGAGCGCAGGCTGCCGACCGTCGCCGAACTGAACGCCGCCGCGCCCGACACCCCCGTGTTCGTCCTGCACCTCTACCAGTCGGCGATCCTCAACCGCGCCGCGCTCAAGGCCGCCGGATACACCCGCGACACCCCCGACCCCAGGGGCGGCCAGATCGTCCGCGGCCGGGACGGCGCCCCCACGGGCCTGCTGCTGGCCGCGCCCAGCGCCCTGATCCTCTACTCGACGCTCGCCAAGGCACCGGCCCTGGACGATGAGGACCGGAAGACCTCCACCCGGCACTTCCTCAAGGAACTCAACCGGTTCGGGCTCACCTCCGCCATCGACGCCGCCGGCGGATTCCAGAACTTCCCCGACGACTACCGCACGGTCGTCGAACTCGCCGGGGCCGGACAGCTCTCCCTGCGCATCGCCTATCACCTCTTCCCGCAGACCCCCGGCCAGGAGACGGCCGACCTGGCCCGCTGGACCGCGACGGTCCGCCCGGAGGACGGCGACGCCTGGCTGCGCCTCAACGGGGCGGGCGAGAATCTCACCTGGGCCGCCGCGGATTTCGAGAACTTCGGTCAACCGCGTCCGGAACTCACCGCGGACTACGAGACGGAATTCGAGAAGGCCGTACGGATCCTCATGGAGAACGGCTGGGGATTCCGGCTCCACGCCACCTATGACGAGACCATTCGCCGGGACCTCGCCGTATTCGAGAAACTCGCCGCCGAAGGGCTTTTCCCCGCCGGGAACCGATGGCTGTTCGACCACGCGGAGACCGTCTCCGCCGGCAGCCTGGACCGGATCGCCGCCCTCGGCGGAGCCCTGTCCGTGCAGAACCGCCTGTCCTTCCAGGGCGAGGCGTTCCTGCGCCGCTACGGCCCCGAGGCCGCCGCGACCGCCCCGCCGGTCCGCGCCATGCTGGAGCGGGGCCTGACCGTCGGCGCCGGCACCGACGCCACCCGGGTGTCCACCTACAACCCCTGGGTCGCCCTGCACTGGCTGGTCAGCGGCCGTACCGTCGGCGACCTGGCCCTGCGCCCGCCCCGCAACCGGGTCGACCGGGCCACCGCCCTCGCGATGTTCACCACGGCGGGCGCCGCCCTCACCGGCGAGGACCACCTCAAGGGCGTCCTGCGCACCGGGTACTTCGGCGACCTCGCGCTGCTGTCCGAGGACTACTTCACCGTGCCCGAGCCGGACATCCCCCACATCGAGTCCGTCCTGACCGTCGTCGGCGGCCGGATCGTGCACGCCGCCGCCGAGTACGAGGGCCTCGACGAGGAACTCCCGCCGGTCAGCCCCGACTGGAGCCCGGTCGCGCACCACGGCGGCTACCAGACCACCGGCGGCGACGGCCGGTCGGGCGCCCGCCAGGCCGAGCTGCTCGGCGAGGCCGCCGCCGAGTCCGCACTCCACCGGCGGTGGCGCGCCGCGCGCGGACTCGCCACCGGCACCGACGGCGACCAGGCACTCGACCCCTGCTTCTCCCTCTGACGTCCCTTTCCAGGGGCGCGGGGGACATCACTGCCTCCTCCGGATCACACCCGTCACATCAGAAAGGCACCCCCATGGTCGACATCGACGAGGTCACCGCCGCTCCCGGCCCCGACCTCCTCACCCCCGACAACTGCGCGGTCCTCTTCGTGGACCACCAGCCGCAGATGTTCTTCGGCACCGGCAGCGGCGACCGCGGCGCGATCATCAACGCGACCGTGGGCCTGGCCAAGGCGGCCAAGGTCTTCGACGTGCCCGTCGTGCTGAGCACGGTGGCCGCCGAGTCCTTCTCCGGCCCCCTCCTGCCACAGCTCGCCGACGTCTTCCCCGACCACAAGATCGTCGACCGTACGACGATGAACGCCTGGGAGGACGTCGCCTTCGTCGAGGCCGTCAAGGCCACCGGCCGCAAGAAGCTCGTCATCGCCGGTCTGTGGACCGAGGTGTGCGTCGTCCTGCCCACGCTGTCCGCGCTCGCCCAGGGCTACGAGGTCTACGTCGTCACCGACGCCTCCGGCGGCGTCAGCCCGCAGGCCCACGAGCACGCCGTCCAGCGCATGGTCCAGGCCGGCGCCGTACCCGTCACCTGGGTGCAGGTGCTGCTGGAGCTCCAGCGGGACTGGGCGCGCCAGGAGACGTACGGGCCCACCACGGAGGTCGTGAAGGAGCACGCGGGCGCCTACGGCCTCGGAATCGTCTACGCGCACGCCGTCATCGGCGCCCACGCGGCCGGCTGAGAGCACGACGGACGTCGGGAACGGGCGGGAACGTGATGGACACCGGACTGTTGCTCCTGCGTGCCGTGGTCGGGCTCCTCATCGCCGGCCACGGGGTGCAGAAGGTCAGCTTCCTGCTGGGCGGGAACGGCCTGGCCGGCGGAACCGAGGAGTTCCGCCGCGACGGCTTCCGCGGCGGCCGGCTCACCGCGCTCGCCGCGGGCGGCGGCCAGCTCGGCGCCGGCCTGTTCCTGGCGGCCGGGCTGCTCACCCCCTTGGCGGCGATGACCGCCATGGGCGTCATGACGGTCGCGGGCACCGTCAAGTGGCGCAACGGCCTGTGGGTGCAGAACGACGGGTACGAGTACCCGCTCGTCCTCGTGCTCGTGGCCGCCGTGCTCGCGCTCACCGGCCCCGGCCGCTGGGCGGCCGACGAGGCGCTCGGGTTCGGTCCGTGGCCGCTGTGGATCTCCGTCACCGCGGTCCTGCTCGGCCCGGCCGCCGGGTTCGCCACCCGGGTGGTCCTGCACCGCCCGGCCCCCGGGGCGGAGCCGGAAGGGGTGCCGGGCCGTGCGTGAGCTGGTGGCCGACGCGGCCCGCACCCTCGTACCGCCGCGCGGCGACCGGCACGGGCCGCTGCCGCCGCTCCTGCTGGTCCTCACGGTGGTGACCGGCCTCGTCGACGCGGTCAGCTATCTGGCGCTCGGCCATGTCTTCGTCGCCAACATGACCGGCAACGTGGTCTTCCTGGGGTTCGCCCTGGCGGGTGCCGAGGGCCTGTCCGCGCTCGCGTCCGTCGTCGCCATGGCCGCCTTCCTCGCCGGCGCGCTGGCCGGGGGCCGGGTCTCCGCCCGGTTCGCCGCCCACCGCGGGAAGGTGCCGGCGATCGCCGTGGCCGCGCAGACGGTTCTCGCCGCCGCGGCCGTCCTCGCCGCCGCCCTCTCCGACGGCGACCGTGTCGGCGGCCCTCTCCGCCACACCCTGATCGTGCTGCTGGGGCTGGCGATGGGGCTGCAGAACGCGGTCGTACGGCGCCTCGGCGTCCCCGACCTCACCACGACCGTCCTCACCCTCACCCTGACGGGCCTCGCGGCCGACTCCACCCCGGCCGGCGGGGCCGCGCCCCGGCCCGGGCGGCGCGTCCTGTCCGTCCTCGCGATGTTCCTCGGCGCCCTCGCCGGAGCCCTGCTCCTGCGGCACGCCGGACTCACGGCCACCCTGGGCCTGATCCTGTTCCTGCTCGCGTCGGCCGGCGTGGCCGGCCTCCGCCTGTCGGCCTCCGACGCCGCGTGGACCCGCCCGCCGTCCTGACGGCCCTGCCTCCCCCGCGGGCGGCGGCCCCCTGTCCGGGGCCGCCGCCCGCGGCTGCTACCGGGCGAGGGTCCGCACGACCCGGACCGTGCTGTCCCGCCACTCGCTCGGGGACATCCCGTACGCCGCGCGGAACACCCGGCTGAAGTGCGTCGCGCTCAGGAAACCCCACCGGCCCGCCACCGAGGCGATCGTGCGGCGCCCCCGGACACCGAGTTCCAGATCGCGCCGGCACTCCTCCAGCCGGCGGCGCTGGATCCAGCGGCCCACCGTGGTGCCCTCGTCCTGGAACAGCTTGTGCAGATAGCGCACCGAGATGTGGTGCGCCCCGGCGATCACCTCGGGCGACAGATCCGCGTCGGCCAGATGCTCGTCGATGAACCGCAGGATGCGTGCCACCAGCGGCGACCGGCCGCCCGGCGGCCCGCCCGCCTCCCGGCCCAGCTGGTCGGTGGCGAGGGTGGCCAGCAGGTTCACCGCGTTCCGGGTGAGCATCTCGGCGACCAGCGGCCGGGCGGAGACCGCCGAGTCGGCCAGCTCCGACAGGAACGGCGACAGCAGCGAACCCAGCCGGGAGGCCCGGGCCACCGGCGCCGCCGTCACCCGCCGCACGTCGCGCTCCTCCAACCCCATCGCCTCACGCGGCACGAGGAACACCTTCAGCCGGAAACGGTCGGGGAACTCCAGTAACGGCGGGTGGTCGGCGTCGTAGAAGCAGATGTCACCGGGCCCCAGCGCGAAGTCGGGCGGACACTCCGGGGAGCGGGCGCCGCTCCCGCAGACGCCCACGAACAGGTACTCGCCACCGGTCCGCGCGGTCAGCCGGTACGCCTCCGCGCCGGACGGCGTACGACCCGGCAGCCGTGCCGGCGCCTCGTCGAGGACGGCGATACGGAGGGCCGGGGCCCCTGGCGTGCTGGTGTCGGAGATCATCTCTGGCTGCCTCCCGGGCCGTTCGAACACACCGTCGGTCACTGCACCGGGAGCGTAGGAAGGAGGATGTGCAAAAAGAGTGACGGCGAAGTGACGGCGCTAGGTCGTTTCTGATGGCTCTTGGACGGTGTCTCGGAGCCAGATGACGATCGCGGTGACGGTCAGGGTGCCGTTGAAGATGTAGTCGCGTTTGTCGTACCGGGTGGCCACCGCGCGGAACTGTTTCCACTTGTTCACGCATCGCTCGACTGCGTTGCGACGGCGGTACTGGACCTTGTCGAAGGCCGGGGGCCGGCCACCGGCTCGTCCCCGGCGCTTGCGGTGAAGCTGCTGGTCGTCGGGCTGGGCGATGGTGGCTTTGATGCCGCGCCTGCGCAGGTAGGCGCGGTTGTCGCGGCTGGAGTAGGCCTTGTCGCCGCGCACCCGGTCCGGCCGGCTGCGCGGGCGGCCCGGTCCGCGGCGCCGGATGCGTAGGCCGTCCAGCACCGGGGCGAACATCGGGCTGTCACCGCGCTGACCGGGCGAGGTCAGCCAATGCAGCGGGCGGGCCCGGTCGTCGGAGAGCAGATGGACCTTGCTGGTCAGCCCGCCCCGTGAGCGCCCCAACGCCTCCCGCCCATCTGCCTCCTCACGCGTCCCGCCCCTTTTTGCGGGTGGTCGGCCGGGGGCTTGCGAGGCGCTCCGGCCGCGTGCTGATGCGCCCGGCAGGACGTGGAGCCGATGTTCACCGCCCACTCCTGCCGGCCTGCCCGGCCAGCGAGCGCCCCGTCCGGGTCGCCGGCATCCGCCTCGATCTGTAACTCCTCAAGGACGGCCTGCCAGGTGCCGTCGGCCGACCAGCGGCGATGGCGCTCATAGACGGTCTGCCAAGGACCGTACCGTTCCGGCAGGTCAGGCCAGGGCACCCCGGTCCGGGCCCGGAACAACACCCCGTTGATCACCCTGCGGTGATCCGCCCACTGCCCACCCGGCTTGCCGTTACCGGGCAGGAGAGGCTCGATCTTCCGCCACTGCGCGTCCGTGAGCTCGTGTCGCCGCACCATAAGGGCGTCCTGCCCGGCCAACCAGGAGATCCACCCCGCCCACCAAGAGCCATCAGAAACGCTCTAGGGCCCGTCACCGTGCGAGGTGTGGGTGCGGAGCCGGTCGAGGGCGGCGCCGCGTTCCGCGGGGGAGTCGTGCCTGTCGGCCAGCTCGGCGGCGAAGAGCCGCAGCAGGCGGTGCTGGACGTAGCGGCCGGGGGCGTGTTCGGTGACGAGGTGGGCGTCGGCGAGTTCGTCGAGCAGCAGCCGGGTGCGGCGGGGCGGGAGGCCGGTCAGCGCGGCGGCCGTACCGGCGGTGAGGCCCGGGCCCGGGCGCAGGGACAGCAGCCGGAACAGGCGGGCGCTCTCCGGGGGCAGCCGGCGGTAGGAGGAGTCGAAGGCGGCTCGGACGCCGGGCGCGGCTCCCGTACCGGTGAAGGGGTCGAGGCCGTCGGCCGGGGACCGTAGTGCGGCGGCGATCGCTGACAGCGGGGCGTCGGGGCGGTCGGCGGCGCGGGCGGCCACGACGGCAAGCGCCAGCGGCAGCCGTCCGCACCGCGCGACGATCTCCGCGGCGGCCCCGGGCTCGGCGGCGGCCCGCCCCGGGCCGACGCGACGCGCGAGGGCGGCGCGTGCGTCCGCCGCCGACGGCAGGTCCAGGTGCAGCGGACGGGCCCCCGACGCGGTCAGCCCGGACAGCGCGAGACGGCTGGTGACCACGGTGAGGGTGCCCGGGCAGGCGGGCAGCAGCGGCCGTACCTGCTCGGTGTCCGCCGCGTCGTCGAGCAGCACGAGCAGCCGCCGCCCGACCAGGGTGCTGCGGTAGAGCCCGGCCAGGGAGTCCACCCCGTCCGGCATCCTCGCGGCGGGCACCCCGAGCGCGGCGAGCATCCCGCGCAGCGCCTCGCCGGGCTCCAGCGGGGGCCCGGCTGTCCCGAACCCCCTGAGCGCCACGTGGAGTTGGCCGTCAGGGAACCGGTGGGCGACCCGGTGCGCCCAGTGCACAGCGAGCGTCGTCTTGCCGATGCCGGGCATCCCGCTGACCAGCACGGTCGTGGGCGCCCCGGCGGAGGCGTCGGCCGAGTCGGTGGCCCGCAGCAGGGTGCCGAGTTCCGCCTCTCGGCCGACGAAGACGGGGAGGCCGGGGGGAAGCTGGGCGGGGCGGACGAGGGCGGGCGACGGGGCGGGGGCGGTCGGGGGGACGGTGTGCGCCGGTGTCCGGTGGCCCCCGGGGGCCGGGACGGTGCCGGTCGGTGCGGGGCGGGGTGGTGGTGCCGGCCCGGTGGGCCGCAGCGGCCCCCACTCCTGGTGGAGTACCCGGGTGTGGGCGGTCACCAGTTCGGGGCCGGGGACGATGCCCAGCTCCTCGGCGAGCAGCCGCCGTACGCGTTCGAACGCCGCCAGCGCCTCCGCCTGGAGGCCGGACGCGGCCAGGGCCATGACGAGGCCCGCCTGCGACGACTCGTCCAGCGGGTCGAGTTCGACGGCCCGGCGCAGATGCGGCAGCACCAGCTCGGGGTGGCCGCAGAGCAGCGCGGCGTCGGCGGCCATCCGCGCCGTGCGCGCCACCTCGCGCTCCAGCGCGGCGAACTCGGTGTGCTCGCGGACGGACGCGGGGATGCCCATCGCCACCGGGCCGTGCCAGTCGCCCAGGGCGGCCACGAAATGCCGCAGCGCCGCCTCGGACCGCCCGGTGGCCGCCGCCCGCTTGCCGCGCTTGGTGAGCGCGCGGAAGCGCAGCAGGTCCACCTCGTCCTCGGTCGCCTCCAGCAGATAACCACCGGCGCGGCGCAGCACGCGGTGCCCGGGGGCGCGCGGCGGCAGACCCGGTTCGAGTAGCCGCCGCAGCGCACCGGCGTACCGCCGTACGACGTTCGTCGCGCTGGCCGGGGGCCGCCCGGGCCACAGCACGTCGACGATCCCGCCGGTCGGCACGGGGCGGCCCGCCCGCACCAACAGCAGTGCGAGCAGGGCGCGTTGCTGGGGGAAGCCGAGGTCCAGCTCCTCGTCGCCCCGGCACACCCGCAGGGGTCCCAGCACCTCGAACCGCATCGCTTCCCGCACCCCGGAAACCCCCGACCATCCATGCCCCGGCCCGCGCCCCGGACCACCGGCCGGCGCCCCCGCCGGGCCGGCCCACCGGTCACCCCGTCCAGGGAACAGAGCGGCCGTGCTCCCGGTCAACGGGCCCCCGCCGGTCACACACATCGGTCACTCTCCGCGAGCAGGGCCCTGACGTCGTCGGCGTCGGGATGGCCGAGGGTGATGAGGATGGTGAGCGCCTGCTGGTACGCCTCGTGGGCGGCGTCGTGGTCGCTCATCGCGCGACGGGTGTCGCCGATATGGACGAGGGTGCTCGCCTCCAGGTAGGGCACGCCCAGTTCCTGGTAGAAGCCGAGCGCGTTGCCGTAGCCGAGGAGGGCCTGCCGGTGACGGCCGAGGTGGTGGTGGGCGTAGGCGATGCTGTGCCAGGTGGCGGCCTGGCCGTAGCGGTCGCCGAGGTCCTGGAGCAGGGGCAGGGCCTGGAAGCAGTGGCTCAGCGCCTCCCGGTACTCGCCCAGCAGCGCGTGGTACCAGCCGACCGAGTTGAGGACGCTGGCGTGCGCGGCCGGGCGGCCGCTGTCCCGGAACAGTTCCAGGGCGAGCCGGTTGTGGCGCAGCGCGCCGGGCAGGTCGCCCTCCTGGTCGCAGGTCCAGCCGAGACTGCGGTGGGTGTCGGCCCGCCCGATGTCGTCGCCCAGCCCGGTGAAGAGTTCCAGGGCGCGGTCGAGGCGGGGCCTGGCCGACTGGTGCAGACCGAGCCGCCCCTCGGCCCGGGCCAGCGCGCGCAGTCCCCTGGCCTCCCACTGGGGCTCGCCCAGCCGGAGGGCGGCGTCGAGCGCGGTCCGCTGGGCGGCCGCCCAGTCGTGCCAGTGGCCCCGCCGGTCGAAGTACGGCTCCAGCGCCCAGGCCAGCAGACACGCGAGCCGGTCCCGGCCGGAGCGGGCCGCCGCCTCGACCACGGCCAACAGCACCGGGTACTCGGTCGTCAGCCATGCCAGGGCCTGCTCGTGATCGCGGAACGACTCGACCGGCACGCCCGCCGGCACCGGCCCCGGCGCCAACGGATCCTCCTGCGGGGCGAGCAGCCGCTGCCCGGCGTGGGCGGCGTGCAGGTGGTACGCGTACAGCCGCTCGACGGCTGGGTCGTATCCGGTGGGTGCCTGGTGACCGACGGTTGCCTGGTCTCCGGCGGCTGCCTCGTATCCGACGGTTGCCTCGCGTCCGGCGGTTGCCTCGTGTCCGGCGGTTGCCTCGTGTCCGATGGCGGGTTCGTGCGCGGCGGCGGATTCGTGCCCGGAGGCAGTCCCGGGCGTCACGGCCGCCGCGCGCTCCGCGGTCGTCTCGCGCTCCGCTGCTGCGTCGTTCTCGGCGGGGGTCTCGCCGGCCGGCTCGGGTGCGGCTTCCCGCAGGAGCTCGGTCGCGTGGGCGCGGAGGAGGTCGTGGAGGGTGTAGCGACCGGGGGCGTGCTCGTGGACCAGGTGGACGTCGGCGAGTTCGGTCAGCAGCGACCGGGCGACGCGCGGCGGAAGCCCGGACAACGCGGCCGTCGCCGCCGCCGAGAAGTGCGGACCGGGGTGCAGGCCGAGGAGCGGGAAGAGGCGGGCCGCCTCGGGGGAGACGGCACTCAGGGACCAGGAGAACACCGCGCCCACGTTCGCGGACGCGTCGCTCCGGCTGAACGCGTCGAGGCTGCCGTGCGCCTCCCGCAGCTCGGCCGCGATCGCCGACAGCGCGAAACCCGGATGCGCGGCCGCCCGGGCCGCCACACACGCCAGGGCCAGCGGCAGCCCCGCGCACAGCGCGGCGATCTCGGCCACCGCCCGCGACTCGCCCGTGAGCCGTGCGGCACCCAGCCGCCGTTCGAGGAACGCCCGCGCCTGTTCGCCGTCCAGCGGACGCAGCGTCAGCGCGTGGGCGCCGTGCGCGGACACCAGCCCGGTCAGCTGGTTGCGGCTGGTGACGATGGCCAGGCACCCGGGCGCCCCCGGCAGCAGCGGCCGTACCTGCTCGGTGTCGCGCGCGTTGTCCAACAGGACCAGGAACCGCCGCCCGGCCAGCAGGCTGCGGTACAGCGCGGCCCGGGCGTCCACGCCGTGCGGGACCCGCTCCGGCGGTACGCCCAGCGCGTCGAGGAACACCCGCACCGCCTCGTCCGCGCCCATCACCGCGCCCGAGGAGGCGAACCCCCGCAGGTTGACGTACAGCTGCCCGTCCGGAAAACGGTCGGCGACCCGGTGTGCCCAGTGCACGGCCAGCGTGGTCTTGCCGATGCCGGCCATACCCCCGATCGCGCTGATGACGACGGTGCCGGGGCCGGTGGACGAGGCGGCGGGACCGGGTGAGCCGGTGGCGGTGTCCAACAGGGCCAGCACCTGCTCCAGCTCCGCCCGACGGCCGGTGAATGTCGGGAGGTCGTGGGGGAGTTGGGCCGGGACCGGTGTGGCTGCGGGCGCGGGCGCGGGCGCGGGTGCGGGCGCATGTCCCGGTGCGGGTGCCGGTGCTGCGGTCCCGCTGGGTGTGCCGGTCCCGTTGAGTGTGGCGGCCCCGCCGGCTGTGGCGGTCTCGCTCGGGCCGGGGGCTCGACTCGGGGAAGGGGCGGGGGCAGGGGCAGGGCCAGAGGTAGGGGGAGGGGTTGGATCGGCAAGCCCCGGCGAGGCGTCGGTGTCCCGGGGCGCCGTCTCCCGCAGTACGGTCCGGTGCGCCTCCCGCAGCTCCCGGCCGGGGTCGATCCCCAGCTCGTCGGCCAGTCGCGCGCGGGCGGCCCGGTAGGTGCTCAGCGCCTCGGCCGTGCGGCCGGTGGCCGCCAGGGTGAGGATGAGCCGGGCCAGCAGCGGTTCGTCCAGCGGGTCGCCGAACGCGGCCTCCTGGAGGGCGGGCAGCACCGCCCCGGGCGTACCGGCGCGCAGGGCTGCGTCGGCCGCCTCCCGTACGGCCGCCAGGCGCTCGCGGTCGAGTTGGGCGAACCCGGCCCGCTCCCGGACGTCGGCAGGGAGACCGGCGCCGACCGGCCCGCGCCACAGTTCCAGGGCTTCGCTGAGGATGTCCACGGCCCGTGCGGGCGCCGCGGCCGGGTCGGCGGCGGTCCGCCGCGCCTCGTCACACAGCCGACGGAAGCGGAGCAGGTCCAGACACCCGTCGCCGACCAGGAGCCGGTACCC
The DNA here is from genome assembly GCF_055573455.1 of Streptomyces sp. NPDC030183. Lineage (NCBI taxonomy): Bacteria > Bacillati > Actinomycetota > Actinomycetes > Kitasatosporales > Streptomycetaceae > Streptomyces > Streptomyces sp. NPDC030183. The sequence continues at coordinate 303,444 of NZ_JBVIBK010000004.1, forward strand.
GCCCGCGTCGCGCACGAGCCACCGCCCGACGGCGCGGTTGGGCAGCTCTGGCTCCAACCACCGTCGCAGCGAGCCGACATGACGGCGTATCACATTGATGGCACTGTCCGGTGGGCGCCGCCCCCACAGCACGTCGACGATCTCGGCCGTCGCCACCGGTCGCCCCGCCCGTGCCAGGAGCAGTGCCAGCAGCGCCTGTTCCTGCGGACGCCCCGGCGCCAGTTCCACCCCGGCCCGCCGCACCCGGACCGGCCCCAGAACCGCGAACCACACCGGCTCCAGTGCCAATGAGGCCCCCCTTGTATCTCGTATCTCGTATCTTCTGTGACCCCCTGACGATACGTCGCCCCGCGAGTTACCCAGAGTTACACGCGAGGGGTGGCGATGGGCGGTGGTCCGCGCCGGTGCGCCGGAGGGCGGTTCGCCGGGCGCGGTGATACTGGTGTCAGGTCGCAAGGTATCCGGGGCAAAGGGAGCGCGTTCGGTGAACTCGGTTCGGGCAGGCAGCCGTTGGGGAGCAGCGGAATCGGGGGGCTCGGCCGGTCGGCACGTGGTCGTCGTCGGGGGCAGCCTCGCGGGACTGCTCGCCGCGCATGTCCTCGCCGGGCACGCGGAGCGGGTGACGATCGTGGAACGCGACCGCTTCCCCGTCGACGCCACCAACCCCGCCGGGGGCGCCCCGGGCGGTGCGGCGCCCCGGCCCGGCGTACCGCAGAGCCGGCACCCCCACGTGCTGCTGGAGGGCGGTCAACTCGCGCTGGAGGCACTGCTGCCGGGGTTCATGGAGGAGCTGCGGGCGGCGGGAGCGCCGCGCGTGGGGATGCCGGAGGACATCGTGCAGTGGCAGAGCGGCCGCTGGTTCCGGCGGGTGCCCGCCTCCACCCACATCCATACCGGTTCGCGGGCGCAGATCGAGCGGCTGATCCGGGACCGGGTGCTGGCCAACCCCGCCGTCACCCTCGTCGAGGGAACCGAGACCGTGGGACTGCTCGGCGACGCCTCCCGCGTACGCGGCGTGCTGCTGCGCGAGCGCGGCGACGGCACGCGGGGCGAACAGGGGGACGCGCGGGGCGAACAGCGGGACAGGCGGGGCGAGCAGCGGGAACTGACGGCCGATCTGGTCGTCGACGCGTCCGGGCGCGGGACCAGGGCGCCGCGCTGGCTCACCGCCATCGGGGCGGAGGCGCCGCACGAGGAGACCATCGACACCGGCCTCGCGTACGCCTCCCGCGTCTACCGCGACACCACCGGGACGCTGGGCGTCGACGCGACCGCCGAGGCGCTCGGGTTCTACGTCGTCCCCAACCCGGCCCAGCCCTACGGTGTCGTCGTGCTGCCCCTGGAGGACGGCACCCATCTGGCGACCTTCTCCGGGCTGCGCGGCGACGAACCGCCCACCGACGAGGAGGAGTTCGAGACGTACGCCAAGCGGTTGCCGCATCCGGTGGTGCACCGCTGGCTGCGCGGTGCCGAGCCGCTCTCGCCGGTCTCCGGCTTCCGGCGGACCGCCAACGTACGGCGCCGCTACGATCTGCCCGGCCGCCGCCCCGCCGGATTCCTCGCGACCGGCGACGCGCTGTGCACGTTCAACCCCGTCTACGGGCAGGGCATGGCCGTGGCCGCGCTGGGCGCCGTGGCGCTGCGCGACGCCCTGGCGGACCCGCGCCGTACGCCCACCACACGCAGAGTGCAGAAGGCGTTGCTCGCCGCGTCCCGGCAGGCCTGGGACATCTCGGCCGGGGCGGACAAGAAGATGCCCGGGGCGATCGGCAACGCCGCCGTGGTGCGGCCCGCCGACCGGGTCGCCGGGTGGTATCTGCGCCGGGTCCAGGAGCGCACGCCGGGCGACCCCGTCGTGGGCCGCGCCTTCCGCTCCGCCCTCACGCTCAAGGAGCCGCTGAGCGCCCTGTTCGCCCCGGAGGTGGCCCGCGCGGTCCTCTTCGGCCCCGCCCTGCCGACCCCCGAGGAACCCCCGCTGACCCGCGAGGGCACGGACGCCTGAGGGGGCGCCGGGCGGATGGGCGGCGAAGCGATGCCTGCTGGGCCCGCGGCGGAAGGCGCGGCGAAGCGATGCCTGCTGGGCCCGCGGCGGAAGGCGCGGCGAGGGGGACACCTGCCGTGGCGCGGTTCGCCCCCGCCTCTTGACGGTGACGGAAAGCGCTTGCCACACTCGCGGCCCGCCACACGAACGGTCCGCCGCCCCACCGTCGTACCGCACTGAGCCGTCCTGAGCTGCCCGCCCCCCGGCCTGTCCAGGTCATCGGCCCTTCGCCCGCGCCCCGGCCCGGTCGAACCGGGTTCGACGAGGGGCGCCGGGCCGCGCGGGGCGGCGACCGGCGGACCTCCTATCCCCCCACAGGAGAGGCCGAGATGGGACGCACTGCCGCAACCCGCGCCACCCATTCCCCCCGCCCCACCCATTCCCCCCGCCCCACCCATTCCCCCCGCCCCACTCGTTCCCCCCGCCCCAGCCACCGCGCACGGCCCCTCGTCACCATGGCCTGCGCCGTCGCCCTGCTCACCGGGGCCGCCGCGCTCACGGCTCCCGCGAGCGCGGCCCCCGAACGCCCCGCCGCCGAGGTCCCCGCGGTCCCGGCCGCCGTCGCGGCGGCGTGCGGCGAGGGCTCGTACCAGGCGGAGGCCGTGCTCAGCGGCGGCACCTGGACCGCCCGGCGCGGCGGCGGTGTCACGTACACCGGTACCGACATGCGGGCCGCGGTCCAGGCCGCCGTGAACAGCCTGACCCCGGGCCGGACCTCGAAGGAGCGGGTCGTGGTCCGCGGATCCGGCTCCATCGGCGCCGGGTCCCGGATCTCGCTGCCCAGCTACACCGTGCTCGACGTCTGCGGCACGATCGACGTCACCGGTACCGGCTCCGGCGACCAGGCCCCGATCTACTCCCGCGGCACCCGCGACATCGAGGTCCAGCACCTCAACCTCACCGGCACCCCCCTGTACGGCGTCTTCCTGCGCAACGTCCAGAACGTCGTCCTCGGCCGGCTGGACATGCGGCTGTCGCGCGGCCTCGGCGTCCGCGTCGACAACCGGGGCGACACCAGCCAGTGGACCCGCAACGTGCGGATCGACAACGTGTACGTCTCCGGGGCGAGCAGCCACGCCGTGGAGACCTACGGCGTCGACGGCCTCACCGTGGGCACGGTGACCGCCCGCAATGTCGGCGAGTCCGGCCTGCTGCTCAACCAGACCATCAACGCCACGGTCACCAAGGTCGACGCGGACGGCGCGGGCGCCGGCACCGGCTACGCGGCCTTCCGCATGGCGAACCGCAACGGCCGCGTCGGCAACTCGTACCCGACGAACATCCGCGTCGGCGAGGTCGTGGCCCGCGGCGGCGGACGTGGCGTCTTCTGTGTCTCGGAGAGCGGCGGCGCCGTCATCGACCGCCTGAGCCTCACCAACACCGGCAACAACGCCATCCTGATCGAGAACTGCTCCAACGTGAACCTCGCGGCCCAGAGCGGCACGGTCTCCGGCGGGGGCGAGATCCGGCTCGCGGCCCGCTCGGAGTTCCCTGACAACCGCGACATCGTCGTGCAGAACCTCACGGTCACCAACTCGTCCATCCGGGAGAGCCCCTGCGGCGAGAACACCACGTTCCGGAACAACCGGCTGGTGAACAGCACCCAGAACGTCTGCTGAGCCCGCCCCCTTGATCCACGGGCGGACGAAACCCGACGGACCCGATAAATCCGTATCAAGGTGTGTGAACGCCAACAAAACAGTCACTCGCCTACATGACCGACCCGAACAACTGGTGCGCAGTCATGTGACCGTGTGAGGAGGAGTGGCTGATGAGCGAGGCAGAACAGGGCAACTCGACGAGGTTGCGGCAGACCGGTGAGACGGCCCGGGCCGAGGCGTCGGCCACCGCCGACCGCGCCAAGCAGGCCGCGGGACAGGTCGGGGGAACCGCCGTGGACCAGGCTGGTGCCGTGGTGGGGGAAGCGCGTCAACAGGCCGGCGCGGTCGTCCGTGATCTGCGGAGCCGCGCGATGGACGAGGTCGACGAACAGGCGCACCGGGCCGCCGACTCGGTGCGCCACTGGGCGGACGACCTGGCGGGGATGGCGGAGAACGCGCAGAGCGACTCCCCGGCCCGTGGTTTCGCCGCGCAGGCGGCCGACCGGGGGCACCGGGCGGCCGACTATCTGGACAGAGCGGGCGCGGACGGCGTCCTCACCGACGTGCAGGACTTCGCCCGCAGGCGCCCCGGCATGTTCCTGGGCGGCGCGCTGCTGGCGGGGCTGGTCGTCGGGCGGCTGGTGAAGGCGGCGTCGGGGGCCGACGGCTCCTCCGGGCGGGGCCGGCAGGCCACGGCGACGGATGAGGGGCGTCCCACGGCGCTGCCGTCCGCCCCCGTGCCCGAGCCGCAGCCGTCCGTCGGTATGCCACCCGGCGGTGCGGCGGCCCGTGCCCATCCGGGGGTGTGAGATGGCCACGATCCACTCCCGCCCCGTCGAAACCCATGAGGACGCCTCGGTGGGCGAGCTGCTGTCCACCGTGACCTCCGACGTCCAGACGCTGTTCCGGCAGGAGGTCGAACTGGCCAGGACCGAGGTCAAGCAGGAGGCGACCAAGGCGGGCAAGGCGGCCGGCATGTACGGCGGCGCCGGGTTCGCCGGCTACATGGTCCTGCTGTTCCTGTCCCTGGCCGCGCTGCTGGGCCTGTCCAACGTGATGGACGGCGGCTGGGCCGCACTGATCGTCACCGCGGTGTGGGCCGTGGTCGCGGCGGTGCTGTACCAGCTGGGCCGCACCCGTATGCGTACCGTGTCGCCGAAGCCCGAGCGCACGGTCGAGACCCTGAAGGAGGATGCGCAATGGGCACGTCACCCGACCAGATGAGGGCCGAGATCACGGCCACGAGGGAGCGGCTGTCCGCCGATGTGAACCGGCTCGCGGACCGCGCCAGCCCTCGGAAGATCGCCCGTCGCCGCACGCGCAGGATGCGGGGCGCCGTCTCGGGCATGCGGGAACGGGTCATGGGATCCGCCTCCCAGGCCGTGCACCAGGCCGGCGGTGGTGCGCAGTCGATGGCCGGATCGTTGCAGGAGGGCGGCCGGCAGGCGGTCGACACCGCCCGCCAGGCGGCCGACCAGGCCGGTGAGACCGTACGGCAGGCTCCGGAGCAGGCCATGCGCCAGACGCAGGGGAACCCGCTGGCCGCCGGGCTGATCGCCTTCGGGGTCGGCATGCTGGCGGCGTCGATGGTGCCCGCGTCCGAGCTGGAGCGGGAGAAGGCCGGCGACCTGATGCAGCAGGGCGGCGAAGCGCTGGAGCCGGTGAAGCAGGCCGCGCTCGACTCCGCGCAGAACCTGAAGGAGGGTGCCAAGGAGTCCGTCCAGAGCGCGGCACAGGAGGTCAAGGACACGGCCGCGGAGGCCGCCCGCACCACGCAGGACGAGGCCCGCGACCAGGCCACCCAGGTCACCGACCAGGCCCGCGACTCAGGCCGCCAGATAACCGACGAGGCCCGCCGAAACCCCGGCTCCGCCTGAGGCCGCCCCCGGCCGGGCATCTCTCCCGACTCGGGCCGAGCACCGCCCGGCCCCGGCTGGGTACCGCTCGCCACGGCCGAGCACCCGGTGCCGGGCGGGATCCCGGCCCGCGCGAGCGCCCTCCCCATCCCCGGCGCAGTGCGCCGCGCAGGCCCCGCCGGGTCGGCAGGCGCCGACACTGCCCACCCTGAGCCGTACGCGCCGCCGCCCACGCGGGCCGTACGCGTTGATGCCCGCCGGCCCCCGGCCGACGGGCATCACCTGTAGTCAACGGCGGCCCTCGTCGGCGACATCGCCCTTGGGGGAGGAGGGGGCGTGCGTGCGCGTCGGCGTCCCGCCGATCCCGCCCCCGTTCTCGCCGACGGCGTTCCGCGCCCCCCGCCCCCCACCACGGCGACACCACGGCGATAGGCGCATCGTCGTCTTGACGGAGGTGATGTTACCGGTAACACTGCGAGGGTCCCCAGCCATGGAGAGGTGGAGTGCCCGCGTGTCCGACGTACCGACCGCATCCGCTGTGAACCACCCGCAAGCCGCCGAGGAGGCGCGGGTGTTCAGCCCCGCCGCCGTGGTCGCCTCCTGTGTGGGGTTCGTACTCATCGGTGCCCTCCAGGCGCTGTACGGGCCCGCCATCCCGGCCCTCCGCGACGAGTTCGGGCTGTCCCCGTCGGCCGCCGGGCTCGGGCTGAGCGCCCACTTCATCGGCGGTGTCGCCGGTGTCCTGCTCTTCGACCGGCTCTACGGGCGGATGGGCAACCGGACCATCCTCGGCGCCTCGTACCTGCTGATGGCCCTCGGCGCGGCAGGCTTCGCGCTCGCCCCGAACTGGCCCGTCGGCCTCGCCGCCGCCCTGCTCGCCGGACTCGGCTTCGGCGGTGTCGACTACGGCCTCAACCAGCTCTTCGCCGTCGGCTTCGGCAAACGTTCGACGGCCATGCTGAACATCCTCAACGCCCACTTCGGCATCGGCGCGATCCTCGGCCCCGCCCTGATCGGCGCGGTCGGCGCCGAGCACTACCCGGCCGTCTTCCTCGCCTTCGCCGCCGCCAACCTGCCCCTGCTGCTGTGTCTGCGCGGCGTACGCGACCGCGCGCCCCTGACCGCGGCACCGGACGAGGGCACCACGCAGGACGGCGGGTCCGCCCTCAGCCGCAGCCTGGGCTCGGTGCTCGGCGTGTTCGTCGCCCTCTACGTCCTGCACGTGGGCATCGAGGCCGGCGTCGGCGGCTGGGAGCCCACTCACCTGGAGACCGTCGGCTACGGCGCCGGGGTCGCCGCCACCGCGACCTCCGTGTACTGGCTGATGCTGACCGTCGGCCGCTTCCTGGTGGTCCCGATCGCCCTGCGCTACTCCCCGCAGACGATCATCACCGTCTCCTGCGCGGGCATGACCGTCTGTCTGCTCCTCGCCGTCGTCCCCTGGCTCGCCCCGTTCGCCTACGCCGGCGTCGGCCTCTTCATGGCGCCGATCTTCCCCACCGGCCTGCCCTGGCTGAACGCGGCCGCTCCCCGGGCCCGCAGCGCAGGAGCGCTGGTCATCGCCGCCTCCATGATCGGGGGAGTGGCCGCCGGGCCCGTGCTCGGCAAGGCCATCGAATGGTCCGGCGTCCGCGCCGTGCCGCTGCTGCTGTGCGGGGTCTCGGCCCTTTGCCTGCTGGCCACCCTGTGGCTGATCCGCGCCACCCGCGCCCCCGCCCCGTCCCGCTGAGCCGAGTCCGCCCCCGAGTCACCCGCACGTCCGAAAGGAATCAGCCTTGCGTACGCCCGCCCTCACCACCTCGTCCGACGGTTTCCTCCTGAACGGTGAGCCGTTCCGGATCATCTCCGGCGCGATGCACTACTTCCGCGTCCACCCCGACCTGTGGGCCGACCGGCTGCGCAAGGCCCGGCTGATGGGCCTGAACACGGTGGAGACGTACGTCCCCTGGAACCTCCACCAGCCCGACCCCGACAGCCCCCTCGTCCTCGACGGCCTCCTCGACCTGCCCCGCTATCTGAGCCTCGCCCGCGCCGAGGGCCTGCACGTGCTGCTGCGGCCCGGCCCGTACATCTGCGCCGAGTGGGACGGCGGCGGTCTGCCCTCCTGGCTCACCACGGACCCCGACATCCGGCTGCGCACCAGCGACCCCCGCTTCACGGACGCCCTCGACCGCTACCTCGACATCCTGCTGCCCCCGCTGCTGCCGCACATGGCCGCGAACGGCGGACCCGTCATCGCCGTCCAGGTCGAGAACGAGTACGGGGCGTACGGCGACGACACCGCGTACCTCAAGCACGTGCACAACGCGCTGCGCACCCGGGGCGTCGAGGAGCTGCTGTTCACCTGCGACCAGGTGGGCTCCGCCCACCACCTGGCCGCGGGCAGCCTGCCCGGCGTGCTGTCCACCGGCACCTTCGGCGGCAGGATCGAGGAGTCGCTGCGCAAGCTGCGCGAGCACCAGCCCGAGGGTCCGCTGATGTGCTCGGAGTTCTGGATCGGCTGGTTCGACCACTGGGGCGAGGAGCACCACGTCCGGGACGGCGCCGACGCCGCCGCCGACCTCGACCGGCTGCTCGCCGCGGGCGCCTCCGTCAACATCTACATGTTCCACGGCGGCACCAACTTCGGCTTCACCAACGGCGCCAACCACGACCAGTGCTACGCGCCGATCGTCACCTCCTACGACTACGACGCCGCCCTCACCGAGTCCGGCGACCCCGGCCCCAAGTACCACGCCTTCCGCGAGGTGATCGCCCGCCACGCCCCGGTCCCGGACGAGCCCGCCCCGGCCCCCTCGCCCAAGCTCTCCGGCGTCACCGTCGAGCTGGACCGCAGAGCGCCCCTGCTGCCGTGGGCCACCGCCCACAGCGCGCCCGTCACCCGCACCGAGGACCCGGTCACCATGGAGGAGCTTGGCCAGCGCTCCGGCTACGTCCTCTACCGGAGCGCCTTCCCCGCCGCGGGCGACGGCCTGCTGCACTTCACCGGCGGGGTCGGCGACCGTGCCCAGGTGTTCGTGGACGGCGCCCCCGTCGGCGTACTGGAGCGCGAACGCCACGACGAGACCCTCCCGCTGCGCGTCCCCCGCGCCGGCGCCACCCTGGAGGTGCTGGTCGAGAACATGGGCGGCGTGAACTACGGGCCCCGCATCGGCGCCCCCAAGGGCCTGCTCGGCCCCGTCACCTTCAACGGCACCGCCCTGCACGGCTGGGACATCCACCAGCTGCCCCTGACCGACCTGTCCACGGTGCCCTTCGCCCCGGCCGACGCGACGGCCCCCGCCACCGTGCCCGCCTTCCACCACGGCACCTTCGACGTGGACGCCCCCGCCGACACCTTCCTCTCCCTGCCCGGCTGGACCAAGGGCCAGGCCTGGGTCAACGGCTTCCACCTCGGCCGCTACTGGAACCGGGGCCCGCAGCGCACCCTCTACGTCCCCGCGCCCGTCCTGCGGTCCGGCGCCAACGAGCTGGTCCTGCTGGAGCTGAACGCCACCACCGGTGCCCGCGCGCACTTCACCGACACACCCGATCTGGGGCCGGTGAAGCCCTGATGACGGCCCCCCACCACCTGCGGGTGACCGCGGACCTCCCGCCCCCGCTGCGCGGCCACCTCCCCTTCACGGACGTCCCCGGGGCGAGCGACCCGATCGAGGTCACCAGCCGCTGGCTCACCCGCGGTGGCCGCCCCTGGTTCCCGGTCTCCGGTGAGTTCCACTTCACCCGCTACCCCGCCGGGGAGTGGGAGGAGGAGCTGCTGAAGATGAAGGCGGGCGGGGTGACGGTCGTCGCCGCGTACGTCATCTGGATCCACCACGAGGAGACCGAGGGCGACCTCCGCTTCGACGGCGACCGCGACCTGCGGCGCTTCGCCGAACTCTGCGCCCGCCACGGCCTGGATCTCATCCCCCGTATCGGCCCCTGGGTGCACGCGGAGGTGCGGGGCGGGGGCCTGCCCGACTGGGTCCTGGCCCGCACCGACGCGCCCCGCACCGACGACCCGGCGTACCTGGCGCCCGTACGCCGCTGGTACGCGGCCGTCGCCGAGCAGCTCCGCGGGCTGGACCGGGGCGACGGCGGCCCCGTCGTCGCGATCCAGATCGAGAACGAGCTGTACGACCAGCCCGGCCATCTGCTGACCCTGAAGCGGACGGCCCAGGAGGCCGGACTCGCCGCCCCGCTGTGGACGTCGACCGCCTGGGGCGGCGTCCAGCTGCCCCAGGACGAACTGCTGCCCCTGTACGGCGGCTACACCGAGACCTTCTGGACCGAGGCCGACGGCGGCTGGCCCGACACCTGCCGCAAGCACTTCTTCTTCACCCATCAGCGCGACGACGAGGGCATCGGCGCGGACCTGCGCCCGACGACGGTACGGGGCGGCGACCCGGAGGCGCTGGCCGACCGGTTCCCCTGGGCGACCTGCGAGCTGGGCGGCGGTATGGCCGTCGCCTACCACCGCAGGCCGCGCGTCGACGCCGCCGACATCGGCGCCCTGGGCCTCACCAAGATCGGTTGCGGCTCGGTGTGGCAGGGCTACTACATGTTCCACGGCGGAACGAACCCCCGGGGGAGCACCACGTACCTCCAGGAGTCCCACGCCACCGGCTACCCCAACGACCTGCCCCTGCTCACCTATGACTTCCAGGCCCCGCTCGGCGAGTACGGCCAGTACCGCCCCTCCTACCACGAACTCCGCCTCCAGCACCTGATGCTGGCCGACTTCGGGCAGCGCATCGCCCCCATGACGTCGGTCCTGCCCGAGCGGCGGCCGACGGGACAGGACGACCGGGAGACCCTGCGCTGGGCGGTGCGCGGTGACGGGCGCTCCGGCTTCCTCTTCGTCAACAACCACCAGCCGCACGAGCCGCTGCCGGACCACACGGACGTCTCCTTCACGGTCGACTTCCCCGGCGCCCCGCCCCTCACCCTGCCGTCCACGCCGGTCACCGTCCCGCAGGGCGCGTACTTCTGCTGGCCGCTCCGGCTCGACCTCGGCGGACTGCGGCTGGAGTGGGCCACGGCGCAGGTGGTGTGCGTGGTCGAGGGCAGCGGCGAGGGCGCCGGGGCCGGCGGTGACACAGGTCCCGGCGGTGACACAGGTCCCGGTCGGCCGGTGCTGGTGCTGGCCGCCGTCGACGGCATCGCCCCCGAACTCGCCCTGGACACCCGGTCGGTGAAGGCGGTGCGGGTGCCCTCCGGCGACCTGACCACCGTCGGGGACCGCCTCCTCGTCACCGGGTTGCGGCCCGGCACCGACGCCCTCGTCGAGGTGGACACCGCCGACGGCCGCCGGGTCGACCTCCTCGTCCTGGACGCGGCGACGGCCCGTACCGCCTACCGGGGCCCCGCCTGGGGCGCCGACCGGCTGGTCCTCTGCGACGGCGGCGTCGTCTTCGACACGCACCGGGACGAGGTACGGGTGCACAGCACATCCCCGGAACCGTCGTTCGCGGTGCTGCCCGCGCCGCACGCGCCGCCGGTGACGGCAGGGGGCACGGTGAAGGAGACGGCGGACGGGGTGTTCACCCGCTTCACCGTGGTCGCGGCGGCGACCGAGGGCCCGGGCAGCCTCGACGCCGAGGCGGGCCGGACCCTGCCCGTGGTCCTGGTGCGACCGGCGGGTGAGGCACCGCCGACCGCGACCGGTGTGCTCGGGCGGGCCAGTGCCCCGGCCGACGAGCACTACGACACCGTCGCCGCCGAGTACCACGTGCCCGTGCCGGACGATCTGCCGCCCGGCACCCTGCTCCGGATCCACTGGACCGGCGACACCGGCCGCGCGTACGTCGGGGACCGGCTCGTCGCCGACCAGTTCTTCTCCGGACGCGTCTGGGACCTCGCCGTGGACCGGCTGCGGACGGCAGGGGACCCGCGGACGTCGGGCCTCAGGCTGCGGATCCTGCCGCTGCCCGCGGGGGCGCCGGTGTACATCCCGGGCCGGGCCGGCGACTCCCCGCTGCCGGCCCGGATCGACCGGGTGGAGTGGCTCACCGTCCATACCCTGCGGTTACGCGCGGCCTGACCGCGAGGCCGGGAGGCAGGGGTCCGCGCCCGTGCCTCCCCTCGGCTCCCCGGCGCCCCGGGCGCCGCACCCACCTATTCTGAGAACCCCGGCGGGACGCCGTCCCGCCCCCCGTCGAAGAAGGAAGCGCCGCATGCCCCGAAGCACCACGGACGGCACCGCGGCCGGGGACGCCGGTGCGGCCGGCGGCCCCAGACCCACCGGCAGCCGCAGCAGACGGAACTTCGCCGGCTCCCGGCCGGTGATGGACGACGTGGCCCGGCTCGCCGGCGTCTCCAAACAGACGGTCTCCCGCGTCCTCAACGACAACCCGGCGGTACGTCCCGAGACCCGCGAGGCCGTGCGCGCCGCGATGCGCACCCTCGGCTACCGCCCGAGCCGCAGCGCGCGCTCCCTCGCCAGCGGCCGCACCCGCATGCTCGGCGTGATCTCGTTCGACGCGGCCCGCTACGGCCCCGCCTCCACACTCACCGCGATCAACACGGCGGCCCAGGACGCCGGCTACCTGGTCAGCTCCATCGCGCTGGACACGGCGGACCGCGACACGGTCGTCCAGGCGGTGGACCGGCTCTCGGCCGAGGGCGCCGACGGGATCATCGCCATCGCCCCCCAGCGCCCGGTGGCGACCGCGCTGGCCGGTGCCCGCCCCGACACCCCGCTGGTGATGCTGGACAACGGTCTCGGCGACGGCACGCCCGTGGTGTCGTCGGACTTCCGGGCCGGCGCGCGGCTGGCCACCGAGCATCTGCTCGGCCTCGGCCACTCCACGGTCTGGCACATCGCGGGACCCACCGGCTGGACCTCCGCCGAACGGCGCGCCGCGAGCTGGCGCGAGACCCTCATCCGGGCCGGCGTCCCCGTCCACGCACCGCTCGCCGGCGACTGGAGCGCCGACTCCGGCTACGCGCTGGGGCGGCGGCTCGCGGACAGAGCGGACGTCACCGCCGTCTTCGTCTCCAACGACCAGATGGCCCTCGGTCTGCTGCGGGCCCTGCACGAGGCGGGCCGCCGCGTCCCGGACGACGTGAGCGTGGTCGGCTACGACGACATCCCCGAGGCCGCGCATCTGCTGCCCCCGCTGACGACCATCCGCACCGACTACTCCGAGATCGGCACCCGCTCGCTGCGGCTGCTCCTGACCCAGCTGGACGACGCGGCCGACACGGAGGAGCCCTCGGCGGACACCGAACAGGTCGTCCCGGTCGAACTCATCGTCCGCTGCAGCACGGGCCCGGCACCACGCTGACCAGCCCACCGGGCTGACCTGGCACCACGCTGCCCAGCTCGCCGGGCTGACGCCGGCCCCCGCCGGGCCGGCGCCCGGATCCGGCCGCAGCGTGCCCCTGGGGCGCACGGCGGCCGGTCGGCACGGCACGCGGCTACGGCTTGCGGGCTATCGCCCCGTACATCGCGATGTCCTCGTCGCGGATGTCCTGCTCCCCGGTGCCGTCCGGGTGCCACTTGTGGACCTGGACGATGCCGGGCTCGACGAGCTCCAGGCCCTCGAAGAACTCATGGGCCTCGTCGATCGTGCGCAGCCGCATCGGCATGTCGCGGGCCGCGTACTCACGGGCGACCCGGCCCACCTCATCCGGCGCGAACTCGGCGGTGCCGATGGTCATCGCGAGATAGCTGCCCGAGGGCAGGGGTTCCAGGAGCCGGCGCACGATGCCCACCGCGTCGTCCTCGTCCAGGACGAAGTGGACGATCGCGATCACGGTGAGGGCGACCGGCTCGCCGAGGTCGAGGGTCTCCAGGAAGTCGGGGGAGCCGAGCACGGCGTCCGGGTCCTGGAAGTCGGCCTCGATGTACGCGGTCCTGCCCTCGGGGGTGCTGGACAGCAACCCCTGGGACAGGGTGAGGACGATGGGGTCGTTGTCCACGTAGACCACCCGCGACCCGGGGGCCACCGACTGGGCGATCTCGTGGAGGTTGGGTGAGGTGGGGATGCCGGTTCCGATGTCGAGGAACTGGCGTATGCCGGCCTTCTCGGCGAGCCAGCGCACCGCCCGGTTCATCCAGTCGCGGTTGGCGCGCATATGGACCGGCAGGGCCGGCCACTCGCGCGCCATGGCGTCACCGGCCTCCTTGTCGGCCGGGTAGTAGTCCTTCCCGCCGAGGATGTAGTCGTAGATGCGTGCCGAGTGCGCGTGCTCGGTGTCGATCCGGTCGGCCGGCCATCCGTTGTCGGGCAACGCCGCCCCTCCCATCAGGTCGTTTCGTCCAGGTGCACGGTGGGCAAGGACCGGAGCCGGTGTGCGCCGAACCCCGGTTCAGCAAATGGTGCGTCAACACAGCCTCGCAGCAAGGGAGTTCACAGGAGGACTCTTCACCTCCACGCAGGCGCCGCCGGCGTCGTCGCTCCAGGGGCGGCGCCAGTCGTGGGCGCCGAGGTCGCAGGCCGGCACGCCGTTGCGTACATCGCGAAGGTCACGTATCGAGGGGCGCACTTCCTGGGACATGTCGTGACGCACGTCAGAGCTCCTTGCGCAGGGCGCCGAGGAGGGCCTCGGTCTTGCGGGGCGGCGCGGACTGCGCGCCCAGCCGGTCCAGGGCCTCGCGGTAGACGACGACGTCGTCCCCCTTGTCGAGATACACCGCGCCCACCAGACCGTTGAGATAGACGATGTCCGGCAATTCGGGGGCCTTGAACCGGAAGAGGTGGAACGCCCCGGCCCGCATCGCCGGATGCGGGCCGTTCCGGAACGGCATCAGCTGCACCGTCACATGCGGCAGCCGATTCAGCTCGATCAGATGGTCGATCTGGGCGCGCATCACGTCCGGTCCGCCCACCGGCCACCGGAGCACCGTCTCGTCCATCATCACCCACAGCCGCGGCGGCTGCTCCCGGGTGAGCAGTTCCTGGCGGCGCATCCGCAGCGCCACCCGGCGCTCCGTCGCCTCGGTCGCCGCGTGCGGGTTGCCGGCGCCCAGCAGGGCCCGCGCGTACGCCTCGGTCTGCAGCAGCCCGTGCACGAACTGCGCCTCGTACGCGCGGATCTGGAGCGCCGCCTGCTCCAGGCTCAGATACGCGGCGAACCAGTCGGGCAGGACGTCCCGGTAGGTGTGCCACCAGCCGCGCTTGTTGGCCTCGCGGACCGACTTGAGGAAGGTCTCTATCTCCTGCCGGTCGCTCACCCCGTAGACCTGGAGCAGCTTCTCCACGTCCGGCAGGCGCAGCCTGGCGACCTTGGCGGCCTCCATCCGGCGGATCGTGGAGTGGCTCACCCCGATCGCCTCACCGGCCTGCTCGAACGTGAGCCCGGCGCGGGTGCGCAGTTCCTCCAGCTGCCGGCCGAGGATCATGCGCAGTACGGAGGGGGCCCCGCCCCAGTCGGTCTCCGCGGTCACGCCCACCTCCTCGCCTCGTCGACGCAGTCTGGCACGATCTTGGCTCGAACGGTGGCCTCCTGCGATCGGCGAATTGCAAATTTCAACTTGCTGGTTGCGAGGTGTTGTTCACGGATGCCAGAGTGGGACCACCGCCACGGCTTCGGTGAACGCTGGGGCTGAGCGGCCAGGTTGGGGGAGATGTGGCCGCAACTCAGCGCTGCGCGACGCGAGTTGCACGACTTTCGCGGTGCAGGGCGAGGTCGGCCGTGGCACCGGCACCACTGACGGTGCGACGAGCCCACGAAAGGCATACGGCGATGGCTCCGCCCCTCCTCCCCCAGTCGTCGGACCGGTTACCTCCGGCCATCTGTCCGCCCACCACCGAGGCGGCCTACGAGCCGCACAGAGCGGGCGTGTTCGGGCTGCCCGCGGTTCCCCTGTCGGCGGGTGAGGCCCGCGGAACGGTCCGCGAACTGCTCGGGGAGTGGGAAGTCGCTCCGGACATCCGCGAGGACGCCCTCCTCATCACCTCAGAACTCGTCACCAACGCGCTGACCCACACCACCAGCGAGTGGATCGTGTGTCGGCTGCGCCTGACCGGGCAGCGGCTCCGCATCGAGGTCGAGGACCAGAACCGCGGTCACGCCCTGCCCGCCCGACGCCGACCGGGACCCGACGACCAGAACGGACGCGGGCTCATGCTGGTCGGCATGCTCAGCAGCGACTGGGGGGTCGGCGAGACCCCACAACGGTCCGGTCGCGTCGTCTGGGCAGAACTGCCGTCGGAGGGCCGGGAAACCGCCGAGCCCGCCCCTCCGACGGCGTGACCTTCCACCCTGCTCCTGTGCCGGTCGAGTCGGGTGCCTGAGCGGCACCCGGTCGTCAGAGGTGTCCGCTTGCCGTGAGCCTGGCCTCCGCCTGGGCGCGGGCCGCTTCGAGCACCGCCAGCAGGACCGTCTTGCTGGACTGGCGCTCCCGCACGTCGCACAGGACGACCGGCGTCGACGGGTCGAGGTCGAGGGCCTGGCGGACCTGCTCGGCGGTCGCCTCCCGGCGGCCGTCGAAGCAGTTGACGCCGACGGCGAACGGGATGTCGCGGGACTCGAAGAAGTCGATCGAGGCGAACGACGCGTCCAGCCGCCGGGTGTCGGCGAGGACCACGGCGCCCAGCGCGCCCGTCGACAGGTCGTCCCACATGAACCAGAACCGGTCCTGGCCCGGCGTTCCGAAGAGGTAGAGCACCAGCTCGGGCGAGATGGTGATGCGCCCGAAGTCCATGGCGACCGTGGTCGAGGTCTTCCTCTCGACGCCCGCGAGGTCGTCCACGCCCACGCTCGCCGCGGTGATGCGCTCCTCGGTCTCCAGCGGGGCCACCTCGCTCACCGAGCCCACCATGGTGGTCTTGCCGACGCCGAAACCGCCCGCGATGAGGATCTTCAAGGCGGTGGGAAGGATCGGCTCAGAGCTGACGGATACCATCCATCACCCTTTCGATGAGATCCACGCTCGGCTGCTCGGTCAGCGCGGGCGGGGCCTGGACAATGATCAGCTCGGCGTTGAGGAGGTCGCCACAGAGCACCTTGACCACGCTCACCGGGAGGTCCAGGGTCCCCGCGATCTCGGCCACCGCGACGGCGCGGTCGCGGCACAGCGCGAGGATCGCCATGGCCTCCGGCTCTAAGTGGTCCTGCTCCGACTCATGGGTGAACCGGGAGACCACCAGCGTGATCAGCGTGAAGTGATGTCTGCTGTGGCGGGTACGGCCACCGGTGATGGCGTACGGCCGGACATGACGTCCGGCCTGCTCATCGTCGAGCCATCGAGGCTCACGCATCCTGGACGTAACCGGACGGGGTCTCCACGCGTGGTGCGGCACTCAGGTACTTGCCGACCTGCTTGACCAGAGTTCCCATCTCGAACGCCATCATGCCGACGTCCACCTCCTCCGAGGCGATCGCGGCCAGCCGCGCGCCCCGGCCGGCGGCCGTCACGAAGAGGAAGGCCCGCTCCATCTGGATGACGGTCTGCTGCACCTCGCCGCCGTGGAAGTGGCGCGCCACGCCCCGGGCCAGGCTGTGCATGCCGGAACCGACGGCGGACAGGTGCTCGGCGTCGTCACGCCGGATGTCCCTCGACTTTCCGATGAGAAGGCCGTCCCCGGACAGCACGACGGCGCAGCGGATCTCCGGAATCCGCTCGACGAGTCCGTCCAGGAGCCAGTCCAGCTGGGGACCGGGGTGTACCTGCTCAGTCATTGCTGAATGTTCCTCACAGTTAGTCGGCGCCAGGGGAAGCGCCGGTCAGGTGGCGCCATCGGGGGGTGCGCCGGGGGGTGGGGCGCCGGGGGAAGCGCCCGTCAGGTGGCGCCGGGGCCGCGCGGTGGTGCCTGCCGGTCGTCGATGCCGTCCGGCGCGCCCGGCTCGGAGAGCCGGGCCCGCTTCAGCCCCTGCTGGATCGCGATCATGGCGCGGGCCGAGGC
The DNA here is from genome assembly GCF_055573455.1 of Streptomyces sp. NPDC030183. Taxonomy (NCBI): domain Bacteria; kingdom Bacillati; phylum Actinomycetota; class Actinomycetes; order Kitasatosporales; family Streptomycetaceae; genus Streptomyces; species Streptomyces sp. NPDC030183. The sequence goes on from NZ_JBVIBK010000004.1 coordinate 320,776, forward strand.
GTCGGGGGAGAGGCCCGCCTCGGTGTCGCCTTCGCGCAGACCGTCCGCGGCTTCCTTGCGGAGCTGCTGTGCGAGGCTCGCTCCCCGGGTCCGCTGGGGCAGGACCTGGGGCGTGGTCAGGGGCCCGGAGGAGGTGTCCCGGCCGGACGCGGCGGGGGAGGAGTGCCCGGTCATGGCACCCGGCCCCGTGGTGGCGGGCCCCAGCCCGGCACCACCTCCGCCTCCGTACTGGGGCCCGCTTCCGGTCCCGTACTCCGTTCCGGCGCTCATCCGGGTGCCGGAACCGTACTCGGATCCGCCGCCGTGGCCGGCGCCCGGACCCTGGTGTGCCGTGCCGGCCGTGCCGCCACCACTGGTCATGGTGGTGTGCGGCGCGGTGGTCTGCCCGGCCGGCGGGGTGTGGTGCGGGGCGGGCCCCTGCGGGGGAGCCCAGTCGGTGGTGCCCGCGGAACGGGGCATCGGGGGCGCCGCCTCGGGTGGCAGCAGACCGGCGCCTCCGTAGTCGGGGAATCCGCTGTAGTCCGGCATCCGGGTGTCCGTCAGCAGGTTCCCGGGAGCCGCCAGCGGGTCGGCGCCGCCGGAGACGGCACCGGCGCCCACGCCCGCGAGCACCCCGGCGGGCTGCGGCTCGGACACCTCGGAGACGGCGCGCCCGCCTCCGCCGAGTCCGGCCCGCTCGCCGCTGCCGGACGACACCGGCGCCATGGCCGACGCGGCGGCCGCCGACGTGAGCTGGTCGAGGACCGGCGAGTCCACCTCCTCCAGCAGGTCCGCCGGCAGCAGGACGACGACGAGGGTGCCGCCGTACACCGACTCGCGCAGCTCCACCTTGATGTTGTTGCGCTCGGCGAGCCGCGCCACCACGAAGTGCCCGAGGCGCGGGTCCTCGCCCAGGGCGGTCATGTCGAGCTTGGGCGGATGGGCGAGGAGGTGGTTCGCCTTGTGCCGCAACTCCTCCGGCACACCCAGGCCGTGGTCCTCGACGTGGATGGCCAGGCCCTTGGCGACCTTGGTGGCGCTGACGAACACCTGGGTGTCCGGCGGCGAGAAGCTGGTGCCGTTCTCGATGAGTTCGGCGAGCAGATGCGTCACGTCCGACACGGCCCGCCCGGTCAGGGCGAGCCGCCGGTCGGCCGGCTGGTTCTTGATCTTGACGCGGGTGTACGCCTCGGTCTCCGCGACCGCGCTGCGCATGACGTCGGTGATGGAGACGGGCGCGGTCATCCGGCGGGTGGGCGGCGAACCGGAGAGGATCACCAGGTTCTCCGCGTGCCGGCGGACACGGGTGGCGAGGTGGTCGACCTTGAAGATGTCCTTCAGCAGGTCGGAGTCCTCGTGCTTGCGCTCCAGGTCGTCCAGGAGCGAGATGAGACGGTGGATCAGGATCTGCGTACGGCGGATCAGCTGGGCGAAGACCTTCTCGGAGCCCTCCCGGCCGAGGCTCTGGCGCACCGCGCTCTCGGCGGCGACCCGCCCCAGGTGCTCGATGGCGCCGGCGAGCCGCTCCATCTCGTCCGCCGAGGGCTGCCGGCCGGCGGCGAGGGACTCGGGTTCTATTCGTTCGCCGCGCTCTATTCGGGCCAGCAGCTGCGGCAGCCAGACGTCCGACAGTTCCTCGGTCCTGCGCTGGAGGTCGGTGATCCGGCGCAGCGTGGAGCGCCGGCCGCGGGCGGCCAGCAGTGCCCCGGCGGTCAGCGCGGCCAGGGTGGCGGCGGAACCCAGCAGGGTGGCGAGGAGCAGATCGTCGGCGCGTTCCGAACCGGCGTCGGCGAGACCGCGCACGGACTCGGCGCCCAGCGCCTGCAGATCGCCGATGACGCCCTCACTGGCGCCGGGCCAGGTCGGTGCCTGCCGGGGCAGGGTGGTGCCCTCGCCGTTGGCCATGGCGTCCTCGACGACGCCGATGGTGGTCCACTGCGGGCTGTCGGTGATCTCCCCGTAGGAGGCGGCGCCCCCGGCGGGCAGCTCGCGGGCGTCGAGCGCGGCGCGGATCTCCTGCTGGATCGCCAGGTACTGGGAGAACCGGGTGCGCGCCTGCGGGGTCAGCTTGCGCGAGGGCAGCGCGCCGGAGATCAGCGCGTCCTCGCGGGAGAGCATCTCGGTCAGCCGGACGACCGCCGTGGTGGCCTCGGCCGAGTGCGCGCGGCCTCCGTCGTCGCTGCTGACGGCCGCGCCGAACAGGTTCACCCCGGCCTGCGCGGCACCGGTGAAGTACTGGAAGGCGCCGTCGCCGTCGAGTTCCCGGTCGTCGATCGCCGAACGCCGGTCCGTGAGGTCGTCCAGCGCCGCGTCGAGCTTCTCGGCCAGGTTCCGCAGCCGGGTGGTGTCGAGGGCGGACATGGACGCCTTGCGGTACGACGTGACCGCGGCGTCCGTCTTCTCCCGCGCCGCGTCCAGCTTCGACCGGTCCGACCCGGCGCGGCTCGACTGCCACACGGCCGTCAGCCGGCGCTCCTCCTGGAGACGGGACAGCACGGTCCGCGCGGGCCCGGCGACGGAGTCGGCGCGGTCCGACTCGGCCCGCAACTGGATCTGCTCGTCGACGAGTCCGGCCGCCGTGTAGCCCCAGATTCCCGTGGCGAGGACCGCGGGAACGACGAACGGCACGACGAACGAGTACCGGAGGGATGTGCGAGAGGCGGACCGATGACGTGTCCGCCGGTCGCGGGTGCCTGGCATCTGATTCCTCGTACGACAGCGAAAATCCGATGGCGGTCAGGGGTGGCGCGCGTTGCCCGACATCCCCCCTGTGCGCCGACTTGACACGCCGTCGGCAAATGTCAGCGGCCGTGGGGAACCGTATCAGGCCCCGTGCCTGACCGTCAGCATCCGCTTGACCGCAACTGATCGCTCCCGGACATGAGTTGACGAAGATCACAAAAGAGCGAGCAGCTTGGGGGTGTACAGTGCGCTCGCCGTGCCGATACCGGCCACCGTGTCGAAGTAGATGGACGTCAGTTCCGGGTCCTGCCGCACGGCCCGCAACAGGGACAATCGTTGCTCGTGCGGCTCCAGTCGGGCAACCCCCAAAGTCGCTTCGTACCCCGGAGTGAGAGCCGCGTCACGTTCCTCGGCGTAGGCGGCCAGCGCCGCGTCGAGGGCCGTCGGGTCGCCGCCGAGCCGGGGGCCGGCGTGCTTCGCCAGGGATTCCGCTTGTTGAAACGCGTCAGTGATCCCCCGGGCGGTGATCGAGTCCTTGTGGTGCCCGGAATCCCCGACCAGGACCCAACCGGGTCCCGCCGCCCGCCGGAAGAAGTTCTGCTGGTCGCCCGTCCCCCGCAGCCGCTCCACCGGCTCCCGGCCCGCGATGCGTTCGTACAGGGTGGGCGCGGTGGTGCGGACCTGCTCCAGATACGCCGTGGAGGCGTCGGAGCGGATCTCGTCGAAGCGCGCCTGCGGGAAGTAGGCGAGGACGAGGGTCGCGTCGTCGTGGGTGGCGACGGCCGCCACCCAGGACCCGGTGGCCTCGTACAGCTCCAACGCGGCCGGTACGTCGGTGTAGTAGGCGTAGTACGCGCAGGTCATCCGGTCGTCCTCGACGGTGAACGGGGCCTTGGCGAGGTCGGCGACGGTCGAGCGCATGCCGTCGGCGCCGACGACCAGGCGGGCGCGCTCGGTGAAGGGCCGTCCCTCGTGTCTGCCCTCCACGCCGACGACCCGGCCGGAGGTGTCGTGCAGCAGGGCGGTGACCGCGCACTTCTCGCGGTACTCGACCCCGGCCGCGACCGCCGCCTCCACCAGGAGCGGGTCGAGGACCCGGCGCCGGGGCGCGTACGCGGCGCGCTGCCCGTCCACCCCGCGGGCGCAGCCCTCCAGCCGTATGTCCGCCACCTCGTAGGTCACATGGTCGAGCGGCGGGCAGCCGGTGGCGCGCACGGCGTCGAGGAGGCCCCAGCGGGCGAGGGCGGCGACCCCCGGCTGGTGGATCAGGTGGGTGGACAGGGTGTCCGAGCCGAAGACCCCCTTGTCGAGCAGGAGGACGCGGTGGCCGGCGCGGGCCAGCAGCATGGCGGTCGGGGCTCCGGCGCAGCGCGCCCCTACCACGATGGCGTCGAACATGTGGGCCTCACTACGTGGGTGAATGTCGGAAGGGGAGCGGACGCGCCGGCGGAGGGGGCGGGGGCACCGGCGAACGGTAGGGGGACCGGCACGCCGGGTGCGGCCGGTCCCTCCGGGAACGCGAGAACCCCCGGGAAGCGCGTGCGGACGCCCCCGGGCCGCGTGCGGACGCCCCGGGGGAGGGGGCGGTGCGCGGCGGGTGGGGGGATGGCGCGGCTTCGGGGGTTCATGGGTGACGGGATCGGAGAGTCGGGTGGGGCCGGGGCCGGGGGTCGGGCCGGCCCCCGGGTGGCGGGTGGACGGTGCGTGAGGTCGGAGCGGGCGGGGGATTCGGTCGGGCGGTGGGGCGCCGGGAGACGGGAGGGGACGGAAGGGGAGCTTCCCTGCTTCCCCTTTCATCGCTCCCCGGGGGGCGGGGTGGTCCCTCCCGGTCCGGGTGAGGGTTCCGGGGAGGGCGGGGAGATGCCGGCGGGGTGGGGGGGAAGGGTCAGCGGGTTCGGGTGAGTTCGGTGAGGAGGGCCCGGCGGTCGATCTTGCCGTTGGGGTTGAGCGGGAGCTCGTCGAGGACGGTGATCCGGCGCGGCAGCATATAAGGAGGGAGCCGGGAGCCCAGTCCGGCGAACAGCCGTCCGGGGTCGCAGCCGGTGCCGCTGACGGCGGCCTCCAGTTCCGGTTCGCCGTCGGCGGCGGGCACGGCGAGCACGACCGCCTCGCGCACACCGCCCTGTTCGCGCAGCATCGCCTCGATCTCACCGAGTTCGATGCGATGGCCGCGGATCTTCACCTGGTGGTCGGTGCGCCCCAGGTGGATCAGCTGCCCGTCCCGCAGGGCGACCCGGTCGCCGGTGCGGTACCAGTCGGACTCGCTGACCGTGCCGGTGCTCTCGACCGTGCCTGCGCCGTCGCCCGCCGGGACGAAGCGGCCCGCGTCGTTCGCGGGGTCCAGGTAGCCGGGGAAGCGCTGGGGGCCGCGCACGCACAGCTCCCCGGTGTCGGCGGGCTCGCCGTCCTCGTCCAGGAGCAGGAAGTCCAGGGTGGGGAAGCAGCGGCCGATGGGTGCCGTGCCGTTCGGGGTGTCCGGCCAGTCGGCGAGGTCCGAGGGGAAGCGGTAGCCGGTGCAGGAGATGGTCAGCTCCGTCGGGCCGTACAGCACGTCGAGCTCGCTGTTCGGGGCGGCCTCCCGCCATTCGCGGGCCGCGGCCAGGGGCAGCGGTTCGCCTCCGAAGATCGTCCACCGCAGGGTGGGCATGCTGCCCGGCTTCAGGGTGCCGAGGCGGGAGGCGAAGGTGATGAGCGAGGGCACCGAGAACCAGTGCGTCAGACGCAGGGCGTTGACGGTCTTGACCGGTGACAGCAGCTGACTGCGGGCCGGCACCACCAGGGTCGCCCCGCCCGCCCAGGCCACGAACAGGTCGTGCACCGAGGCGTCGAAGGTCAGCTCGAACGTCTGTGACATCCGGCTGCCGGGCCCGACGCCGTACCGGGGCGCCACATGAGCGAGATTGGCGGAGATGTTCCGGTGGGTGATCGGCACGCCCTTCGGCGCCCCGGTCGAACCGGAGGTGAAAACGATGTACGCCAGATCCTCCGGTCCCACCCGGGGCCACTCGGCGTCCGGGCGGGGCCCCGCGCCGATCGCCGCCAGCTCCCGCTCGTCCAGGACGAGCCGCGGCACCTCCACGTCGACGTCCGCGGTGTCCGTGACGACCAGGTCCAGTCCGGCCGACCGGACGATCCCGGCGGTACGGCCCGCCGGGTGCTCCGGGTTGAGGGTGACGACGGCGGCCCCCGTCCGCTGGATCGCGAGATACCCGGCGTACGCGGCGACCGACCTGCCGGCCAGCAGCCCGATGCGCCGGGGCCGGTCGGCCCCGGCGGCCGTGAGCAGCCGGGCGGCGATCCCCTCGGCCAGGTCCCGCAACTCGGCGTAGGTCAGCCGCCGGTCCTCGACCTCCAGCGCGACCTCGTCCGCGAACTCCTCGGCGGAGCGGGCGAACCAGCCGTACAGGGTCTGCGGGGTGGTGTCCTGCCCGGGCTTCACCGGGCCGGGTCTGTTCGGGTCGGGTGTGCCGACCCCGGGGCGGGCGCTCATCGGGCCGCGGCCTCCAGCTCACGGGTCCACTCGCGCAGTTCGCCCACCGTGCGCAGACGGCCGAACTCCTCCGGGTCGACCTCCTGGCCCGACCGCTTGGTCAGCTCCACCACGATACGGAGCCGGGCGAGCGAGTCGATGCCGATCTCGGTGAGGGTGGAGCCGTCGTCGAAGCCGGTGCGGGCGTGTTCCCGCAGCAGCCAGGAGGACAGGTCGCTCTCCGGGTCCCCGCCGCCGGAGGCGCTCTCGCCGGGCCAGTACCGCTTGGTCTGCCAGGGGTAGTGGGGGAGGGGGACGAAGCGGGCGCCCTTCCTGAACTCCTTGAACTCCTTCTCCCAGTCCACCTCCTCGCCCGCGCGGTAGCGGTCGGCGACCTCGCGGGCGCTGTGCGCGCCCTGCGCGCCCGGCGCCCCGGAGAGCGCGGCCACCAGTTCCGCGTGCGTGGCGCCGGACACCGCCATCCGGTGCTCGTGGTGGCGGCGGCGCAGCGCGGCGCTGAAGCAGATGTCCCGCACGGGGTACCCGGCGCCCGCCCCGCCGTCACCGAGGTACTCCGCGTACGACCGGGCCAGCGCGTCCAGCGCGGCGGGCGTCCGGGCGGAGAGCGGGAGCACATAGGTGGTGATCGACAGCACCGCCATGAGCCGCTCCTTGAACGTCTCCCTGGAGGGCTCGGCCTGGCGCAGGACGACATGCGCGTTGAGGGCGGAGGAACCCTGACCGGAGATGCCCATGACAGCCGGACGGCCGCGGTCGGGCAGGGGGCGCAGGGAGCGGGGTATCTCCAGCCGCAGCTCGTCCCAGGCGACCTCCGGGTGGGGGGTCTCCACATGGAGACTGGCCGGCACCTCGCCGTGCTCCAGGCAGAGCACCGCCTTGATCAGCCCGGCCAGTCCGCCCGCCGCCTCCGCGTGACCGATGTTCGACTTCACCGAGCCGACCAGCAGCGGCCGCTCGGCCGGGCGCCCCTCGCCCAGCACCTGGCCGAGCGCGGTCAGTTCCAGCGGGTCGAACACGGGGGAGCCGGAGCCGTGCGCCTCGACGTAGTCGACGTCGGCGGGGTCGATCCCGGCGTCCTCGTAGGCCCAGCGCAGCACGTCGAGCTGGCCGGTGAGGGAGGGGTTGAGCACCGAGTCGCTGGTGCCGCCGTCGTTGCCGACGGCGCTGCCCTGGATGACGGCGCGGATCCGGTCGCCGTCGGCGAGCGCGTCGGTGAGGGGCTTCAGCACGACGACGGCGACACCGTCGCTGGGCGCGTGCCCGTCGGCGTTCGCGTCACCGAACCTGCTGCGCCCGTCGGCGGACATCCCCCCGGCGGCGGTCATCACCTGGCCCTCGTCGGGGCGGAGCTTGAGGTTGACGCCGGCGACCACGGCCAGCGGGATCTCCTTGGCGCGCAGGCTCTGCACGGCGCTGTGCACGGCGGTCAGCGAGGACGAGCACGCCGTGTCGACGACCATGCTGGGGCCGCGCAGGTCGAAGAAGTGGGAGAGCCGGGCGGGCAGCAGCGAGCGGAAGTTGTGCAGTTGGGCGGCGGTCACCCCGTCGGGGCCGAGCCGCAGGGCCCGCTCCAGGTAGTCGGCACGGGCGTTGCCCACGAAGACCCCGGTACGGCTGCCCGCCAGGGCGTCCGGCCGCTGGCCCGCGTCCTCCAGGGCCTCCCAGGTGGTCATCAGCAACAGGCGCTGCTGCGGGTCCAGTTCCACGGCCTCGGTGGCGGACAGACCGAAGAACTCGGCGTCGAACTCCGCCGCCTGAACGTATCCGGCACGCCGGCTGGCCAGCTTGCCGGGGCCCGGCCGGGGGTCGTGCAGGGCGTCCACGTCGTAGCGTTCCGGCGGGGTCTCGCTGGTGGCGTCCACGCCGTCGCGCAGCAGCTCCCACAGTTCGTCGGTCCCCGCGGCCCCCGGGAGTCGGCAGGCCATGCCGATCACTGCCACGGACCGTGCGTCCACGTCCGACTTCTTCAACGGACCTCTCCTTCGCCTGTGCGTCGATGTGCCTGAGTGATGGCGCGCTCGACCTCCGCGTGGCCCCGGGGCCCCCGAGTGTGGCGGAGGTTGAGCATGTTTCAGGTTCATGAGTCTGAAGTGGCCACCCGGACGTCCTCGTACCGGGTCCCCCGTGGATCAGCGGGGCAGGGCGCCCTCACTCAGGCCCGTCGACGACGGGCCCCGGGGCCTGTCGGTGACAGGTCCCTAACCGGAACGGTGGCCGACCGTCCCGGAAGCTGTACTGCGGCGCAATGCGCTCAGTGGATCTTGGCGCGAAAACGTCTTGGGCGGAAGGGTGTTCCAGCCCACATGTGAGACCGGGGGTCCGCAGCCCGAACCGCACTCGCCCCACCGCTCAACACCCTTTCGTTCAGCCGAAACCGCACACACGACCGTCGAAAACCGGACCACCGCACGATTGTCGTACGCAAAATCGTTTCCGCTCGATTGTCGTTCAAGGTTTGGCGGGAAGTGATCGCCGAAGGTTGAAACTTGGAGAAATCTGGACAGGCTTCCTGATTGGCCCACAGAGCGGGACCGGAGTGGCAGGGGGTCCGCCAGGGCCGCGGGTGGCGCTGTCCATCAAGTCAGCCTAGAGGGACAGCCGTTGTCTGTGAGGCATCCGGGGCAGAAATTAACGGCCGTGGTGAACCGTGGAGTCGGAGATTCTGCTTTCATCTGCGGTATGGATCCCCTGACCTCATCCGACCAGGCACTCCGCGCGAGCGAACAGCGCAGGCTACGGCTGCAGGTGCTCGGCCTCAACAGCGTGGAAGCGGAAGCCACGTTCGACCGGGTGGCCCGGCTCGCCGCCAGCTTCACCCGCTCGCCCCTGGCCATGGTGAACTTCATCAATGACGAGCGGCAGATGTTCCGGGGCATGTACATCCCCACCTCGTCGCCCGGCGAGAAGGTCGGCCCCGACAGCCCGGCCATCCCCTTCGACCTGAGCGAACTGTCCCGTGAGGCACCCGGCGACTACGGCTTCTGCCCCCATGTGGTCGCCCAGGGGTCCCAGCTCGCCCTCGACGACGTCTTCGACTACCCCAGGTTCAAGGGCAACCCCCTCGTCAACGACCTGGGCGTCCGCTCGTACCTCGGCACCCCCCTGCGCGACAACACCGGCATGATCCTCGGCACCGTCTGCGTCGCCGACTTCGAGCCGCGCCAGTGGGACCGCCGGATACGCGAGGCCATGCAGGAACTCTCCGAGACCCTGCTCGCGGACTTCAAGCTGCGCGACAGCCTGCTCGCCCAGCAGCAGGAGCTGTTCGCGGTGTTCGACGGCGCGCCCTTCCCCATCATGCTCACCGAGGGCCCCAACCACCTGCTGCGCTACGCCAACGGCAAGCAGGGCCAGGCGTTCGGCATGGTCCCGCAGTTCAGCCCGGGCCGTCTCGCCCTGCCGCACCTGGACGCCGTCGGCGTGTTCAACGCCATGGACGACGCCTTCCACAGCGGCCGCGCGGCCACCCTGTCCCGCGCACACCTCGGCACCTACGACTACCCGCAGCCCCAGGAGTTCGACTTCCTGTGCACCCCCGTGCGGACCTCGCCCGGCGCGCCCATCAGCGGTGTGCTGACAGTCGCCATGAACGTCACGGGCCAGGCGTTCGCCGCCCCCGAGCAGCAGGCGTTCGCCGCCAACGTCCAGGAGCGCTTCGAGCGGCTCGGCGCGGGCGCGTTCCCGGGGCAGCGGCCGTAGGGGCCGGGCCGGGCTCCGCTCGGTGGCCGGACACCCGTCGACGGACCGGGCGTGTGGTGAGACGTACATCACATGGCCCGGTTCGGTCGTCGGCGGAGAAATCCGGCGGATGTATGGGCCACTTACGGGCAATCTCGGCCATGTTCCGCAACCCAGGATTCGAGGCATCCGACGGGAGACGTCCGGCATTCGGCACATTCCGTGCTCATGTCGTGTGGCTTGTGAACGACCTTCCACCGGACGCTCCTAGGCCCTGTCGTCACATTCCCGCCGTCGCCCGAAGGGGGGTAGGTGGGAATTTGACGACAGGGCCTAGTTGTATTGACCCGCAGGGTTGTTGACACGGCTGATCGGGGGCTGGCCTCCGAGGGCGGTGTGGCAGCGGTGGTGGTTGTAGGTGTGCAGGAAGGTGTCGAGGGCTGCGGTGCGTTCGGTGTTGCTGGTGTAGGGCCGTAGGTAGGCCCATTCGTCGAGCAGGGTGCGGTTGAAGCGTTCGACCTTGCCGTTCGTCTGGGGTCGGTAGGCGCGGGTCAGCTTTCCGGTGGCGCCGATCTCGGCGAG